>NZ_JAWOVY010000001.1:0-383106 GCF_033340155.1 Vibrio sp. 1562
CTGAAACTCAGTATATTGTTTAATAATTATTCAATTTCGGACGACTTGGTTTTCTGTCCGAATTACGCAACAAAGCCCATCCAGTGACCAATATAACGACTCCGCACTTAGGCACTGATTATGCCACACCTGTAGGTACACCGATTCGTAGTATTGCTGATGGCGTCGTTTTAAAGTCCCGCTACAACCGTTTTGCCGGCAACTACATTAATATCCGCCACACAAATGGCTCTGTATCACGCTACCTACACTTATCTCAGCGCAACGTCCATGTTGGTGAGAAGATCAGCCGAGGACAAGTGATAGGGAAAACGGGTAACACAGGAAGAACAACAGGGCCGCATTTACATCTTGAACTGCACATCAATGGTGTTCCGGTTGATTACGAACGATACATTCAAAGGCACCCAAACACTGACGTAAATATAGAAATGCTGATTGCAGCGAGAAAAGAAAAAGCAGAGTTAACAGCGGAATGGCAACGGTATGAGCAGTCAAATAGGTAACAACAGCCACTTCGATTCGTGTATTCTTCCTACTGTCATTTATCCGCAACTACAGTAGACCATAACTTTGCTCTAAATCACATAAAACCTTTTCAAATAAGCGACTTTTACTGAAATTACATGTGGTCAATAAAAAATGATAATTTATCGATTTTACTGAAATAACCCAAGCATGTTCATACGCATGATGTTTTCTTGGATTTCTGAATCGTGCAAGTTACAGGTTGAGCACTTCTCTTTGCCTTCAATTTTGTATTTCAGACAGCACGTTTCTCGTCTCACGTAGAGCTTTTGAAAGCCATTAAAGGTCACCTTTTTTACCGTGTTTAACTCACCGCCTTTTGGTGTTACCGCGTTAAATAGGTTTTGCTGCCACTTTGATGCCGCTTGCACGTCTAGATCTAACCTGTCATTGGCTAATGGTTGATGCGCAAGTTTAGAAAACGCCAAATCACACGCGTACAAGGCATTCCCCCAAAACACTTTCGGGCTAACTTTCTGCTTTTTGTACAGCGGCACCAATGGCTCAGAGAGCGTCGTAATGAATTGCGCAAGTTTCTCATCTAAAGCCAGTTCTGACTCCACTTGCATCGCGTTTTCGTTACCAGCCTCAAGAGCAAAGAAAGGCGTTGCACTCAACACTTCAATGCTTGCGATACGATGGTCTTCACCAATGGTCAGATACAGATCATCGAGTGTTAACTGCAACACGCGATCAAACACCACACGGTGACCGACCAGCGACGTCAACAAAATCGCGTTGAACACTTTCTGCCAGATAGGCACGGCAAAAGGCAGCTTTGCCTCAATAGAGTTTGCGTAATCTTGCACAACAGCAGGAAAATCACGCTCAAACCATTCACTGGCTTTAATGCCTTTCGGCTGTTCAACAAAACGTAAGCGGAAGAAAGGTTCGTGTCGATTCAAGATGGCTTGCTGCTCGGTGATGCTCAGCGTTTTAACATTCTCAGGCAAAGCCACCAAAGTACGAAACTGATTAAACAGGTTTTCCATTAACGCGCTTCCTCACGAACATAAGCTTTTGGTAAACAGTAAACGTAGCCATCAATGACTTCCATTTTTCCTTCCACTTTAAACACCGATTCAAGGGTCGATTCAGTGAGCACATCCAAAGGCGATCCCTGTTTTAAAATCTGACCTTTTTTCATTAGTACCAGTTCATCGCAGAACTGCGCAGCTTGGCTCAGTTCATGCAGAACATAAACAATGGTTAAGTTGCGTTCCTTGTTCAACTTATCGAGTACTTCGAGTAACTCGAGTTGGTGACCTAAATCGAGATAACTGGTTGGTTCATCTAGCAATAACCACTGTGCTTCTTGCGCCAAACACATCGCCAGCCAAACGCGCTGACGCTCACCACCCGACAACGTACTCACTACACGCTTTTCGTAACCAGACAACCCGACAGAAGCAAGCGACTCAGTCATCACTTCTTGGTCACGCTCACTATTGCCCTGATACCACTTGCGATGAGCAACACGACCAAGCGCAACAAGCTGCTCAACCAATACACCTTCTGGTGCCGTAGGATGTTGAGGCAGAATCGCAATGTGTTTAGCGAGATCTTTAAGCTTCCATTGGTTAAGCGCTTTGCCTTTAAAAGTCACGTCGCCTTTTTTCGCTTTTATCGCACCGGTTAAGGTCTTCATCAGCGTACTTTTACCGCACCCATTTGGACCAATGAACGCCGTTACCTTACCTTCTTGAAGACGGATGTTCACATCGTTCAAGATCATCGTATCGTTGTAGCCTGAGGTGAGCGATTGCCCTTCAAGCCCTTTTGAAGATAGGGTCATTATGAGTGTTTCCTTAACAAGAAGAGGAAAAATGGCACACCAAGCAGTGCGGTAATCACGCCCGCTGGAATTTCGGTTGGGAACAGTAAGTGTTTGGCTAAAACATCTGAAAGTGCGAGGAAGCCAGCGCCGAAAGTCAAAGTCATAAACATGGTTCGCAAAGGATCATTCGCACTGAGCAAACGTGCAATGTGCGGAATCACCAATCCCACAAAACCAATTGGCCCAACGGCTGAGACGGCGGGCGCGGTAATAAATACTGTGCCTAACAAAATCCCCAAACGCAGCAAAGCACCGTTGATACCAATGCCACGCAAAATCGCGTCATCGTAGCGTACCCATTTCAATGGCAAATACACCAAAATAATGAACGCTAAACAGGCCAAGAACCAAGGCAAAAGATAACTCACTTGTTCCCAACCTCGGCCGTACATACCACCCGCCATCCATTGCAATGCGATATCGGTTTTACCCTGACCAATAGTGAAGATTAGCGCCGAACTCAACGCGCCAAGAATCGCCGTGATCGCTACACCTGTGAGTAGAGTGAGACTGGTATTTCCGATTCGGCTAACGATCAAAACAGGAATCGCACTGAGCAAACCACCCGCCATTGAAAACAGCAGCAACGCGCTTTCTGTGGTGATATTCCAATTAAACCAAGCGGGCAACAAAATCGCACAAACAGCACCAAGAGAAGCACCAGCGTTCACCCCTAAAATACCGCTGTCTGCCAACGGGTTTTTGAGGGTGGTTTGCAGCAATAAGCCTGATACTGCCAGCATCATACCCGCCATAATCGCCAGCAAAAATCTTGGTAACGTTAGCGACCAAAATGGGTGGTAAGTACCGCGAGTAATAAACAGTTCACCTGCTTGTCTAAGCTCTGGGTTAGAAGCGATAAACAGTGCAGGAGCGAACACCAGCAAAGCCAAGCAAGGGAATAAGAAACGCGTTTTCATTATTTCCCTCTCAGCTCACGAACAATCAACATAAGAAACCAAGGCGCACCTAAAGTCGCGGTAATGACGCCAATCGGAATTTCCAACGGCATAAGCAGGGTTCGAGAAAGGAGATCTGCTGCGGTAACGAGTGCCGCACCAATCAAAGCTGCACCGCCAAGTCCCAACCCCATCATGCGAGCGAGATGAGGGGCAACAAGGCCAACAAAACCGACAGGACCAAATGCACCAACCGCAACCGCAGTAAGCACGACAGAGACAAAACCAAACGCCAATCTATAACGGTTAATCGCGATACCTAAACCACGAGCAACCGTGTCATCCAGCAGTAAGTAACCACGCTGTCGATGTGTCACCGCAAGCAATATAAACGCAGGAATGACGGTATAAACAAGCGGCGTAAACACCGACCAATTCGCGCCTGCGTTACTGCCCGTTAACCAGAAAAACAGTGACTCACTGTCTACGCGATCCGACAGAAGAATGTAGGTCACCGCTGCTTGGCAAAACGCACTCACGGAAATGCCAGCTAACGCCAAACGCGCTGGTGTGACGCCCTGTTTCCAACTAATGGATAAGGTAATGGCACCGCCAAGCAAACCACCTACAATCCCCCAAAACAACGTTGGCAATGGCAGCAAAAACATGGTCGCCGTCAACACGCTAAGCGCTGCGCCAGACATCACACCGGTCAGGTTTGGAGACGCTAACGGGTTGCGAACGATGTCTTGCATGAGCGAGCCGGATACCGCCAACGCCGCCCCACCAAAGAGTGCGATCAAGGTACGAGGTAAACGTAGTTCCCAAAACACTAAAGATGCTTGGCTGCTTGAATCAGGAATCAAAAACGCCATGATCTGCTGGGCATCAAAATGGTAAATGCCACTCGACAAAGACACATAAACCACAGCTAGTAACAAAGCCGTCGCCAAACTGCGAACCATCACCGCACTTGGTTTGGTTATCCTAAGAACATGAGCCATTGATCACCTCATAAACTCGTTCAACAGAAGGCGCAGGGAAAAGATCGGGATACACTTTGTGGGCGATATCCATCGCGACCCAAATTCGTGAAAGTGGCCCTTCTGGCTCTCGCCATGTCATATCAACCAAGTAAACTCGATTGTTCTTCACCGCTTTTAGGCTTTGCCAAATTTTCGATTCGGTAAATTGTGGCTCGGCGTTCTGGTACATAAAAATCACATCGGGATCGAGTTTTACCAACCACTCAAGACCCACTTGCCCAGAAAAAGGCGTTTTCGTCGCGTACGGCGAGTCACCATTCGCACTTCGGATATTCAATTTTTCCATAAGAGCAACGGACATAAAGTGTGAGTAGTATGCTCGCGGAGTGACGCCTGCACTTGTCAGAAATCAACCAGAAAACTGTCTATTACCGAGCTTTGATTGCATTTCATCAAGAAAAGTCTGAAAACACATATTTAGTGATTTCCCTTGCTCTTCTCGCCCCATTGCCATGCTTGCACGCTCTACCGCAGAAAAACTGTCTTCTAAAGTAATCAAATCAAAACCGAGAGGCGGTGCGATTTCGACGAAGCGCTGATAGTAAGGCTCTAACATTCGCCCCAAACCAACAACCAAATCTGGCTTCGCATCGTACAAAGCTTCAAAGCTGGTTCTTGAACGATTACCAAGACTTGGCACGTCATTTAAAGCAGAAAGATAAGGAGGAAATCCACCAGGATAATCGGATACACCAACAGGCTTCTCACCCATTGCTATTACTAGCTCTGCACCAAAAGTAGACACGCTTGCAACACGCGGGAAATGGGTCACATTCGACGTCTAAATAGTATGGTCTAGATCATCGACAACTGATGCGTTTAATCCACTTGCATAAGCAAGCTGAATAGACAGCATTTGGCTAATTATTGAAATGATAACGACTGCTGTAAAACTGCCCATTAAATTACAAATGATAATTATTGATATTTACATTACTTCTTTGCGTGCTAGACTACCACGTAATTACAAAGTGCTCAATAATCGCTAGCTAAATCAATTTATTAACAAGTTTATAAAAGACAACTTTTAGTTGCAGGAAGCTATGAAACTCAAACTATCTAAGCTAAATATTGCAGTGGTAAGTGCAATTACTCTTTCACCTTTCGGCGTTTCAGCGGAAAGTAACGACCAAGTCCAAGCAATGGAAACAATGGTTGTTACCGCAAGCCGTTCTCAACAGCTGCTTAACGACGTTCCTCGCTCTGTGACCGTTATCGACCAAGCACAACTTCAATCTCAATTGAACCAAAGCCGCAGCATCAACGATGTGCTTTCAACCTTGGTTCCAGGTATGGGGACTTCTGTTCACGGTAACCTGAGCAGCAAAGGTCAAAACCAAATCCGTGGTCGTCGCGTTCTGCTATTGATTGACGGTGTTGCACAAAACAACAGCTTCCTAGATTTTGGCCAAGAGTTGTCGGCGATTGATCCGCAAAACGTTGAGCGTATCGAAGTTATCCGCGGTGGTTCTGCGGTATACGGCCTTGGCGCACAGGGCGGTATCATCAACGTGATCACCAAAATGCCAGAAGAAGGCGCAGTAGAATATCGCACTAAAGTTGGCACAAGCTTCCAAGAGTTTGGTAGCGATGCGTTCACTTGGAACGTTTACCAAGAAGCGACTGGCGGTGATAAGAAAGATCAATGGCGTTTAGGTCTGGGTTACGAGCAACGTGGCGGCAGCTACGATGCTAACGGTGACCGCCTACCTTCGGTAAACAACGAAGATGACATGGACAACCTAAACGTAAACGGCGTTTGGAACCGTAACATCGACGAAGATCGTTCACTGACTTTGACTGTTGGCGTTCGTAACATTACTGACAACGACGGCTGGTGTGCAGCGAATGGCGATGCAGCTAACGGCAAACCTGCCGAAGCGGTTCACTGTGGCCCAGGTTACAACAACGGCGTTGCAGGCAAAGATGGCGCGAAACCAAACGATGTGACACGTACGTTCGCTAACTACCAAGCGCGTTACCAAGATCTGGGCTTTAGCTTAGGTATGCTCGATGTAACGGGTTACTGGATGGCTCAAGATACTGAGACGTTCACGCTTGCGATGAAAGATAAGAACCCAAATTCTCCAACCTTTGGTCAAACGCTATATGGCCACAACGAGACAGATTTTGATCGTTTCGGCGTGAAAGCCAACATCTCTAGCCAAATTGATTGGGCATTCGTGACTTGGGGTATGGACGTTGAACAACAGTCGTTCAAACAGCCAAACAGCGTCGGTTTCTACAACAACACACCGGATGTAGAGCAATTTGCTATCGCACCATTCGCACAGTTCATTACTGATGTAAGCGATAACACAGTTCTTTCTTACGGTATCCGTTACGAGTACGTTCGCCTAAGCGTGGATGATTTCACGGTAGGTAACACGCACAACAATGCAGGTGATCAAGTTCAAGGCGGTGATCCGTACTTTGACGAGTTCCTATTCAACATTGGTGTGACACACGATCTGACCGACAACCACCAGCTGTTTGCATCTTTCGCGCAAGGTATGTCAACGAACGAAGCACTACGTGACATTCGTTCTGGCAACAGCTCAACAGTTGAAGGTGCTATCAAGCCAATTACTACTGACAACTACGAAGTGGGTGTGCGCGGTTTCCTTGGTGAAGCGGACTACTCTCTTGCAGCGTTCTACAGCGAATCTGACCTAGGTTCGACACTGAACGTAAACGAAGCCGGCGATGCGCTAGAAAGTACTCGTGCACCAGAAAAAGTTTGGGGTGCGGAAGCAACGCTTGGTTACAGCATTCTTGCTAACCTTCGTACAGACAGCACGATCTCTTGGCAAGAAGGTGAGCGTAAACTTAACGAAGACAGCGGCTGGGAACCACTAGACGGCACGCGTATCGCACCATTGAAAGTAACGTCTGTTATCAGTTACGACGCTTACGAATTCGGTCGCTACAACATGACGCTGGTTTACTCAGGCAACCGTGATAAAGAAGATGAAATCACTTCTGGCGCGAAATACGCAGTAGACAGCTACTTCGTTGCAAACGCTGGTGTGGACTACGATCTTCCGTTCGGTACGTTAAGCTTCGCTGTTGAAAACCTATTCAACGAAGACTACATGACGGCGTACGCGCAATCAGAGCGTAACAACTCACGTTACTACAACGCACCGGGTCGTCGCTTCCACTTGAACTACGAAGTGAAATACTAAACTTAAAACACAGAAAATGCGCTTAATCAGATTAAGCGCATGTCTTTCACTTCTACTGTTATATTCGTGATTTATTACCTTAAAATTCAAATTAGTGCCGGGTACTAGCTTTGTTTCCTAAATCAGGCAACTAAATCTTCAACCCATGAGCTGAGCAGCTAAGTTCACTCATATACTTAGGCTAATAGCCAGCCTCGCTACAGAACAACCAATTGGAAACACAACAACCAAGCTTTAATCACCCGCTGTTAACGGACATTTTTAATTAAGAGACGGTTCAGCTATGGAAGCAAATCAAGCAAGGGAACCAACCTGGAAGACCTCGCCTATTTAATGACTTAGCGATTACGATGGCTCCTATGGTTAAGCATGTATTTTCATTGCCGCTTAGTTAAGTTTGAGAAATTACAATGCTCAAGTTGGAAAAACCTACGCCATGATAGAAGTGTTAAACAAACTCACTTAGCTAGGTATTTCATCCTAAAGCAGATATAAAATAGCCCCTTCAAAAATGTCATAAACATAAAAAGCAATAGACTTATGAAGAGGCAATATCAAATTATGGTTGCACCAAATATCAATATATGGTTGCTTTTACACTTTTTACATTCAGTCGATTTACTCTTTACCGAACACGTTGTTCTCTTGTTCTTGAACACGGATGAATGTAGTACGCTTGGTTAGCTCTTTAAGCTTTGCTGCACCTACGTATGTACATGTTGAGCGAACGCCGCCAAGGATGTCTTGAATAGTGCCGTGAACACTACCACGGTATGGCAATAATACGGTTTTACCTTCGGCCGCACGGTAGCCAGCGACACCACCTGAGTGCTTGTCCATCGCGCTCTTCGACGACATGCCATAGAATTTCATGAACTTCTCGCCGTCTTTCTCGATCACTTCGCCGCCTGACTCTTCGTGACCCGCTAGCATCCCACCTAGCATTACGAAATCCGCGCCACCACCGAATGCTTTCGCTACGTCACCCGCACAAGAACAGCCACCGTCACCGACGATCATGCCACCAAGGCCGTGCGCTGCATCACCACACTCGATGATTGCAGAAAGCTGCGGGTAACCAACACCCGTTTTTACACGAGTTGTACATACAGAGCCTGGGCCGATACCCACTTTAACGATGTCTGCACCAGCTAGGATTAGCTCTTCACACATATCACCAGTAACCACGTTGCCTGCAGAAATGACCTTGTCTGGGAACTCTGCTCGCACGCGTTCAACATACTCGACCAAATGCTCTGAGTAACCATTTGCAATGTCGATACAAATGAAAATAAATTCATCTGAAAGTGCCATGATGTCTTTGGTTTTTTGGAAGTCTGCGTCAGATGTCCCAGTAGACACCATAACGTTATTCATGGTTACTTTATCTGCTGATTTAGCAAACTCAGCCCAATCTTCTACCGTGTAATGTTTGTGAACAGCGGTCATTACACCATGCTCAGCCAGCGCTTTAGCCATTGCAAAGCTACCAACCGAATCCATGTTTGCTGCGATTACCGGCACACCAGACCATTGACGACCACTATGCTTGAATGTAAAATCGCGGGTTAAATTTACTTGAGAACGGCTCTTAAGGGTAGAACGTTTCGGGCGAAACAGTACATCTTTAAAACCTAACTTAAGTTCTTGTTCGATACGCATTGTGTAATTCCTTGATTCATATGTATATGTGTCATTTCAGAGTGCGTAGTGATTTCGTTGGCAGACGAGTTCACTGTTCTTCGGACACAAAAAAACCGGAGCGTTGGCAGACGCTCCGGTTTTCAGCATTATAGGCTGTGATTTATTTCCTACAAGTCTGATATTTGAATTTTTTTTGTGATACCATCTTGAAAATCGCATATCAAAAACGCTCCCCAAGTCACCAAAACCTCTTATTATTTATAACTATCAACAACTTGAGAAAGCACTTAAGTTAACCCATTGCGCAAACCTTTGCGTCATATCTTAAAAATTAAAACGCATCACCTCTCAAATCTGCCTAAAACTCAATCACCTAATACTAAGATGCCCTGCTAATTCGTAAAAAAGTACTCAAAAAAATCGACCAATTTTCTCTGCAATGCATGAAATCTAATTAATTTCGATAGAGCTCTTGGGTGATAGCGGTACGAAGAGTGCTAACGACATCACTTGCCAAAAGACCAATTTGACCATGCTGACTAACGTTTATATCAGCAGCATGACTGTGAAGTACCACACCTAAACGTGCGGCAACAGAAATTGGTAAACCTTTGGCTAGTAATGCACCAATGACTCCAGATAACACATCTCCCATTCCCCCCGTCGCCATTCCGGCGTTACCCGCTAGACAGACGTACATTCTCGTTCCATCGTAAATAAGCGTCCCCGCGCCTTTTAAAACCACTACACCGCCATAACGCTCTTGCAGTTGTCTTGCAGCAGAGTATCGGTCACTTTCTATTTGTTGAATGGTTACATTTAGTAGTCGAGCAGCCTCTCTAGGATGCGGCGTGATCACTCGATGGTTGTCGTACACCAGAGTGCCATCGCATCGCTGGCTCAGCATCGCTAGAATATTGAGGCCATCAGCATCAACAACTTTAGGTTTCTGCTCTTGAGCCAGATATTGATAGGCTTGATAAGCCCACTCATCATCTCCAAAGCCAGGACCAAACACTAATACGTCAGCCCAGCGAATGCGTTTAGTTAAGTCGTTCTCAGTATCCCTGAGTAAGTCAGCGGTGATGCTCTGGCTCATTACTTCTGGGCAACCAACCTGCAGTGGAATAAGGCTACTCGTGTGAGTAATTGCGGCAGTTAAACCCGCTCCGGCTCTAATCGCAGCGGAGGAACATAAACGAATCGCTCCAGACATCCCTTGATTGCCACCAACACAAAGCAACTTCCCGTTGTCACCTTTATGGACCGTTGGATTTGGCTTGGGCATTAATCTTGAAACAACCTGATGATCAATACCTAATGCACTTTCTACTTCGATAGTATCAAACTTAGTATTGACGCCTAAACCACAAAAGTAGAGCTCGCCAACTCGATCTCTCGCTTGTCCAGTGCATAAGCCTTGTTTAACCCCAATGAAGGTTACAGTATGCTCGGCACGAATAGCATCACCTAAAACTGCACCTGTATTAGCACACAGACCAGAAGGAACGTCGACTGCAATCACAGGGGTATGAATTTGATTAATTTGGTCAATATAGCGACGATACTCCGAACGAACCTCACCGCTTAAACCAGTGCCTAACATGGCATCGATGATCACATCTGCTTCTAGCAATGCGGTATTCCATTCATCCCAATCATTGTTAACACCGTCGATTGACTGCCAGTCTTCGTATGCGCGCAAAGCATCACCTTTTAGCACAGATACATCACCAATTTGGAAAACATGTACATTGAGTTGAGCTTGTTTCGCAAGAGATGCAAATACGTAACCATCGCCACCGTTATTCCCTTTACCGCAAATCACTAAGATATTTTTTGATTTAGGATGCAGATGTAAAAAGCGCTCATACACGGCCATACCAGCGCGTTGCATTAAGCTATACATAGAAACACCAGCCATTTGCGCAGCCAGCGTTTCACCGTTTTTTACTTGCTCTGCGGTGTAGAGTTTTAGGGCGAGATTAAAGTCCATATTCACGTTCTACGCATTGGGAAACACAATTATAAGTATACAAAAAAGCCAAGGCGGACCTTGGCTTTTGAGAAAGTTTTTTATCGCTATTGATTCTGAGACATCAGAGCTTCAGCCGTCGCGTCTTGTATAGACAAAAACAACGAGTTGATTTTTCCAGTCGGTGTGCGCATTGGGTTCAACGTAACATTCTGGTACATAAACTCCGCTTGCTGCGTAACTGGTCGAACATTGCGACAGCAGAATAAGTAAGGTCGTTGTCGCCATGTGATGAAGCTGCGACAGCCTAGGTCATACACTGGTTTTGTTTTTAATTTAAACCACTCCTGTGGGATTTCAGGGAAGATATCAAATATAGAACGACCTATCGCATCATGAGACTGCAAACCACTGTGATGAGTCATAAACCCATTCCAGACCTGTACATTGTAATCTCGATCAATGACCACTAAGCCCATGTCAACGTTTTGTACCATATCCACCATCCAATGGAATTGTTCAAACTCTGCTGGCATATTCAACATTAGAACTCCTCCATTAGATAAGACAGTTTGTTATCAAGCAGCGGCAAGGATTCGTCCACAAACATAAACAACAAGTCACAACGAATCGACGTTCCTTCAATGTTGTAGCTCACTTCGAATGTCATCGTGCGGCTGAATGCTCCAGTTGTAGATTCAATGATCGAGTCAATTGAGATATGCTGACCAAGGAGTACTGGTGGACTTTGGAAGAATCGGACTTCAGACTGCTCGCCTAAACCATTTAAGAACGACCCCACCAAAATATTAGAAATATCCATTAGCAGCTCAAGCTCTTCTAGCTCTTCGCTGTCTGCTGGTACTTTCATCAACTTTTTGAGATCAGATACGCTTGAATCACTCAAAATCACTAGCGCTTCGCCAGCAATACCTTCGCCACAAAATCCCTGACAAACACCCGATACGTTGTCATGCGACGCCAAGTCGCGTAGGGCCATGTGAAGTTCGCTCACTTCAAAGATATTGACGTTCGGCAGAGGTAGTTGCACAAACACATCAAAGTGACGCGCCAATGCATCGGCTGCTCGACCAATTGAAACGTTAGCCACTTCCATGTAAATATCGCGACGACGTAAAATCGGTAACTCAATAGAGACAGGCGTGATAATTTGAGGACGAGGTTCTGGCTCGACCAACTCTTTAAGCGCCTTCTTGAGTTCATCTTTGGCGATCGGTTTTTGAATAAACGCTTTTGCACCCAGTGCGAACACGCGCTCTTTCGCTTTAGGTTGGATATCCCCCGACACAACAACCACCGGAGTTTTATCCCCCAACCGTTGCATGTGCTCTAGTGTTTCAAAGCCATCCATTTCTGGCATGGTCAAATCAAGAAACATCAATTTAAACTCGTTTTTTTCGAGTTCTTCTAGCGCGTTTTTTCCGTGGATAGCAAACGTAATATCGGCATTCAATGTGGCTGGTAGTGATCTCGCCATCTGTTTGCGTGCTAACGCTGAATCATCACAGATGAGTACGGGAAAAGACATTCAATCACCTTTTTATATTCCACAATCTGCGCCGGAGTCTAACAGATTGTTACAGCATGTAATACGAGAAAACTGACGAGTTTTTTATTTCTTTATTATTCGATAAGCATACGCAATATGAATGAATGAGTGAACAAAATGACTAAAAAGCAAGCATCACATTCGCTGTTTAGTGACATAAAACAAACATGGGTAAAACTCCTCCACCCAAAGTAAGCAAAAAGTTGCAGCTAACATCCAAAGCCCATTTTTGCTCGAATTTCATTCTTTCCATTTCCATAATGGGTAAACAGTAACGCGCTAAAACTAAAAAGGCACCCTGCTAGAGGATGCCTTTAATAATAATTTCATCGATAAGATATCAATTCTATGGCACACCATGGCCTTTAGAAGCCACCCATACGCGATACCATTGCTCTCGAGTAAGTTCGATGTTCAATGCATTAACTGCAGTTTGCACACGCTCGATTTTACCAGAGCCAATGATTGGAATAGGGTTAGATGGCAAACGACGTACCCAGGCATAAATTACTTGATCAATACTCGCTGCGCCCACTTCTTCACGAATTGCTTCTAATTCGTTACGGACACGAACAGCTTGCTCACTGTCACCACTAAAAATTGAACCACCACCGAGGCAAGACCAAGCCATTGGTCGCGTGCGCAACATTTGCATTTGATCAAGCGTTCCATCGTGTGCAACCTCAAAGTTAAGTGGGTTGATTTCCACTTGGTTAGTAACCAACGGCTTACCTAAGCGAGATTGCAGCAGTTCAAACTGGCGTGGAGTGAAGTTAGACACGCCAAAGTGCTTCACTTTGCCGACTTTGTGAAGCTCAGAAAATGCTTCTGCAACCTCGTCTGCATCCATTAACACGTCAGGACGATGAATTAAAAGTACGTCGATTTCATCCACATTCAAACGTTCTAGCGAGTTATTCACCGATTGGTAGATATGTGCTGAGCTCGTGTCGTAGTGATTGATCTTACGCTCTGGCGTTTTATCGCCACACAAATTGATGTCGCATTTCGTCACGATCTGAATTTGCTCACGAACACTCTTGTCTAAAGCTAACGCTTCACCAAACAACGCCTCACACTCGTAATTACCGTAGATGTCGGCGTGATCGACTGTCGTAATGCCTAACTCAATGTGTTGCTTAAGAAATGACAAACGCTCTTGAGCCGTCATTCCCCACTCAACTGCACGCCAATATCCTTGAACCAGCTCTGAGAACTCTGGGCCTTTTGGTGCAGTTACTACTTTTGCAACCATGGGTTTTCTCCTTCAATTGATCTGCATTCATCGTAGTCTTGTTTTCGTACCGGCTCAACGGGTAAACTTTCGCAATTCGAACTGGAGTACGAAATATGTCTTTTGCCCAACGCCTAGCCACCCTGATCGGAGAAGAAAGCATCAGCGGGTTCGCTCGACGCGTCGATGTGTCTGAAGCTTTAATACGCAAATACCTTAAAGGCAGTGAACCTAGCCTAACCAAAGCAAATCAAATTGCAATGCGCGCCAATTGCTCTCTCGAATGGTTAGCAACGGGATGTGGTTATTTATATCGCCGTGCTGAAGTCGTGGATATGGATGCGTACAAACTTGCCTTTCAACACGTTATGAATCAGCCGTTGTCAGACGATGCAGAAGAGCTACACCGTAAGCTAATCGCAGGCTATCAATACCTGCGCGCTCACAAAAAATCGGATGGTTTTTTGGACGAATCTGCAATGGCGACCTTCCTATCTCTCCATAAAGAATCTAAAAACGAGTCACTTTGACCTCGATAATTTCGCCATCACTGCGCAAGTGCACATTTAAGGACGGTGATGGCGTCAGAAACTCGTCCGGTTTTACCCAAAGCAAACTTCGAATCGCTTCTTGCGGATAGCGGTTCATCAACAAAATAACTTCTTTATCGACAAGTTCGGAAGATTTCTTTTCCAGAGCTTCAACGACATCATAGTGTTCTTGTCCGATAGTAACTCTGCGTAAAACTAACCCATCCTTTCTTAAGTTGAGAAGTAAGTCATTCAGACGCTGCCACTCGTATTCAGTGAGAAACGAGAACTGAGCACTTTCTCTTCTCAAAACCACTTCACCATACAAGTTCTGCTGGTAGTACGAAAAATCATCCAAACAAAATGCGCTGATAAACGTTGAATTGTCTAGCAGCTGCACTTCGCAACCATACCAGCTTCCACTTTTTTCTATACGTTCTTTTAGATTGGAATATGGCATTGCTGACAACGTGTCTTGCCACCAGCTCGGCGTTGAAAGTGCCGGAAACGTTACCGAACAACAACATAAAGAAAGTAAGAGTCGAAGATAAAAGCGCATGCACTGCTCTAGTTGGTTGACATCGAACCAAGACATTACTAACTGCAAAAAAATGTTCAAGAGAAAAATAGTGGCAGGTGGCGATGAAAGTTATAACGCAGAAATTAAGAAGGCGCACATGTGCGTGCGCCTCTACCTCGTTACTCAATCGTGAGTGTGCGAATCGGCGATGTCTATTGATGCATCCCGAACATAAAACGAGGACTTACCGTAGGGTTTGAATCCATCCAAATTGTGTGTAAAACCTCACATCCCTCCTTCTGAAGCAGTCATGTTGCTTTACATTTAAAGCATGGTTCATTTTTCTCAAAAAACAAGTTTTTTATCCTAAATTATGAGAGCAATAGCACAATCTGAGTGAATGAATAATATCGCGACACTTCGAACACTCAATAGTGAAAAGCTAAATTGCATCTTTATTGATTAGGTCTAGACTCTGCGAAGCGTATACTTTCTTTCGTCCCTTCCCCCCAGCAACAGGAGAGCTTTTTAATGACCAAACGCGAGAGAATTGTGAAATCTGTGTTGGCGCACGTACCGAAAGATGCGATTAACCAGTTTGTCTCTCGAGGGTCAACACCATTTTCTGTTCTCATTATGGCCGCCATTGTGGGTACGTTGGCTGGTTTTGTCGGTACGTATTTCGAGCTTGCCGTTCATTTCGTTTCTGAAACACGAACAGAATGGTTAAGAAGCGAAATTGGTAATGTTCTACCGTTGTGGCTGGCAGCGGTTCTCATTAGCGCACTTTTAGCTTTTATTGGCTATTTTCTTGTGCACCGCTTTGCGCCAGAAGCGGCAGGTTCTGGTATTCCTGAAATCGAAGGGGCAATGGATAATATTCGTCCAGTGCGCTGGTGGCGAGTTCTACCAGTAAAATTCTTCGGCGGCATGGGCGCACTTGGCTCAGGTATGGTGCTGGGTCGTGAAGGCCCAACCGTTCAAATGGGGGGTGCTGTAGGTCGAATGGTGACCGATATATTCCGGGTAAAGGATGACGATACCCGCCACTCCCTGCTCGCTTCTGGTGCTGCTGGCGGTTTGGCTGCGGCTTTTAATGCCCCACTCGCAGGCATTATGTTCGTTGTGGAGGAAATGCGACCTCAGTTTCGCTACTCTTTGATCTCAATTCGCGCAGTGATCATTTCTGCCATTATGGCGAACATAGTGTTTCGCGTCATCAACGGGCAAGACGCCGTTATCACTATGCCGCAATACCAGTCGCCAGAGCTTCAAACCCTATGGCTGTTTTTATTGCTTGGCGCATTGTTTGGCGTGTTTGGCGTGATCTTCAATAAACTGATTACCGTGGCACAAGACAGTTTTGTCGCAATTCACAAAAACGATCGTAAGCGCTACTTGATTGTGGGTTCGTTACTGGGAGGCGTGTTTGGTTTGCTTCTTTTGTACGTACCCCAACTAACTGGTGGTGGTATCGGCCTTATTCCTGACATTACTAACGGTAACTACTCGGTATCCATTTTAGTTTTGCTTTTCTTTGGTCGTGTAATTACAACCCTGCTCTGTTTTGGTTCTGGTGCGCCGGGAGGCATCTTTGCACCTATGCTTGCTCTGGGAACCTTATTTGGCTATGCGTTCGGATCAAGTGCTGATGTCTTGCTCCCTGCGCTTGATATCGAGCCTGGTGTATTTGCGATTGCGGGCATGGGTGCCCTGTTTGCTGCAACGGTACGTGCACCGATTACTGGTATTCTGTTAGTGATTGAAATGACGAATAACTACTACTTAATCCTGCCATTGATCATTACTTGTTTGGGCGCTGTGATTATTGCTCAATTGTTGGGTGGACAACCTATTTACAGCCAGCTGCTGCATCGCACAATCAAAAACGAAAAGTTACGCCAACAGGATCTACCGGAGAATCAATCAACATAACATTCTCTTTGTTATCACTTCGCTCCAGACTATCGAAGGGTTTGGAGCGATAAACGCTGCATTTTTGCATCTTTTCCCAAATATTCGATACCAAACTCACAAAATTATCATTCTCTGATATTTGCTCACCACCTTTCATGAGAAACCCCTCTCCATACTTGTTAGTATTCGCTACTTAAATAGAGCATTTCATCCAAATCGTCATGTTTTGTTTCATTCAGGCAAAAATCAAATGGAGTAGATTTGAACTGGAGAAGACTTGTGCAGTTTTATAGTGTCCCGCCGTCTCAAGCCGCGTTGGCACTAGGTATGATAGGTTTAGGGCAAGCTTGGGCACTCTATGTTCCTGAGATTGGTGAACCGATACGCCCATTTTTGGCGTCACTCGGCGCACTTTTACTCGCCCCTGTACTCATAAAATATGCCGCTAATCCACGATTATTCATGGTCGACATTCGTCACCCGCTGAGTGGTAGTTTAATGGCACCAATGAGTATGGCGTTACTGATCCTTGCAGATTATCTTGCCGCTGTAGCGCCTATCATCGCTTATCCACTTTGGTTTATGGCGCTTTTGCTACATTTTACTATGATGGTGCTGTTTTTTAGCTTTCAGCTAATGAACTTTAAAATGTCCAATATCGTACCGAGTTGGTTTCTTTATCCGGTGGGGCTGATCAGTAGTTCACTAGCCGGTTCTCAACTAGGTCACAACTTATTCTCCGAAACGTTAGCGATGATGTGCATCGGCATTTATTTCTTCATGCTGCCACTCGTGTTGTATCG
Organism: Vibrio sp. 1562; assembly: GCF_033340155.1. Classification (NCBI taxonomy): domain Bacteria; kingdom Pseudomonadati; phylum Pseudomonadota; class Gammaproteobacteria; order Vibrionales; family Vibrionaceae; genus Vibrio; species Vibrio sp. 1562. The sequence continues at coordinate 17,692 of NZ_JAWOVY010000001.1, forward strand.
TTTGGTGTTTTTCGGCTCTCTACCAAGGCGAGCAAGACCAACCCTCGCGATTATGGCCGCGCCGGTAAACTTGTCATTAGCAGCATACTTGGTGAACTTTCCCTTGCCTGATCCGATACTGACAGGCGCATTGGCAGGGATCGCCATCACTATGACTTTATTGATCTACTTATGTTACTTCCGCTTACTTCGCTTGAAGTTTCAACCTTCTATTGCGGCAGTAACCTTTCCTTCCGTGATCAGCGCTATCGCAATGCATCGCTTAACCTCTTTTTTTGCCGAATCGCACCCTCACTGGCACTGGCTACACGACTTTGGTTTTCTAGAGCTCAGTATCGCGACTGTATTGGTTGTTTGGGTATCGGCAGGTTACGTCAAAATGTATTGGCCAGAAATCATGAAGTCATTTTCTAAACAAGCATAAAAAAGGATGGCGTTTGCCATCCTCTTAGAATAGTGCTTGGTTACCTAACGTAAACCGTGCAGAAACTCGGCACGCGTTGCTGGGTTGCTTTTGAAGATACCGCCCAATGCTGTTGTCGTGGTTTCGCTGGTTGCATCCATCACACCGCGAGATTTCACGCAGTAGTGTGTTGCGTCAATCGTCACTGCCACATCATCGGACTCAAGCAACGTTTGAAGTGCAACAAGAATTTGCTGAGTCATACGCTCTTGAACTTGTGGACGCTGGGCAAAGAAGCGAACGATACGGTTGATCTTTGATAGGCCAATGATCTTGCCACGTGGAATGTAAGCCACAGCAGCCTTGCCATCAATGGTCACAAGGTGGTGTTCACAAGTACTGGTCACTGTGATGTCCTTCACGCGAACCATCTCGCTCACGTTCATCTTGTTCTCAATCACCGTGATTTTAGGGAAGTTAGAGTAATCCAGACCAGAGAAGATTTCGTCAACGTACATCTTAGCAATGCGGTGTGGGGTTTCTTCTAGGCTATCGTCGGTAAGGTCAAGTTGAAGCAGACCTAAGATCTCACGCATGTGGTGTTCGATCTTCTCTTTCTTCTCTTCACGACTTACGTTGTTTGGACGCATTGGCGTTTCCAAACCGCGTTGCTCTAGCGCTTCTTTTACTAACTTCGCTGACTCGCTAAGACCTGACATTCCACTTCCTCTTTTGTTTTACTTCAGCCTTCGTACAAACCCAATCAAAATTGCATTCATACTTTTCGCTTTGAGTTGCTCAGTTCGTGTCTTTACACCAAGTCACATCAGATGAAGGTACTGAGCTGATTTTCTTGAGCTCCGCAGGTTTTTTACCCCTTTTGGATGGCTGACAAGGATACTCGGATTTTTGAATAATTACACCCATATTTTATAGGTGGACATTCTTACTCAGTCCCCTTTTATGGTAAAGTTGCCACAAAACAAAAGAACACAGGATTTTCTCAATGGGCTGCTGCGACGCACCTGGCTTGATGCCAATTGAAGAAGCGATGGACAAAATGTTATCGCGAATCAAACCTATCCAAACAACGCTTTCTCTTCCACTTGCTGAAGCACTCGGTTTTGTACTGGCAGAAGACATTTTGTCTCCTATTCACGTACCACCATTCGATAACTCAGCAATGGATGGCTACGCTATTCGCATTCAAGATCTTGAGCCATCTTCTGTATTGCCTCTGGCAGGTAAATCATTTGCAGGACAACCTTTTGAAGGTGAATGGCCTCAAGGTACCTGTGTTCGCATCATGACTGGCGCAAAAATCCCACAGGGTTGTGATGCCGTTATCATGCAAGAAAACACAGAAGTAACGGATGCTGGCATTCAGTTCAACCAAACCGACGTGAAGCCACAAAACAACATCCGCCCAACAGGTGACGACATCAAGCAAGGCGACATCGTGCTTGCACAAGGCGCACGTTTAACACCTCGCGATATTCCGATGATTGCGTCGCTTGGTGTTAGCCATGTGACAGTAGTACGTAAGCCAAAAGTTGCTTTCTTCTCTACTGGTGATGAACTTAAACCACTGGGCGAACCGCTAGACGAAGGTCAGATCTACGACAGCAACCGTTACGGTATTAAACCACTTATCGAGAACTTCGGTTGTGAAGCCGTTGATCTTGGCATCATTCCAGATTGCCCAGAGACTCTGAAAGCAACCTTTGAACAAGCGCAAACATTGGCAGATGTGGTTGTGACCTCAGGCGGTGTTAGTGTGGGCGAAGCGGATTACACCAAAGACATTCTTGAAGAGCTTGGTGAAATCGGTTTCTGGAAGTTAGCAATCAAGCCGGGTAAACCTTTCGCATTTGGTAAGCTAAGTACAGCTTGGTTCTGTGGGCTGCCGGGTAACCCTGTTTCTGCAGTTCTTACTATGTACGTGCTTGTTCAACCAATGCTGGCAAAACTTGCAGGCCATACAGAATGGAAAGCACCCGAATCTATTCCAGCAACAACCAAAACCGCCTTTAAAAAAGCGCCAGGTCGTACCGATTACCAACGTGGTATCTATACATTGGAAGATGGCAAGTTTGTCGTTGAAACAACCGGTAACCAAAGCTCTGGTGCATTCCGCTCAATGAGCCTAGCGAACTGTTTTGTTGTATTGGAACGTGAACGCGGCCGAGTTGAAGTGGGCGAAACGGTTCAGATTCAACTATTCAACTCAACCCTTTACTAGGAAGACGTTGTGGATATTCTTTCCGATCAGGAAATGTTGCGTTACAACCGCCAAATCATTCTTCGTCAGTTTGACTTTGAAGGACAAGAAGCGCTCAAACAAGCATCGGTATTGATGCTTGGTGCTGGCGGTTTAGGCTGCGCATCAAGCCAATATTTGGCGACTGCTGGTGTCGGTAAAATCACGCTGATTGATGATGATATCGTCGAGTTGTCTAACCTTCAGCGCCAAGTGCTGCACCACGATGCGGATATTGGTCGTAAGAAGGTAGACTCGGCGGCCAATGCGCTACGCGAACTTAACCCGAACATCATTGTAGATACCATCGCAAAGCGTCTTGATGATACAGAGCTAAAAAGCTTGATCGAACAGCACACAATTGTTGTTGATGCATCAGATAACGTCGATACGCGCAATCAACTTAACCGCCTATGTTTTGCGACTAAAACACCGCTAATTTCAGGCGCGGCTATTCGTATGGAAGGCCAAGTGAGTGTGTTTACTTACGACGACCCAACTCAACCATGTTACCAGTGCTTAAGTGCCCTCTTCGGCAGCGGTGCGTTAAGTTGTGTCGAAGCCGGAGTCATGGCTCCTGTTGTGGGTATTGTTGGCGCAGTACAAGCGATGGAGACGATCAAAGTGATTGCTGATTACGGCCAACCAAAGAAAGGCAAAATTCTGATTTTGGACGCGCTCAGCATGTCTTGGCGAGAAATGAATCTGATGAAAATGCCAACCTGTCCGGTTTGTAGTTAGTTCTAAACCTCTAATCATTCCCAAAAAGCCCAACTCGATGTTGGGCTTTTTTCTCATTTTGACAATCAGATTTAAAACCCTTCTTCTTACAAATTTTAACTTCATAAAATTCAACAATTTAAAAGTTGGCACATTCCTTTCATTGCATATATCACGAACCAATGAGAGGGCGAATTATGAAAAGGACATCACTACTACTTGGGTCTCTAATAGTGAGCGCTTATGCACAAGCGGCGCCATTTGATACGTGCCCAAGCCAAGCATACCTATTCCAATCAACCCCGGTTCAAATCTATGGCGTCAATTTGGTTACAGGCTCTACGACTCTTTTAGAGGACGACACAGGTTTGGCTTCGGGCATCAACGGTGTAGGCTTTAACTTCACTGACCGTTATATCTACGGCTACGACACCACAAACAAAAAGATTGTTCGTCTTGGTCAAGACTTCCAAGCAGAAACGCTTGATGTTTCGGGCCTTCCTACCGACCACACGTTTTACGTTGGTGACGTTTACAACCACGTCTACTACTTGTACCGCAAAGGCAAAGGACTTTTCTCCATTGACCTTTCTCCGCTCGATTCTGATCCAAATGCGACATTAAGCATCGTGAAAATTAGTTCAACAGCGACTGTCAACCTAACCGACTTTGCATTCCATCCAGGCGACGGTTCCCTTTACGGCATCGACAATAATTCTGGAGTGCTGTACCAGTTCAACCCATCGAATGGTAATACGACTGCGATAGGTGACACAGGCGAGTTAGGCACATTTGGTGCTGGCTACTTCGATGTAAACGGCAACTACTACGTGTCACGCAACCAAGATGGCAAAATCTATCGTGTTGACCTTTCGGAAGACAACGCAGCCAATATCGCAGCAGGTATCGTTCCAGCAGTTGAGTTTGTATCCAACGGTCCAAGCTCAAGCCAAAATGATGGCGCACGTTGCGCAAATGCTCCAGTGATTGACGAAGACGAGCCAATTGATTTTGGTGACGCCCCAGACAGCTACCACACAACACTTGCGTCAAACGGCCCTCGCCACGAGGTGGACGGTCTCACTTGGCTTGGTTCAGTCGCTCCAGATGGTGATGCCGACGGTCAAGCAAACGACAACTCTGTTGGCACAGCTGATGAAGATGGTGTTGGTTTTGTATCCGCACTTGACCCAGGCTTAAGTTCAATTGTGAATGTGACGGCTTCCACTTCTGGCTACCTATCAGCATGGTTTGACTGGAACCGCGATGGTGACTTTGATGATGAAGGCGAACAAGTCTTTACTGACCAATTACTGTCTGCGGGTAATAATCCCCTACCGTTTGTCGTTTCAACCGCTGCAACGGAAGGTTCAAGCTGGAGCCGATTCCGCTTTAGCCAACAAACCGGATTAAACTACGATGGTGGTTCGACGTCTGGTGAGGTGGAAGATTACCCAATCACCATCACTGGTAATGGTTACTCAGTGGAATATTTCCCGAGTGCAGAAGATTACGCCACCGTGGCTTATGAAGATAATTGGCCATACACCGCAGACTACGACATGAACGATGTGGTCGTGAAATTCCGCATCACTGAAACCAGTCTTGCTGGTCATGTTGAGAATATTCAAATTACTGGTGACCTAGCGGCTTACGGCGCAAGTTACAAAAATGGCTTCGCAATCCGATTACCGGGTGTATTGAGAAGCTCGATTGAAAACGGACTAACAACGCTATCCTTCAATGGTGTAGAACAAGCATCTAATGGCTTGGAAAGTATTTCTGATGAAGCCATTTTCATCATCAGTGAAGACTTAAGCACACACGCGGCGAGCAGCTGTAGCTACTTCCGTACCGAGTCTGGCTGTGATGATAACGTTTCACTCACCTTTACCTTGAATGTGTACTTCACCGAAGGCTCTGACCGTTCAGCCCTTCAAGCCATGCCATACGACCCGTTCATCTTCGCAACGCCGGGGACTTACCATGGCGACGGGATTACCTTCCAACCAGGTCGTAAATGGGAAGTTCACTTAGCAGACCAAGCTCCAACAGAACAGTTTGATGACCAAAACCTCTTCGGTGTCGGCGTCGATGCAAGTGACCCAGCACAAGGTGTGTACTTCAAAACAGCAAACAACTTACCTTGGGCACTGTTAATAGTAGAAGATTGGGACTGGCCGCTAGAGCGTGTAGACATGGTCGATGCATATCCTCAATTCCAAACTTGGGCTGAGTCTGGTGGCGAACTAAGCACAGATTGGCACACTGCTCCAACACCTAACAAATGCTACATTCCATAGGGAGATAACATTATGAAAGCACTTATCACAATCATCATGGGATTAGCACTAACAGCTTGTGGCGGAGGCGGAGGCGGTGGCGGCGGAGGTGGTAACAGTACACCACCTCCACCAACCCAAACCACCGTACCAGAGGAAGATACAACCCAGCAGGAAGAAACAACCGAAGAAGAGACAACGGTAACAGTAGAAGATGCAACCATGCAGGATCTAGTAGTACCAGATGACTTTAGCTACAACCCAGTGACGGAAGGTACGCTCAATGTAGACATCAGTGGTTTCTCTTCACAACGAGCACACCTAAGCGTGTACAAAGAGTTTGTAGAGAACAGTTCAGGTAACTACGATGCAAGATACCCAAGTAAAGTCGCATCGGTTCCACTCAACAACGGTACAGCAAACGTCGACTTTAATGTCTCTGATAGCCAAGGTAGCCTGCTTGTTGAAATTTGGTTCTATGACGGTAGTGACCCAATTCAGAAAGTGATTACTTCTGGAGACAACACTTGGACCATGTAACTGGGTAAATTGAAGGTATAGCGAAAGCAGCCTTTCAGAACAAATCTTCAAGCTTTAACTTAAAAATCGCATCGTTCTTTTGAACATGCGATTTTTTTGTTGTAAAACAGTAAGATTATCCACCTAGCAAACTAAAGACAATGCAAGCACTGATTAGTACTGATGAACTCAATAGCCTTCTCGGCCAACCTAACGTCAAGCTCCTCGACGCTAGTATTGCGTTTCAAATCCCTTCTGAAGGTAAAAAGATTCAAGATAAGTGGATTCCAAATACTTTACGCTTTGATTACGACAATGACTTTTGCTTACCCGGTTCTTCCCTGCCGCATATGATGCCAACAGAAGAAGGCTTCAACCAAAGTGCGCTACAACTCGGTTTGAACAACGAAGATTTGATTGTGGTTTACGACAACTCTGGCACTTTAGCCGCGCCAAGAGCTTGGTGGATGTTCAAAGCTATGGGACATGATAATGTTCGAGTCTTAAATGGCGGTCTTCCAGCTTGGATTGAAGCCGGATTCCCTGTTGAAAGTACCCTATCGCAACCAAGCGAAAGAGGTAACTTTGCGGGTAAGCTCAACCAAAATGCCTTTTTGAGTGCACAAGATGTTCTTGCTCATTCAACCAATAAAAGTGCCAACATCATCGATGCCAGAGCCAAAGCACGATTCCTTGGTGAAGTGCCTGAGCCACGAGAAGGTCTACGTAGTGGTCACATTCCAAATTCGGTTTGCTTACCGTTTCAAGAACTCTTGACCAACGGTCACATTAAACCAAACTCAGAGTTGCAACAGATATTTAGCGCACTAACGATAGATAGTGACAATTCGATTATTTTTAGTTGCGGTTCCGGTGTAACCGCATGCATTTTATTACTCGCGGCGTATCAAATTGGTCTAGATAATCTGTCGGTGTACGACGGTTCTTGGACCGAATGGGGTGCAGACCACTCTCTACCTATCGAGTGTTAAGACAAGTGTCTGTTTAACAAAGTATCTTACGTTTATCTAAAGATGATGTGTTCCAATAAACTAAACGCAGCTTCTAAACCAAACTTGTCATTTCGAAATAGAAACTGGCTATGAGTGATTTGTCCCTCCTCATAGCCTGACTACATCAAAAGCCGACTATTTCCGTTAGCGTTCAGATGTCGCGTTACCGTGCATTTGCTCATCTAAGTTGAGCACGGTTAATGCGTTGCTAACGCTCGTGGCGATCACGTCTATCGCTCCAGTTCTTAATGCTCCGAGTAGAGCGAGTGGCTTGCTGTTCTCAGCTGCGATCGCAATAACTTCCGAGATCGGCCGAAACTCTTCAATACCAAGTCCAATTACTCGGTCACTCATTACCGTGTTCGCTACATTACCGTGAATATCAAAGAAGTCATAACCTGCAAAATCCCCTACCACACCTTGTTGAAGTCTCGACTGAACCACTTCATCAGGCGTAAACCAACCTAAGTCGACCATGTAACTGTTTTCGCTCATGTCACCAATACCAACCAAAGCGACATCGGCTTTACGCGCTAGGTCGAGCGTTTGTTTCACGGTTGCATTTTGCATGAAGGCCAACTTCTGTTCTCTATTTTCTGCGTATGCCGGCGCATAAAGGGTTTCAGAGGTTCCCCCATACTTCTTCGCCAACTGACGACAAATATGGTCGGCGTTATACATACCGCCACGCGGGTGAATACCACCAATGCCACACACAAATTTACAGTCACGCGGCGTAATAACACCTATATGGTGAGCGACGGACGATACGTTGCGCCCTTGTCCGACCGTCACCACCATGCCGTTTTTGAGCGTGCTAGTGAGATAATTGGACACCAATCCCGATACCTGTAGTCGTTGCGCTTCTTCATTCGGTTGATCAAGAGCAACAAGCGCGCGCTTAACGCCGAATCGCTCGATCAAACGTTGTTCGATCTTGGCGCTGAACACCGGATGGTATTTAACGGTAATTTCAACAATGCCTTCATCACGCGCCTGCTTGAGCATTCGCCCGACCTTTGCGCGTGATATGGCAAATTTTCTCGATATCTCTTCCTGAGTCGCACCGTCTTGATAATACGCGACGGAAATCTCTGTCAACAAATCCGTGTTTTCAATGGAAATATCTTGATTAGAACTGCTCATGGTTTCTCTCGCCCTTTAAGAGGATCGATATTGTATGCAATAAGTGAACATATGCTCATTGACTTAGCATATGTTCTTTATCAATTTAAACGCTACATTTGCTCATCGCAATAACATTTTCTCACTACAATTTTTTACCCTCTTGGACAACGCTCAAGCTTTGAACAATAAGGGCAAACGTTTATTTGGGTTAACCACTAAACACACAGTAAAAAAACGTTGATGAAGTTCACTATAAGTCCATTTCAGCGATTGACTTTCAGCATAGATAGGATAAATATGGACACATCATTTACTCAGCTATCGATCAAATGTTCATAGCATTTGTTCGGTAACGAAATTTTCCGTAGTTGGCTGAGCAGATGTCTCATTAAATGCGATGAGACGGTTAGCTAACTCGCTTGCAAATGCACAAGCTGTGATAACAAAAATCACGCTTAAGCCCATTTAAATAGGATGATCGATTATGAGCAACAAGTTAGAGCAACTTCGTAAACTAACGACTGTAGTAGCAGACACTGGCGAAATTGATGCAATTAAAAAGTATCAGCCAGAAGACGCAACAACTAACCCTTCTCTTATCCTTAAAGCCGCTCAAATCGCAGAGTACGCACCTCTAATCGATGCTTCAATCGAATACGCTAAAGCACAGAGCAACGACAAAGCTCAACAAGTTCAAGATACTTGTGACATGCTTGCAGTAAACATCGGTAAAGAAATCCTAAAAACTATCCCAGGTCGTATCTCTACAGAAGTAGACGCTCGTCTATCTTACGATATGGAAGGCAGCGTAGCGAAAGCTCGTCAACTAGTGAAAATGTACAACGATGCTGGCATCACTAACGACCGTATCCTTATCAAACTGGCTTCAACTTGGGAAGGCATTCGCGCAGCTGAGATCCTAGAAAAAGAAGGCATCAACTGTAACCTAACGCTTCTATTCTCGTTCGCTCAAGCACGTGCTTGTGCAGAAGCGGGTGTATTCCTAATCTCGCCATTCGTTGGTCGTATCATGGACTGGTACAAAGCGAAAGAAGGCCGTGACTTCGAAGCTCAAGAAGATCCAGGCGTACTATCTGTAACTAAGATCTACAACTACTACAAAGAATACGGCTACAAAACTGTAGTTATGGGCGCAAGCTTCCGTAACATCGGTGAGATCTTAGAACTAGCTGGTTGTGACCGTCTAACTATCGCTCCTGCTCTACTTGCAGAACTAGAAGCAGCTGAAGGTGAAGTAGTTGAGAAACTAGTTGATTCTAAAGGCGCAGCTGAGCGTCCAGCACCAATGACTCACGCTGAGTTCCTATGGGAACATAACCAAGACCCAATGGCTGTTGAGAAGCTGGCTGAAGGTATCCGCAACTTCGCCGTTGACCAAGGCAAACTAGAAGCGATGATCGAAGCTAAGCTTTAATTGCTTACCAAAAGCGAGTAGCCCGTCTACTCGCTTTTACCATCAACACTATTTTCAAAAAATTCTATTTGAACTTGTTTCGGCGAGTTCCCTCTATTTAAATCAAATATCGAGAAGTAATCACTATGGATCGTAAACATCTAGCAAATGCAATCCGTGCGCTAAGCATGGATGGTGTTCAACAAGCTAACTCTGGTCACCCAGGTGCACCTATGGGTATGGCTGACATCGCTGAAGTTCTTTGGCGCTCTCATCTAAACCACAACCCATCAAACCCTGAGTGGGCAGACCGCGACCGTTTCGTACTGTCTAACGGCCACGGCTCAATGCTGATTTACTCTCTACTGCACCTTGCAGGTTACGAGTTGTCTATCGACGATCTGAAAAACTTCCGTCAGCTTCACTCTAAAACTCCTGGTCACCCAGAGTATGGTTACGCGCCAGGTATCGAGACCACAACGGGTCCGCTAGGTCAAGGCATCACTAACGCGGTTGGTATGGCTCTAGCTGAAAAAGCGCTAGCAGCGCAATTCAACAAAGAAGGCCACGACATCGTTGACCACTTCACTTACGTGTTCATGGGCGACGGCTGTCTGATGGAAGGTATTTCGCACGAGGCATGTTCTCTTGCAGGTACTCTTGGTCTAGGCAAGCTGATCGCATTCTGGGATGACAACGGCATCTCTATCGACGGTCACGTTGAAGGTTGGTTCTCTGACGATACACCTAAACGTTTCGAAGCTTACGGCTGGCACGTAATTCCAGCAGTAGACGGTCACGATGCTGACGCAATCAACGCAGCAATTGAAGCAGCGAAAGCGGATCCACGTCCTACACTTATCTGTACTAAGACTATCATCGGTTTTGGTTCACCAAACAAATCTGGTTCACACGATTGTCACGGTGCGCCATTAGGGGCAGAAGAAATCGCAGCAACACGCAAAGAACTAGGTTGGGAGCACGGTCCTTTTGAAATTCCGCAAGAAGTCTACGCAGAATGGTCAGCGAAAGAAACAGGCGCAGCTAAGGAAGCAGCGTGGAACGAGAAATTTGCAGCTTATGAAGCAGCGTACCCAGAGCTGGCAGCTGAATTTAAACGCCGCGTAAACGGTGAGCTTCCGGCTGAGTGGGAAGAGAAAGCAAACCAAATCATTGCTGACCTTCAAGCAAACCCAGCAAACATCGCGTCACGTAAAGCATCTCAAAACGCACTAGAAGCGTTTGGTCAAATGCTTCCAGAATTCATGGGCGGCTCTGCTGACCTAGCGCCTTCTAACCTAACCATGTGGTCTGGTTCTAAGTCTCTAGAAGCGAACGACTTCTCTGGTAACTACATCCACTACGGTGTACGTGAATTCGGTATGACAGCAATCATGAACGGTATCGCACTGCACGGTGGTTTCGTTCCTTACGGCGCAACATTCCTAATGTTTATGGAATACGCACGTAACGCTATGCGTATGGCTGCTCTGATGAAAGTTCAGAACATCCAAGTTTACACGCACGACTCTATCGGTCTTGGCGAAGATGGCCCAACTCACCAACCGGTTGAGCAAATCGCGTCTCTACGCCTGACTCCAAACATGAGCACATGGCGTCCATGTGACCAGGTTGAGTCTGCAGTGGCATGGAAACTAGCGATTGAACGTAAAGATGGCCCATCGGCGCTTATCTTCTCTCGTCAAAACCTAGCGCAACAAGAACGTACAGCTCAGCAAGTTGCTGATATCGCTAAAGGTGGTTACATCCTGAAAGACAGCGATGGTAAGCCTGAGCTAATCCTAATCGCGACAGGTTCTGAAGTTGAACTAGCAGTGAAAGCAGCAGAGCAACTAACGGCTGAAGGTAAGAAAGTACGCGTTGTTTCAATGCCATCAACAGATGCGTTTGACAAACAAGACGCCGCTTACCGTGAAGCTGTACTGCCATCAGACGTAACAGCACGTATCGCAATTGAAGCAGGTATTGCTGACTTCTGGTACAAGTACGTAGGCTTCGACGGTCGCATCATTGGTATGACTTCATTCGGTGAATCTGCACCAGCCGGCGAACTATTCAAAATGTTTGGTTTCACGACTGAAAACGTAGTGAACACAGCAAAAGAGTTACTCGCGTAATTGCAGTAAAAAGATAGTCAGTTTTCTCTATTGCGAATGTGAAAACTGAAAAGCCCCACCAGCAATGGCGGGGCTTTCTTTTATCTGGCTCCTATTCGCATAAACGCAGCCAGGACATAAACATCACAACTTTCGTTACGACTATTTGTCTTCAAATCGAAGTGCGAGCTGATAGAAATCTTGTACTTGGTCTTTCAACTGTCGGCTGTTTTGTTCAACTGAATGTGTTGCTGCCAAGTTTTGTTCTGCGGTCGAAGCGATAGAATGAATGTGCTGGTTTACATCACTAGATAGCTTTAACTGGTTATTCGCCGCTTCTGCTACATCAACCATCAGCCCACTCATGGTTTGCATCATCTGTTCAACTTCAGACAAACGCAACGCGCTTTGTTCTGCTACTTGAGAACAGGCATCGGTTTGCTCTTTGTTTGCCAGAATATCTTTCTGCCAACTTTGAATCGTTGCCAACATAGTGGAGATAGAAGCTTGGATTTGTTCAGTTGCATTGGATGTACGCCCAGAAAGCGCGCGGACCTCATCAGCTACAACAGCAAAACCACGACCTTGCTCCCCTGCCCTTGCTGCTTCAATCGCCGCGTTAAGTGCCAGTAAATTGGTTTGCTCTGCGATCCCACCAATCTCTTCCATCAAATGGTTCACCTTCTGCGCCTGATCACTCAGTTGATACGTCGTTTCCGTCGCTTTTTCAGCTTGAAGACTTAATTGCGCTAGATTGGTGTGCGTTTGATCGATGGTCTCCTTCGCCATCAAGCATGACTTCAATGTATCATCAATCAACATATGGGCATCATTGGTACTCGAAGAAACCGAATTTGCCGACAACTCCACCTCTTGGGTAGCATCTCGCACACGATGAATATCGGTATTTTGCTGATTTAATGCAGCCGAGACTTCTGCCGTTGTTTGACTAAGCTCTTCGGCGCAATGCTGCAAAGGCAATGCGGAGTCAGTCATTCTTCCTAACACGGTTCGAATTCTTGCGGATAGCATTTTGATATGGAAATCGGCAATCGAAAATGCCGTGTTACCGGAATAGATCAAGCGACTTACGCTGTCATATTGCTTTTGTAACTTTTTAAGTTGCTGAGGTGTATCAATTAACTCTTGGCGGAATAACAGAGCCAGAACACTTGCAGGTAACGCACTTGCAAGCCAAGCCAACGGCCCTTCAACAGACAACGCATATGCGGTTGCAGGTGCGGTTAGTGCACCAAGTAGAATCGCATAGCGAATGGTTTCATTGATTTTCAACGACCAAGTTCGACCAGACTTCTCTGCAGTACGCATGCTTTTGTAGGCTTTTGTCGCAATATCAACCCACTCTCGCTTTGGTTTCACGCGCACTGATTGATACCCAACAACATGGTTGTCTTCGTAGATAGGGGTGACATAAGCATCAACCCAATAGTAACCGCCAGACTTAGTGGCATTCTTAACCATTCCACGCCAGGCTTTACCTTGTTTAAGGCGTGCCCACATGTCACCGAAAGCGGCTTTAGGCATATCATTATGACGAACTATATTGTGGTTCTGACCGACAAGTTCTTCGTGAGTGTATTCAGCAACGCGGCAAAAGGCTTCATTACAATATGTAATAACGCCTTGTAAGTTCGTTGTTGAGACGAGTTCCTCAGACTCCCTCACGAGAGTTTCTTGAGCTTTACGAGAAATATTGGCTGACATAGACGAAACTTCTTTAGTTTTTATTGATTTTCGGCAAGATATATACAGGATTTTTATTTTTATTACAAAAAGTTAGATAAAAAGTCTTATCAAATCGACATTTTTATTGTGGGAATTCACATTATCGATAAAAACATAAAGAGGAGATTGTTGATTTGAGCTAATAAACAAACCCGACACGATAGGCCGGGTTATATATTAAGACTTAATTAAGCGGTTTGTGATTCTGGCTTTTTATTCGTTTTTAACGCAAACATCGCGATAACGAGTAACACAAATGGAAGAACATACAAATTAAGATTCTGCCAACCTACGGTAGACTCAAGCCAACCAGATAGTAATGCGGTGATGGTGACACAACTGAACACGAAGAATTCATTAAACGCTTGAGCCTTGCTTCTGTTTTTCGCTTCATAGCTTTGACTAAACAGCCCGGTTGCTGCGATAAACATAAAGTTCCACCCTATTCCTAACAGGATTAAAGCAAGACTAAAATGCCAGATAGACACTCCATGTATATTAATTCCAATACAAGCAACAAATAGCAATCCACCCGCCAAAATCATATTCTTAGCGCCAAACCGCTCTATCAGACGGCCCGTGACAAACGCAGGTGCAAACATACCCAACACGTGCCATTCGATCACTCCCGCCGCTTTATCAAAATCAAAGCCACAACCAATCATCGCTAAAGGAGTTGCTGTCATTAAAATGTTCATCACCGCGTACGCAACCATTGCCGCGATAACTGCTAGCATGAAATTAGGTCGACGAATAATCAGTCTGAGCTTATCCGCCTTAGCGTGTAGCGCCTGCGTGTGTGCAGGTGGAAAACGAATGGTTTGTAGCACAACCAACGCAGTTATATAAAGCACGACAAGCGCAGCAAATGCACTAATGTATAAGCCATCACCTGACCACTGCTGTGAGTACACCGCCAAATTAGGTCCAAGGATCGCCGCTAACACCCCACCCGCCATAGATATCGAAATCGCCCTATGCCTTGCCGACTCTTCACACACTTCAATGGCAGCAAACCTGTATAGAGTACCGAAACCTATACCAACACCAAGCAAAAACGTAGACATGCAGAACAGATAGAAGTTTTGTTGACTTAATGCATACGTCGCTAGACTAGCACCCAAAATGCCAATGACATTACCAAGGCTAAAACCAAGGCGACGCCCTAACTTGCCCATAATTAGCGACGCGGGAATTGTCGCGGCCATCAGTCCCAAAAACTGTAGTGCAACTGGTAATGTGATAAAACTTGATGACGGCGCAAGTGTTTTGCCAATAAGGGCAATAACAGATATGAGTAAAATATTCCCTGTCATTAATAAGGCTTGGCAGAGGGATAGAAGCCATACATTACGATTCAATTCCAAATTCCTTTTGGTTACAACGTATACAGATAACATATAGGAAAGCAGAAGCAATAGAAAGATATGAGAGTAATTCTCAACAAAAAGAGCCAGAGGCATAGTACCTCTGGCTCTTCACTATTCACTTTTAAAAAAGTTTTTCTGTTGAGCTTACTTGTTGCGGCGCGCTTTTACTGCATCAGAAAGCTGACGAAGTACCGTTTCCGTATCTTCCCAACCAATACATGCATCAGTAATCGACTGACCATAAGTGGCTGCTTTACCATCCACTAAGTCTTGGCGACCTTCAACTAAATGAGACTCGATCATCACTCCAAAAATGGCTTCTTCGCCAGCAGAGATTTGCTCGGATACATCATCAGACACCAGCATTTGACGCTTGAACTGCTTCGAGCTGTTAGCATGGCTAAAATCAATCATCACTTTTTTCGGCAGACCTGCAGTGTCCAGCTCATCTTTAATTTGAGCTACATGTGCTGCACTGTAGTTTGGTTCTTTACCGCCACGTAGAATAATATGGCAGTCTGGATTACCAGCGGTTTCTACGATCGCGGAATGACCGTATTTTGTTACTGAAAGGAAGTGATGGGAAGCGCTTGCAGAACGAATCGCGTCGCTCGCTATTTTAATATTCCCGTCTGTACCGTTTTTGAAACCTACAGGACAAGAAAGACCAGAAGCTAGCTCGCGGTGAACCTGAGATTCTGTCGTACGAGCACCGATAGCGCCCCAACTGATCAAATCCGCCACGTACTGAGGTGTGATCATATCTAAGAATTCACTTGCCGTTGGCAAGCCCATATCGGTTAGATCAAGAAGAAGTTTACGTCCGATACGTAGACCATCATTTAGCTTATAGGTGTCATTTAAGTAAGGGTCATTGATAAGGCCTTTCCAACCAACGGTCGTACGCGGCTTTTCAAAATAAACTCGCATAACAACCTCAAGCTGCTCGCCCAGTTCATCACGTAGTACTTTTAGCTTTTTACCGTACTCAACCGCGGCAGCCGGATCGTGAATAGAACACGGGCCAACGATAACGAGTAATCGATCGTCTTTTCCTTCAAGAATATTGTGAATGGCGTTACGGCAATCAAAAGTGGTCGAAGAAGCGGTTTCAGTCGCTGGGAACTTCTCTAATACTGCAACAGGTGGCAATAACTCTTTTACTCTATTTATTCTTACATCATCAGTTTGAAACATTACTTCTACTTCCTGGTTTTATTTCCGACCCCATTTTTACCAACTGAACTCATTGCAACATTGTTCACAAAGCGAGCAGCATCAAGGGCTGTGGTCATTTTCTGTCTAGCGTTTAAGTAACTTATCGGCTTAGGCGTAGACTTGCAATCAGTTTTTGCAAATAAATGCAAATAAATGCCACCTGTTAACTACTGCGCACAATGTAAAGTAAAGTTTACGAAAAAAGTTCAAAATAATCATCAATTTTCTTATGCACCAAAAAATCTTTACTACAATGTAAGAAATATCAGAAGTTTGTGAGGTATTTTTGGGTAGTAAATGTTGATCAAGTTCAAATATATTGTTGCTTGATATGAAATGATTAGAATATTAAACTAATTTCTTATAAACGCTGGTTTTTCTAATTTTTTGATAAAACGAAGTAGAAGTTAATATGCAATCAATACAAGGAAACATTATGAACAAAGTAGCAATTGCAGTAGCAGCAGTGGTAGCTGGTAGTAGCGCGCTTTTAAACTCTGCTCAAGCTGAAATGTACATCGGGGGCAAAGTGGGCATGACTACACTTGACGACGCTTGCTATCTAAATAGCCCTTGTGATGATGAAGCGTTTGGTGCAGGACTACATATCGGTTATGACTTTACCGATATCATTGGGCTAGAGTACGGCGTAGACTTCTTAGGCGACTACAAAGCTAACTCGATGTCAGGGGCTAACACGGTTAATACGATTGACGGCAATCTAACGGCTTTAACACTTGCACCTAAATTCAACTGGCACTTAAACGACTCTTGGAATCTGTTTGCTAAGATCGGTGGTGCTTACATGATGTCTGATGACGAAACAGACTTTGTCCCAACAGGTTCTTTGGGTGCTGAATACTCGATCGATAGAAACTGGAGTGTTCGCGCTGAATACCAACGTTACCAAGACATGTCTGACGACGTGTGGGACGACATGGATGCTAACTTCTTTGGTATCGGTGTTAACTACAAATTCGCAGCAGCTCCAGTTGTTGCAGCAGTTGTAACGGAAGAAGTGATCGAGCCAGATCCAGAACCAGTGATGATGAGCAAGGTGCACAAAGAAGAGTACGGTACAGGTACGTTTGAATTCGATAGTGCTAAGTTAACAGAGTCCGTTTCTGAACGTCTGGACAACTTTGTTTCATTCTTGAACGAATATCCTCAAGCTCAAGTAGAGATTACTGGTTACACGGATAGCTCAGGCCCTGCGGCATACAACCAAAAACTGTCTGAGCGTCGTGCTCAATCTGTTGCTGATTACCTAACCGCAGCTGGCATTGGTTCAGATCGTTTGACAGTTAAAGGTATGGGTGAAGAAAACCCAGTTGCTGACAACAGCACTCGCGAAGGTCGTGAGAAAAACCGTCGCGTAGAAGTTGTGGTACCTTCATTTGAATACCAAGAGCTAGTTCAACCAGAATAAGCATCTATGATTCATGATCGATGATGTGGTAAAAATTAATGGGGTGCATTTGCACCCCATTTTGATCTCATATTAAGGGATATTGCCACTATGGTTTTGGGAAAAAGATCAACTCATTATCTTGCACCATAACGCAATCCATACCAGCTGCATGCGCCGCTCGCTTCCCCAACTCAGTATCCTCGAACACAAGACACTGTGACGCCTCCAAGTCGAGTTGTTCCGCGGCCACCAAAAAGGTATCTGGAAAGGGTTTATGGTTCTCTACATCACTCGCGGTTACTACAACATCTAACTTGTCTAATAAACCTGCATGACTTAATAAGCGCATGGCACTTTCTCGTTGGCTGCCAGTCCCGACTGCAATTTTCTTATGGCCTAAATATTCCTCTAACACTATGCTCGTGCAAGGAATAACGTCACCATGAAGCTCCATAGCAGCGAATGTTTCCATTTTAAATGTCGCGACAGTTTTAGGATCTAACGAAAGCTCATGCACACGATTTAGTTCCTCAACAATTTTAAAGCTCGGCATCCCTCCCAAACTGTGAAACCATTCCTGGCAAAACGGAAAATCAAAACGCTCAGCAGTTGCTTGCCAAGCTGCCAAGTGGGCTGGCATGGTATCGATTAGAGTACCATCCATATCAAATATGAATCCCTCATAGGGTCTAAAATCAATCGTGCTCATGTCTTTTCTTCTATTTGTGCATCTGTAATGTTAATTTATCAGCTCTTTCAATCGTCCTTACCGGCATTTACTTATCATGCTCAAAATTTCGAACTCCGTCACAATTCAAGAGTGGGAAATTCAATTATCCCCAATTAGAGCTCAAGGAAATGGTGGCCAGAACGTTAACAAGGTAGCGTCCGCTATACACCTGCGCTTTGATATCCGGCATTCAAGCTTACCTGACTTTTACAAAGAGCGATTACTTGCACTTTCTGATAGTCGTATAAGTAAAGATGGCGTGATCATCATCAAAGCGCAACAATTTCGGACACAAGAACAAAATAAGGAAGACGCCCTAAATCGGCTTCAAGCATTGATAAAAGCTGCCGCTTTACAGGAGAAGAAGCGTATTAAAACGAAACCAACCCGCGCTTCTCAACGCCGAAGACTTGATACAAAAAACAAGCACGGAGCGAAAAAACAGCAACGTAAAAAAGTGCTGTATTAGTGCATGTCGTTTTCTCGACATGTTAGTTGAACAACGTTTGCTAGCCCTTGGAAATCTCATTGGATTTCTCTTTTTAGTTACTTATTCAGGAAACAACAATATGACTATTAGGCAAAAACTCTACTTCCTCGGAGTTATCGCCATTTTAGGCATCGTGGCCCTTTTGGGTACGTCATCCCATTTTGAAAATAAGAGCAATGATCTTAATCACGCCATCAAACTCGTTGGTGATCTAGAAATACGCTTACTCAACTTACGCAGAAATGAAAAAGATTTCCTACTACGTAGTAATGACAAATATCTAAATAAGTTTGACGCCAATGTTGACAAGTTTATAGACACAGAAAAAGAGCTTGCGAACATACTCAAGAGTAATGAATTACCTTCCAGTCAACAATTTAAGCAAGACTTGCTCGCATACCAAAGGGGCTTTCAGAACCTGGTCAGCGCTTACCAACGATACGGGCTTGATTCAAAGAGTGGGCTTCTCGCTGGTTACGAACAAGCACTATTAGAAGCAAAACAACGTTCAGACCACCAGCAGTTATTGGCATTAGTCCGTTTTGACTCTGCGGTAAAAGCAGGACTATTCAATAGTGACTTGCTTGAGGGGCAATATGCTCCGGAGCTTATCAAAACAGGTAAGCAATTGGCGGCCCAAAAGCAAGTTGTTGGGGTTGCTTATGACAAAGGCCTACTCGGTGAAACTCGCGCATTATCTCATGCCGTAGAAGAGCAATTTGAAACCTTTTCCACAGCCCTTAGCTCTGCTGCCGCACAACGTGATGAACAAATGTCGACCATCAAGCAGGTCATTACAGCTCTGATCTTAGTCGTTATTTTCGCATTGATTTGGCAAATTTCACGTTCAATCAATACGCGAGTGAATAGCTTACTTGGCACCATTCGAAGTATCAGCGAAACGAACAACATGGGACTTCGATCTGATTTGAAAGGTCAAGACGAGCTATTTGATATCAGTCATCACCTCAATGACCTATTGGATAAGCTTGAGCATCTAATTAGTAGTACCCAAGAAAAATCGGCGCAACTCACTGCAAGTACCGATAATATGCATCGTGAGTTAGAAGGCGTTATGGAGCAATTCCACACTCAAACTGACCACACTGCATCAATGGCGACGGCAGTTCAGCAAATGGTTGCCACAATAGGTGAAATCTCTGAAAGCACATCAGTTGCGGTAGAAGGCGTACATCAGGCAGCGAATAATGCCGAACAAGGTCGAGGAGTTGTTGAGGCGACGGTAACCAACATCGGTCAACTAACCACGATTTTATCAAACAGCCAGCAGTCGATTGGCTCGCTGAATCAGCATGTAGATAAAATTGGTGGTGCCGTGAACATCATCCAAGAAATTGCAGAGCAAACCAACCTACTAGCTCTCAACGCAGCAATTGAAGCCGCGCGAGCAGGCGAACAAGGCCGCGGGTTTGCAGTTGTTGCCGATGAAGTACGCGCCCTAGCTAGCCGAACTCATCAATCCACAGAGGAAATCACGCGGGTCGTTGCAGATATTCAAACTCAAATGTCTACAGTTGTTGCTGATATTGATCAATGTAACGATCAAGGGCGACAAACACTTAATGCTTCTGAAAAACTGGATTCTAGCCTGCAACAGATCATCACTGACATGCATTCAATTCAAGGTAATTCGGAGCGCATAGCTTCAGCAATTGAAGAACAAGGTATCGTGATGAACCAAGTTAGCGGTTCAATCACCGAGCTAAACGCAATATCTGAGAATAACATGCAATCCGCTCAGGAATGCTTGCATGAAGTGAACTCTGTCTCTGCTCAAGCTCATGATATGG
Source organism: Vibrio sp. 1562 (assembly GCF_033340155.1). Classification (NCBI taxonomy): domain Bacteria; kingdom Pseudomonadati; phylum Pseudomonadota; class Gammaproteobacteria; order Vibrionales; family Vibrionaceae; genus Vibrio; species Vibrio sp. 1562. Next base: position 38,324 of record NZ_JAWOVY010000001.1, read on the forward strand.
ATGAAGCCGTTGCACAATTCAAAACTGCGCTAAAATAACCCTTTTTCAAAATAGAAAGCCCGAGGCAACCATTGCTTCGGGCTTTTTTTCAATTGTCACTTCGTGCTTACTGCGCACTTCGGATGTGATTATTCATCATCAAGAGGAACCAGCTTGGTGTTGCCGCCATGAACTTTCTCACGCTGTCTTTGCACCAGAGCGTAGAAGCCTGGGATCAAGAATGTACCTGCTAGAAGCACACACAATAGACCACCAATCAGCGACACGCCGAGTGAGTTTTGACTCACGTGCCCCGCGCCAGCGGCAAAGATAAGCGGGAAGATACCCAGGATAAATGACCAAGATGTCATATTCACAGCGCGGAAACGTAACGTGCCTCCTTTAACCGCTGCACTATCGATATCAGCATCTTTTTCTTCACGCTCTTGCTTGGCGAACTCCACAATCAAAATTGCGTTTTTCGCCGCCAAGGCTATGAGCAAGACAAGACCAATTTGGGCATACAAGTTAAGCGGCGTGCCAGTTAGATTCAACGCAAGGAAGGAACCTAACGTTGCTACTGGGACCACCAAAATAATAGCCAGTGGAATACTCCAACTCTCATACTGAGCCACCATAAACAAGTAAATGAAGATCAAAGCCAGCGCAAACGCATAAATGGCTTGGTTACCCGCGAGCACTTCCTGATAAGCCATACCTGTCCATTCATACGTGTACCCTTGTGGAAGAACTTCAGCAGCAACGCGTTCCATTGCGGCAATCGCATCACCACTAGAGTAACCCGGTGCTGGTTGGCCTTGAATGATAGCACTGCGGTACATGTTGTAACGCCACGCCACATCAGGCTCAAACACTTGCTCGTAGCTCACTAGCGTACTTAACGGAACCATATCACCGTTCGAAGAACGAACATGGAAACGCTCTAGATCTTCCATGCTGCTACGGTGCTGGCTATCAGCTTGCATGGTTACGCGGAAGTTCTTACCAAACATGGTGAAGTCATTCACATAAAGCGAACCTAAGTTGCCTTGCAAGGTTTGGAAAATAGACGACAGCGAAATACCTAATTGCTGCGCTTTCTCACGATCGATATCAACGTAGTAGTGCGGAACATTCGCGCGGAACGTGCTAAACGTGTAGGCAATTTCAGGCGCTTGGTTAGCCGCTTGGATCATTTCTCCCATGACCATCGACAAGTCGGTACGACTTCGCCCTAGCGTGTCTTCAAGCACAAACTCAAAACCAGACGCAGCGCCCATACCAGGAACCGCCGGTGGTCCCATCGCAAAAACAACCGCTTGAGGTAGCTCTGTCGCCGCTCGACCGTTAATACGTGCCGCGATAGCATTAGCAGAGTGCTCTCCTTGCAGCGAGTTACGAGTATCCCAGTCATGCAATTTGATAAATACAGAAGCACCGTTTGATGCTGCTGCGCCTGTCATAAACGAGTAACCGTTCGCAACCGTCACACCATCCACACCAGGTTCTTCACCGATCATTTTCATTAAATCATTGGTGACTTCTTCAGTACGTGATAAAGAGGCTGAATCTGGTAGCTGTACGTTAACCAGCAAAATGCCTTTATCTTCTTGAGGAACAAACGCTGTAGAGGTGGTTTTCGCAAAGAAAGTGACCGCTGCGATAGCAACTATAAAGAACGTCACGAGCAGTAAAGACTTCTTCACCAAGAAACCAGCGATCTGGCCATAACGCGTAGTGATGCGCTCTAAGCCTCGGTTGAAAGCCTGGAACCAGTTAGCGGTATTGCCCCCACCCTGCTTCAATACCAGAGAACAAAGTGCTGGAGACAGCGTCAATGCATTGATGGATGAAATAACAACCGAAATACAGATGGTCAAAGCGAACTGGCGATACATGATACCGGTGATACCTGGCAGCATGGCGACGGGTATGAATACCGCAAGTAGAACCAAGGTCGACGTGATGATTGGGCCCGTTACTTCTTTCATCGCTAGCAACGTCGCTTTACGCGGTGAAATGGTTGGGTCTTTCGCCATGGTAGTATCGACGTTTTCGATAACCAGAATCGCATCGTCCACCACGATACCAATCGCAAGGATCAAGCCAAACAAAGTAACCGTATTAATGGTGAAGCCCGTTGCCTGCATGATGGCAAACGTACCAATCAGAGAAACGGGGATCGCGACAACAGGAATCAACGTTGCACGCGCACTACCCAAGAACAAGTAAGTTACAGCGATCACCAATAGAATCGCTTCAATCAGTGTTTTTACTACCCCTTTGATCGATTCAGATACGAACACGGTTGTATCGTAGCTGGTCTCGTATTCCATTCCCTCTGGGAAGTTTTTGCTCAAGCCCTCAAGGAGCTCCATGACGGCCTGACCACTTTCTAACGCATTCGCATCCGATTGAAGAGACAACGCAACGATTGACGCGTCCTGGCCACGGAACTTACCGTTACCATCGTAGAACTTTTTGCCTAGTTCAACGCGAGCAACATCTTTCAGATAAACCGTAGAGCCATTGGGATTAGCTCGAAGGACTACGTTCTCAAACTCACTCACGCTTTCCAAGCGACCTTTGGTCACAAGGTTAAACTGAACTTCTTGCGGATTGTTGTATGGTGCTGCACCTACACGCCCTGCCGCAACTTGAACGTTCTGTTCAGCCAAAGCGGCGTATACGTCTGACGTGGTTAGCTTAAGGTTGGCCATTTTTTCAGGATCTAACCAAACACGCATTGCGTATTCGCCACCACCAATCACGTTAACTTCACTGATACCTTTCGCACGAGCCAACTGATCTTTTACATTCAAGTTAATGTAGTTAATCAAGAACTGATCATCGTATTTGCCATCAGGTGAATAGAAGTTAAGCACCATCAGCAAGTCAGGTGAACGCTTTTTCACCGTCACACCAACCATGCGAACTTCTTGAGGCAGTTTTGACTCAATCTGTGACACGCGGTTTTGCACGTTAACTTGCGCCATATCTGGATCGGTGCCGACATCAAACGTGACGTTTAGGCTGTAAGAGCCATCGTTCGCGCTCTTTGAAGACATGTATATCATATCCTCAACGCCGTTGACTGAGGTCTCTATGGGGTCAGCAATGGCCTGCTCGACAACTTCCGCACTCGCACCGGTGTAGTATGCCGAAACGCTGACTGATGGCGGACTTATCTGTGGGTACTCCGCCACTGGCAAAATCGCCAGTGAGATCGCGCCGGCTAGCGTTAATATGATCGAAATAACCAGCGCGAATTTAGGTCTCTGAATAAAGAAACGACTTAACATAGTGCCCCCTACTGCTTATCTTCAGCAGGTGCTTGAAGGCGCACTTCTACACCATTACGCACACGTTGTAGGCCTTGTGTAATAACTGTATCTTCCTGATCGAGCCCTTCTCGAATGATAATACCTTGTTCAACCTGAGGGCCAAGCTCTACGTTACGACGCTCTGCGACATTTCCCTCAGCCATCACCATCACAAAGTCACCTTCTAAGTCAGTTTGAACGGCACGTCGTGGAATAACAATAACGTCCTTCGTATTCTTATCTCTCAAGTTCACTTTGATGTGCTGACCCGGAAGTAACTTCTGATCTGGGTTTGGAACGAGCGCGCGCATAGCAATCGTACCCGTTTTGGTGTCAATACGATTACCTAAGAAATCAAGCTTACCGAGATGCTCAAAAAACTGTCCATTTTCCAGTTCAAGCTGAACTTCAACGCGGTTTGATTCAGCCGAGCCATCACCTTTTACTTGATCCATACCCATAGCTAAACGCTCACGCTCACTCACACTAAATGAGGTATGAACTGGATCTAAACTCACCAGAGTTGTCAGCACGCCAGATGACGGAGAAACCAGATCACCCGTACTCACTTTGGTATCACTAATACGTCCGCTAAAAGGTGCTCGGATTTGAGTATAGGAAAGGTTAACTTCAGCAAGTTTAAGTTGAGCATTTGCCGCTTCTAGCTCTGCTCTCGCACCAAGAAGTGCAGCTGTTAAAGCATCAAACTCAGATTGAGAGATACTACCGCGAGGCAACAAGTTTTTACCTCGAGTATGATCTAATTCGGCTTTTTTTAGCGCCGCTTTAGCTTGTGCAAGTGCGGCTTTAGCACTCGCGACTTAGGCTTCAAAAGAAGATGGCTCGATAGAGTAAAGGAGCTGCCCTTTTTCTACCATTTGCCCCTCTTCAAAGTGACGAGCTTTTAAGTAGCCAGAAATCTGCGCGGTAATATTGGTATCTTCTACTGCTTCAATGCGACCGATATAAGACTTGCTCGGTTGGTAGTCGATAACCGTGACATCCTGAGTCACTACGAGAGGCGCTTGACCTTTCGTTTGGGCATTATTAGCTTCCCCGCATCCAGCGAGGATTGCTGTAGCCGCCATTAGTGCGACAAGTGGTTTCTTTTGCATGTATTTACCGTCTTTATAGAACAGGATATTGTTGAATTCCTATCAACCTTACTCCTTGCTGCCACTGAAAACTTCACTGAAAAGCGCCCAAGGTGTTTCTAAATGTAAACATGAGAAACAAAAGGAAAATAAAGTAATTTAGTTAACAGTGGTATTCAATGAGCAATATACATACAACTCAATCATAACTATTTAATATACGCCTTAGGAGATCGCGAATTTTAGCGTGTGCTTGGAAACACTAACGGGAGTATTGTATTCGGGCGTAAAGTGAGATTCAGTGCTCAAGATAAGAACGTTTTGTGGCTAAAAAGGTAAAAAGTGACGCCTTCATACTCAAGACCCCGATTTTGACTATTTTTTTAATATAAATGGGTTATCATTCAATTAATTCAACGCCTTCGACAGAGAGGATGACTATGATTTCTAAATGGGCGAAACGCTTTTACCAGATGGCAGAACTAGTGGCGTCTTGGAGTAAGGACCCATCAACACAAGTCGGTGCCGTTATTACTAAACAGAATCGCATTGTATCTGTTGGATTTAATGGCTATCCGCATGGTGTTTCTGACAGTGTCGACACCGATGAGCGCGAGTTGAAATACCTTAAAACACTGCACGCGGAAGAGAACGCAATTTTGTTCTCAAAACGTGACTTAGACGGATGTGATATTTGGGTAACGCATTTTCCTTGCCCTAACTGCGCGGCAAAGATCATTCAAACAGGGATCTCACACGTACACTGCCCCGAGCAGTCTGAAGACTTTTTATCTCGCTGGGGAGATAAAATCCAAGTCAGTCAAGATATGTTCGATCAAGCGGGTGTGAAAGTCGACTGGTTACCACTAGAAGACATTGAAATTGAAGACAAAGACGTGCGCTAGTATCCCATCTTAATAGTTAAATAGCCCAGGAAGATCTGGGCTATTTTGTTATTAAATCTGCAAGAGGTCTCGACGTAGTCTTTTAACTGTGTTTTTTCGCTGTGAGCTCAGCAATTTTGACAATAACGAGTACTGATTTTTCCATCATTTCAACAGAAATAAACTCATGAATTCCGTGGAAGTTAAAACCACCGGTGAAGATATTCGGGCACGGCAAACCCATAAAAGATAAACGAGCACCATCTGTACCACCACGAATAGGTTTTATAATCGGTTCCACATCACACGCTTCCATCGCTTGCTTTGCCAGCTCAATGATATGAGGGTAAGGCTCAACCATTTCTCTCATATTGTAATAGCTGTCTTTTATTTTTAGCTCTACAGAACCATGGCGTAAACCCGTGTTCATTTCATCGACGAGTTTCTGCATAAAGGCTTTTCGATCCTCAAGTCTTTGACGGTCAAAGTCTCTAATAATGTAACCTAGCTCGCTTCGTGCAACGCCCATTTCTGCCGATTTTAGATGGAAGAACCCTTCGTAACCTTCGGTTGTTTCCGGAGTTTGATCTTGGGGCATTTGAACTTGAAATTTCGCAGCCAAGTTCATCGCATTGACCATTTTGCCTTTTGCAGTACCTGGATGAACGCTAACACCATGAAAAATTACATCAGCGTTTGCTGCATTAAAGTTTTCGTATTCCAATTCACCTTGCGGGCCACCATCTATAGTGTATGCCCATTTCGCGCCAAATTTTTTAACATCAAACAAATCTGCACCACGACCGATTTCTTCATCCGGAGTAAAGCCGATACAAATGTCGCCGTGTGGAATGTCTGGGTTTTCCAGTAGCAGAGCTACCGCGGAAAGAATCTCTGCGATACCGGCTTTGTTATCCGCGCCAAGTAATGTAGTGCCATCGGTAGTAATAAGATTGTGGCCATGTAGGTGATGTAAATCTGGGTATTGCACGGGAGATAACACTTCATCCCCCAACCCTAATGCAATATCGCCACCCTGGTAATCTTCGATGAATTGCGGCTTTACGTTTTTGCCAGATGCATCCGGCGCGGTATCCATATGGGCAATGAAGCCGATAGGAGGAACCTCATAATCAACATTGGCTGGTAGTTTAGCCATCAAGTAGCCATTTTTATCCAAAGTCACGTCACTTAAACCAAGCTCGATCATCTCTTTTTTAAGTAACTCAGCAAACACAAGCTGACCAGGTGAACTTGGGCAAAGCGTCACATGTGGATTGGATTGGGTATCAAACGTGACGTATCGAAGAAATCTTTCAACTAAATGTTTCATATTTATTCTCATTGTTTTGTACGATGAGGCCTTATCACGCATTGATAAGCTGACGTTGCCTCATCAAACCTCACGCTATGTTACGCTCTTAGCTCAATAAGAATTTGCTTTGAATCATTTTTTGATAAGAAAGGCTTTTGCGCTTTGCTTTCGCTCATTGAGGTATGAATTTAATCTAAAAGTTCCTCAGCCAGTACTCGCCACTCTTTAACCTTTTCACGAAAATGACGCCATTGCTTATCGGTCATCGAACGAGAAACATCTAATGTCAGTTGATCAACCAATGCAAAGTTAGAATCAATATTCAGAGAAAGCTGCTCACTATAATAACTCTCTGGCTCGAACAAGAGTCGCATAAATATATCTTGATAAGTCACAACATTAGATTTGTTGTCGAACAAGTATTCGAGCTCTTGATATACCGTGGCTCGATAATCTCTCCATAAAGGGCTGTTTAAAATAACTTGCTGAGAAAATCTTTGAGCTAATTGACGCTGATTTCCTGATAGATTCCCCAGCCATTCTTCCATCCACTCTTCAGTGTTATCCAGAATAATTTCACGCACTTCGTCTTCTGTCTTATCGGCATATTTTGCGTTTCGCTCTTGATAATGTTCTTGTACATTACTCAAAAACTCGCGTTCTTGCTCTTTCGTTAATTGCAAACTTAACGCAAAAAGATCTGGTGCTGCTTTGCTTACCACTCTATCGTAATGCGCTCGCATTCTATCTCGATTTTGTTGTAAGTAATTTAAGGTGATATCGCTCGCTTTTAATCTCTCAAGGTCTTTTAAATGTTCGATATATAATGGTAACTCCTCTTTCTTGTGCCAGTCTGCCAACAATAATAAGCGCTCTTCCACCAGGACTTCTTGTTCCCCTTGCAACGAGACATAGTCCTCTAAGTAATCGAGCACGAACCAATCGATATTGCTGTATAAAAACTTTTTCGCACAACCGGCAAGCAGAAATACGAAACAAAATAGAAGGCCATAACGAAGCGCCTTATTAGGTACATCCTTTAATTTAGTCACTTATTCGTATTCCCTTTTCTGTTGATTAAGTTCTATACTCAACCTGTATCACTTAGTATTGCGGCAAACTTACACCAGTGTGACAAATATTGATTGCCACCTTAATAATATATAGAGTTTGAAATTAACTTTTTGATCACAGCTATCCGCAAAAAAGTGAGTTAGAGCGCAATTATCGGCTAAAAAACGTACCGAACGACGCTCCCTATAACGGCATATAATTTGCATGGATGTTTTTTGGATGGTTTATGGAGGCGAAGTATGGCAGCCGCTGAGCAACTTGATACCAGTGTAGAATATGAGATTCGATATTTTGAACAGGGGAAAATGCACTGCATGAGAGTCATTGCTGAAAGCAAAAAAGTGGCTTATCAGTACTATTTGGAGTGTGGTAAGCACAACAGTGACTTGTACTCTATTCGCCCAGACAAGTAAAAAAACCGCCTGTTAGGCGGTTTTTTTACTTGTCAGAATCAATATAACTATTTGATTTTATTTATCATTACAGATTCAAATCCAACAATGTTATTTGATGTCGCCAAAGCGCTCAAGATAAAGGACGGTTGCTGCAGTACGAGAAGGAACTTGAAGCTTTTTAAGTAAACTCTTCATATGTACTTTAACCGTAGACTCAGAGATAAAAAGACGATCGGCAATTTGCTTGTTGCGGAAACCTCTTGCCACCTCTCTTAAGATCTGAGATTCACGATCGGTCAGTGTATCAAACACGTCCTCTTGCTCTGAGCGTTCACTCAAATACTTAGAAACTTCTTGGCTGTATGCCTTGTCCCCTTGATGCGCTTGTTTTAGCAACTCAACCAACTCATCAGGCTCAGTGTCTTTCAATAAATAGCCATCGGCACCACTTCGAACTATTGCTTCTATATCTGCTGGGCTATCTGAAACGGTTAGAATGACAATTCTGGCTTCACAGCCATCTGCACGCAGTGCTTGCAAAGTATCAAGGCCAGACATGCCTTTCATATTAAGATCAAGAAGTACAAGATCCAGTTCCAGCTCATGCGCTTTCGCTACTGCATCCGCGCCATTACTTGCTTCTGCAATAACCTCAAACTCAGGCTCAAAGCTTAAAAGCTGGTGGATACCTCTTCGCATGAGTGGATGATCATCCACCAGCATTACTTTACACACTGTCACTGTTTACTTCCTTACTATGTTGGAATTCTAATTTTACGGTACAACCTTTGTTTATCGATGCTTCGATGTGAAGATCGGCATGCAGTCTAGCGGCCCGCTCTTGCATGATACTCATACCGTAATGATTTAATTTTTCGTCTTGATGTTCAAAGCCTATTCCATCGTCGCTAACGGTTACTGTGACTTTTCCATCATTATCGAGACATTGAATGTGAATATTATCTGCTTGCGCATGTTTGATAGCATTAATTGCCGCTTCTCTTATCAACTGTAGTAAATGAACCTGCTGATGTGCGTCCAGTTCAGTTGATGAAAGTCTATTTTTTAGCGTAATGTCCGCAGCAGTTTGTTCACTGAGCGTTTCAACCATGTCTTGCAATGCTTGGCCAAAACTGCCCTCTTTAATCGTAAGACGAAACGTCGTCAGTAATTCGCGTAACTGCGTATAAGCCGCAGATAAGCCCGTATCTAGCTCAGCAATAACTTGATTAGCCTGCGCGATCGCCTTTTCGTCAGGCAAGTTCTTTACGCTTCTCTTTAACAAAGCGACCTGAATTTTTAAGTAAGAGAGTGCTTGAGCCAATGAATCATGCAACTCCCGAGCAATAGTGGCTCGCTCTTCCATCAGCAGAATTTGTTCTGCTTGGCGCTGCGCCCGATTGTAATACACGGCGCGTGATAAAATCTGCACGAAGTTGTCAATAAGAGCCTCGTTCGGACAAGGTAACCCTGCTTTCCAATATAAATAGCCCAAGTGCTCACCATCTAGCATCAGGGCTTTACCGTGGCAATCTTCATCACAATCTTGGCAGCATTCTTCTCCTTCCATCAATATCCAGCTCGGTTCTCCCAGCTGCTCGATTTCAAGTTTGACCGCTTTAATGCCCTCAAGACTGACGATATGCTGCAAAATCGCCTGGAAATTGTCTTGATTAATACGCGACGCCGTGAGTTCTTTTGACGAGTCATACAGCACCTCTAAAGACTGGTTGGCATGCTGCAATTTACGTGTTTTCTCATCAACCGCTTGTTCTAATCCTCGGTACAACTTACCAAGGTCTGTCGCCATCCGGTTAAAGGTTCGAGTCAGTATTCCCATTTCATTGTCGCTAGATACATTGAGCGATATATTGAATGAGCGATTTTTAATTTGCTCGCTAGCAAAAACTAAGGCACGCAGAGGCCGAACAACTTCGAGGCGCACAAAATGAACGACAAACATACTGACACAAAGGATGCCACCCAACCCTAACCCGCCGATCCAGGCTAAGTTAATCAGTTTTTGCTCCGAAAAGCTTTGCAGCTTAAATACAAACTCATCGATTTGTTCAACAAAACCGGCCACTAGGAGTTGATATTCTGCCGGGTTGTCTCCTCTCAGCACCGCCTTGAGTTCATGCCATCTGATAATAAGACGGTAGTAATCGTGAGTGATGTCTTCAGGCACAGACCAATGCTGAAGCGCTTTCATTGAAGGTGAATATATCGAATGTTCAAATGCGTCAATATGTGAAGAATAGTCAACAGATTTAACCTGAATATCATTCGCCAGACGGTAGCTTTGCATTCGCATCGAGCCAGCAACATTGACGGCTTCAGCATCGTTCAAACTGGACGCTAACGTAAAAATCGCAAAACCAGTCGTAGCGACTGAGAGCAGCAAAATAAGAAGCATCGCGGACGCAATCGTGCGCGTCACTGACTTTTTCACATTTTTAAACAATCTGAGTTCCTCGCCCATTAACAATCCTATTTGTACGTGCAATGAACCCATTACCTTTCAACTTTATCAATATGTGATCACCTGCGACGGAATTTATTGATCCAAAACAATATTGCATACCATTTACCCCCTAAGAGGTATTTATACAAATATGTCAAAAACTACAATTTCGTTAGTTTAAATGACAGTTTATTAATGAAAATTGTGGACTATGCTTAGTTTGGGTTCCAAGTTTCGAGGTGACTAAGTGGTAGACCTTTCCAGAAGAAGACTCTTTGCAAGAAAAGCGCACCCCGACAACGCCGTACGTTTGCCTTGGTTAACTAAACCGCAACAGTTTACGGACGATTGCACTCGCTGCGGTAAATGCATTGAGGCCTGTGAAACAAAGATTATAACCAAAAGTGATGGCGGATTCCCCTCGGTCGATTTTTCCATCGATGAATGCACATTTTGCTATCAATGTGCAAACGCCTGTCCTGAGCCCCTTTTCTTGCCAAAAACAGAACAACCTTGGCAAGCAAAAGCAAGTATCAACGATAACTGCTTAGCAAAACAAAATGTCGAATGCCGAAGCTGTGGGGATATGTGCGACCCGATGGCAATTCAGTTCAAATTAGAACTGGGGAAAGTAGCACAACCCAATTTAGACCTTGATGAGTGTAACGGCTGCGGCGCCTGTGTTTCAGTGTGCCCGACTTCATCCATCAATGTGAGCAATACAACAGCCTAAGCCGAATGTCGTCGGCCAAAGGCAATAAAAATAAATGAGAGAGCTATATGTCACTAAATGAAGTGCATATTTCAAGTTTGGTAGTACATGTGCTGCCGGAACATTTGGACGAAATCAAACAAAAGATAGAAGCACACGAAAATGCGGAAATCTATGGTGACAGTCCTGAAGGCAAGATTATCGTCGTACTTGAAACTGAGAACCAAGGTTTCATCACAGACACTATCGATGCCATTAACAATTTACCGAACGTCTTAAGCACGGTATTGGTTTATCACCAAATCGAAACTGGGCTTGAAGAAACGGATGAAGAAGACACTGGAACACAACATTCCCAAATCGAGGGTGAAGTATGAAAATGACAAGACGTGCGTTTGTGAAAGCAAACGCGGCTGCATCAGCTGCTGCTGTCGCAGGTGTGACACTACCAGCATCTGCAGCCAACCTGATTGCAAGCTCTGATCAAACCAAAATCACATGGGACAAAGCACCTTGTCGTTTCTGTGGTACAGGCTGTTCTGTTCTTGTTGGCACTCAAAACGGCAAAGTGGTAGCAACACAGGGTGACCCAGAAGCACCAGTAAACAAAGGTCTGAACTGCATCAAAGGTTACTTCCTTTCTAAGATCATGTACGGTCAAGACCGTCTAACTCAACCGATGCTACGAATGAAAGATGGCAAATTCCACAAAGATGGTGAATTTACACCTATCTCTTGGGATGACGCTTTCGACATCATGGCTGAGAAATGGAAAGCTTCCCTCGAGAAAAAAGGCCCAACAAGCGTAGGTATGTTTGGCTCAGGCCAATGGACAGTAATGGAAGGCTACGCTGCATCAAAGTTAATGAAAGCAGGCTTCCGATCAAACAACATTGATCCAAACGCTCGCCACTGTATGGCTTCTGCCGTTGTAGGTTTCATGCGCGCATTCGGTATCGATGAGCCAATGGGTTGTTACGATGACTTTGAGAACGCAGACGCTTTCGTTCTTTGGGGCTCAAACATGGCAGAGATGCACCCGGTTCTATGGACTCGCATTACTGACCGCCGCCTAAGCCACCCTCACGTTAAAGTGAACGTGCTTTCTACTTACTACCATCGTTCATTTGAGTTGGCAGACCACGGCTACATTTTCAATCCTCAGTCTGACCTTGCAATTGCTAACTTCATCGCAAACTACATCATCGAAAACGATGCAGTAAACTGGGACTTCGTGAACAAACACACGAACTTCACTCAAGCAGACACTGACATCGGCTACGGTCTACGTGACGATGATCCGCTACAAAAAGCAGCGAAGAACCCGAACTCTGGCAAACTCACTTCTATCTCATTCGAAGAGTACAAGAAATCAGTAGCGCCATACACAGTAGAGAAAGCATCTGAAATCTCTGGTGTTGAGAAAGAGAAGCTTATCGAGCTTGCGAAGCAATACGCGGATCCAAACACGAAAGTAATGTCTCTATGGACGATGGGTATGAACCAGCATACTCGTGGTGTATGGATGAATAACTTGGTTTACAACATCCACCTACTAACCGGTAAGATCTCGACTCCGGGGAACAGCCCATTCTCACTAACGGGCCAACCATCAGCATGTGGTACCGCTCGTGAGGTTGGTACGTTTGCTCACCGCCTACCAGCGGACATGGTGGTTGCTAACCCTAAACACCGTAAGATTGCAGAAGACATCTGGAAACTGCCAGAAGGTACGATTCCACCAAAACCTGGCTTCCACGCCGTATTGCAAGACCGTATGCTGAATGACGGCGTTCTGAACTGTTACTGGGTTCAATGTAACAACAACATGCAAGCCGGTCCAAACATCAACACAGAACGTCTTCCAGGTTACCGCAACCCAGAAAACTTCATCGTTGTGTCTGACCCATACCCGACAGCAACAGCACAAGCAGCAGACCTTATTCTTCCTACCGCAATGTGGATTGAAAAAGAAGGTGCTTACGGTAACGCAGAGCGTCGTACCCAAGCTTGGTACCAACAAGTGGGCACAGTCGGTCAAGCAAAATCGGACCTTTGGCAACTAATGGAGTTCTCGAAACGCTTCAAAATGGAAGAAGTATGGCCTGAAGAGCTTCTAGCGAAAGCGCCTCAATACCGTGGTAAAACAATGTACGACGTACTTTACCGCAATGGTAACGTCGACAAATTCCCTATCGAAGAAGCTCGTGAACTGAATGACGATGCTCACCACTTCGGTTTCTATGTTCAAAAAGGTCTGTTTGAGGAATACGCAACATTTGGCCGTGGTCACGGGCATGATTTGGCTCCATACGACCGCTACCATCAAGTACGTGGTCTACGTTGGCCTGTTGTTGATGGTAAAGAAACACAGTGGCGCTTTAAAGAAGGTTCAGACCCATACGCAAAAGAAGGTTCTGGTTGGGACTTCTACGGCAATGCTGATGGCAAAGCGAAGATCATTTCCGCGCCATACGAAGCGCCACCAGAAGTACCGAACGATGAATTTGATATGTGGTTATGTACTGGTCGTGTTCTTGAGCATTGGCACACAGGCACCATGACTCGTCGTGTACCTGAATTATACAAAGCAGTACCAGATGCAGTGTGTTACATGCACCCAGAAGACGCAAAAGCACGCAATGTTCGTCGTGGTGAAGAAGTACTCATGGCAAACAAACGCGGTGAAGTACGCGTTCGTGTTGAAACTCGCGGTCGTAACCGTCCGCCAAAAGGTTTGGTATTCGTACCGTTCTTTGATGCACGTATTTTGATTAACAAGCTTATCCTAGATGCGACTGATCCACTGTCTAAACAGACAGACTTTAAGAAGTGCCCAGTCAAAATCACTAAGATTGCTTAACCTTCAGATACTGAATGCTACGGCCGTCATTATGGCGGCCTAATAAAGAATTTAAGCCATAAAGGCGGAGATGAAATGATGAAAAAATTACTTGTCGCAGTTTTATCTGTAGGTGCGTTAGTGACAGGCATTGCGCAAGCTGAGTTGGATAATCCTGGTGGTATTGGTGGTCTAGAATCTTTACGTGGAATGTCTCAATTGGAAGATACGCGTCCAGCAGACGAGTTCAAAGACTTCCCTAAAGATCAAATTGTTGAAGACAGCTATGTTTATCAACCACCGTTGATCCCACACAGCATTCGTCACTACGAAATTTCGTTAAATGCTAACAAGTGTCTTGCATGTCATAGCTGGAAAAATGCAAAAGAGTCAGGTGCGACTAAAATTAGCGTAACGCACTATGTAAACAGAGAAGATGCGGTACTGGCAGATATGTCTCCACGTCGTTACTTCTGTTTGCAATGTCACGTTCCACAAACGGATGCAAAACCACTAGTGGAAAACGAGTTTAAGGCAGTCGATTCGCTTCAGTAATTGAAACGCGAGTACTAAGAGGTTACTTATGAAAATACTTAAAGCGTTTTGGAAGAGACTGTCGAGCCCGAGTAAAGCTGCCGCTGGTGTGGTTTTATTTCTAGGCTTCGCTGGTGGCCTTCTATTTTGGGGCGCATTCAACACAGGTATGGAAGCAACCAACACAGAAGAATTCTGTTCTGGCTGTCACGCGCCGATCGTTGCTGAAATTCAAGAAACAATTCACTACTCCAACCGTTCTGGTGTTCGTGCGATTTGTTCAGACTGTCACGTTCCTCATGAATGGACGGATAAGATCGTTCGTAAAGTACAGGCATCTAAAGAGCTATTTGCACACTTCGTAACGAAGACGATCGATACGCCAGAGAAGTTCCAAGAGCGTCGTGGACACCTCGCAGAGCGAGAGTGGGCACGTATGAAAAAGAATGACTCTCTTGAATGTCGTAACTGTCATGAGTTTGATTTCATGGATTACTCTCAGCAAGGATCACGTGCGGCAGAACAGCACTCCACCGCTCTCGCTTCAGGCGAGAAAACATGTGTAGACTGTCACAAAGGTATTGCGCACAAACTACCAGACATGAGCGGCGTTGAAGGCTGGCACTAAGGAGACTTACCATGAGTACATTAGAATCTGTAATTTGGCATATCCTTGGCTACAGTGCTATGCCAGTGATTATTCTTTCCGGCTTTGTGGCGGTAGCAGCAATCTCTCTCTGGCTGCTGTCATTTGGTAAGGATAAAGAGGTGTAACGTAACGCATCTCTACTCGTCAACTAGCCTATTTGTTGACACTGAGCGCCGAGCAAATGCTCGGCGCTTTTTATTTATTGCTCAATGGTGCTTACCAACCATAAACAAGCAATCATACATAAAAAAGCGACCATAAAGGCCGCTAAGATTTACTGCTATAGGGAGTTGTTTAAGATTCTTTTACTGGCAGAACCTGTTTGACGTATTGTCCTGGCGCTTCATCAATAACCGGATGGTTTTCTGAGCCAATAGGGAAAGGCTCAACTTGCTCTTTAGGGTTGAATTGGAGTAACCACTCGTTCCAGTGTGTCCACCACGATCCCTCTTTGTGTTCCGCGTTATTCAACCACTCATCAGCAGAGTCATCCAAATTATCGTTCAACCAATAACCATACTTATTTTTAGCTGGAGGGTTCACGATGCCCGCAATATGACCAGACTCACCGAGGACAAACGTTTTGTTACCACCCGTGTTCAGCGCACCACGGTAAGTTCCCTGCCATAACGCAATGTGGTCTTCTTTCGTTGACACAAAATAGCTAGGAATTTTGATCTTATTTAGATCAATCCATACTCCACCAATTTTGACGCCTTTATCTTGCACCAGCTTGTTCTCTAAATAGAGCTCGCGAAGCAAGAAATTGTGAGATGCAGCGCTGACGTTGGTGCTATCGCTATTCCAGTACAACAAGTCGAAATCAACCGGACTGTTACCCTTCAAGTAATTGTCGACGTAGTAGTTCCAGTACAAGCTGTTTTCACGCAGTAAACTAAACGTCACGCTTAAGGAACGGCCGTCCATATACCCTTTTGCGTTATTTTGCGCTTCAATTGCACTAACAATGGTGTCATTGATATACGCGCCGACTTCACCTGGTTGAGAGAAGTCGAGCAACGTGGTGAAGAAAGTGGCAGACTTAATGCGCTTCTTCATACGTTTTGCAGCGTAGTAGGCAACCGTGCTTGCTAAAACAGTACCACCGATACAATAACCAGCAGCATTGATTTGCTCTTGTCCTGTTATATCTTCAATTGCAGCGACGGCTTTCACTACGCCTTCTGTCACGTAGTCACCAAACTCTATGTGCGCTTGTGCCTTGCCTGGATTGCGCCAAGACATCATAAATACACTATGCCCCTGCTCTAACAACCATCGAACCATTGAGTTCTTTGCTGTTAAATCAAGGATGTAGTATTTATTGATGAAAGGTGGGACGATGAGCAGCGGCGTCGCATTCACTTTCTCTGTTAGAGGTCGATATTGAATCAACTCAAACAATTCGTTTTGAAAAACCACATTGCCCTGTGTCGTCGCAACGTCATCGCCCACGCGGAATGCATTGTTATTCGTCATACGAATTTTTAAAATGTCTGCGCTCGACTCAACGTCTTCTTTCAACTGCTCTAAGCCTGCCAGTAAGTTTTGACCGTTTTGCTCAAGTGTCAGCTTCAAAAGCTCTGGGTTAGTGGCGATGAAGTTGGAAGGAGAAAGGGCGTTAATGGCTTGGCGAGAGAAAAAAATAATACGTTCTTTCGTCTTTTCATCTAAGCCTTCCAAAGACTCGATGGTGTCCAGATAGGTCTTACTAAATAAAAGGTAGGATTGTTTGATGAAGCTATATATGGCTTCATTTTGCCACGCTTCGTTTGAGAAACGCTTATCCCCTTTTTCAGCTTCGACGATTTGTGCTTGGTTCCCTGCCAATGCAACATTCTGCCAAATTTGCAGCTGCTGTTCCCACCACTGTGCTTGCAGCTTTAAAATCGCAGCAGGCTGATTCGCAGCTTGTTCGAACAGTT
This sequence comes from Vibrio sp. 1562, assembly GCF_033340155.1. NCBI lineage: Bacteria > Pseudomonadati > Pseudomonadota > Gammaproteobacteria > Vibrionales > Vibrionaceae > Vibrio > Vibrio sp. 1562. The sequence goes on from NZ_JAWOVY010000001.1 coordinate 55,514, forward strand.
TGGCAGTATCCTCAAAGTTCACTTCTTGCATGGCCTTGTTTAAAGGAGAGTTCACGACTGCCTTGTTCACTTCGAAATCATGCCACCACTGATGATTGGTTTCCTGAAGCTTCACAAGATAGTCCGAAAAGAAGTGTTGAAACATAGTCTTACTCCTATATTCGGAAAAAACAACGCCGCCCAAATCTAGGGGCGGCGAGAATCGGACAAATTACGCTGGAGTAACAGTCTTTAGATTTTCCGAAGTCATTTTCTCAACGTCTTCTTTGAACTCTTTTGCAATCGCTTGAAGCTTGTTGCTGTCATCCATCATTTGTTGAGAAAGTTTAGTAAGTACGCTTAGTTGCTGACTGTTGAAAGCAGTCAATGACGTTACGTCTTTGATTTCTGTCGCTGCTTTCATCTGGTTTAGACCCACTTCACTGTATGTGCGAATGGCGTTCAATTGAAGCTCGGTCAACACTTCTACGTTTTTTGTCACTAGCTTGTTGAACTTCAAGTAAGGTTCTAGATTTTTTTCAGTTTGATCGCTAAATGTTTTGAAGAAATCTGTGTACATGGTTTGTCTCCTAGAGAAAGAATTAAAAATGTCCGTTTAAATAATTACTTAACTGTCTTTACAACCACAGCCGTGCCCATGCCGCCGCCCACACAAAGTGAAGCAACGCCATATTGACCATTTTGCTTATGAAGCTCGTGAACCAGCGTGACTAAGATTCGGTTGCCAGAAGCACCAAGCGGGTGTCCTAGCGCGATAGCACCACCGTTAAAGTTCGCTTTATCTTGAATCGCGTTAACTGGAACTTGGTTTGTTTCCGCCAACTGATGAATCACGCCAAGTGCTTGCGCTGCAAATGCTTCGTTTAACTCGTAAACGTCGATGTCGTGTACACTGAGTTCCGCTTTTGCGAGTGCTTTATTGACGGACTCAACAGGACCTAGGCCCATGATCTTCGGATCAAGACCCGATTGCGCGTAGCTTACGATCTCAACAAGCGGCGTTAATCCATGCGCTTTAACTGCGCTTTCAGACGCCACGATAATCGCACTCGCGCCATCGTTAATACCTGATGCATTACCCGCAGTCACAGTGCCTTCGCGGTCAAAAGCAGGACGTAGCTTGATTAAGGCTTCCATTGTCGCGTTCGCTTTTGGGTATTCATCCGTATCAAACATCACGGTTTCACGGCGTTGCTTTACTTCCACTGGCACAATTTCGTCTTGAAATTTGCCAGCTTCGATAGCGGCTACCGCTTTCTGTTGGCTAGACAGCGCGTATTCGTCTTGCTGCTGGCGAGTTAAGCCGATTTGTTTTGCTACGTTTTCTGCCGTCACACCCATGTGATATTGGTTGTAAACATCGGTTAAACCGTCCGCTACGAGCAGATCTTTTAGCTCCAGATTGCCCATTTTGTTGCCATCACGAATGCTGCTTGGTGCGGCAAACGGAATCTGAGACATGACTTCAACACCCGCTGCAACAACGATCTCAGCATCGCCACTACGGATATGGGACACGGCATCCATGACCGTTTTCATGCCACTACCGCAAACCATGTTTACGCCATATGCAGGAACAGATTCAGGAACCCCCGCAAACAGTGCCGCTTGGCGGCCAACACCCATTCCTTGACCTGCACCAACAACGTTGCCAACAATCACTTCGTCAACCTTGTCGCCGGGCAACTTTGCCGCTTCCAACGCGCCTTTAATCGCTACTGCTGCCAGATCGCCAGCAGAAGTATTTTTCAGGCTGCCACCAAAAGCACCAATTGGAGTACGCTTCGCCGCTACGATAAATACTTTTTCCATCATCTTCTCTCCTTAGTGCATGTATAGGCCGCCGTTCACCGACAAAGTCTCTCCGGTGATGTAGGCGCCCGCATCGCTGACCAAGAAGCTCACTGATGCTGCAATTTCTTCTGGTGTCGCAAGACGTTTCATTGGAATTTGGTTCGTGATGGATTCCAGCACTTCTGGCTTCATTTGCTCAACCATTGGCGTACCCGTGTAACCCGGAGCGATAACATTAACTGTCACACCCGAGCGAGCACCTTCGTATGCTAAGGCTTTAGAGAAACCGATCATCCCAGCTTTCGCCGCCGAGTAGTTTGCTTGACCAAACTGCCCTTTAAGACCATTGACTGAAGAGATATTGATGACACGACCACCGCCTTTTTCGCACATTGCAGCAAAGAGGGGTTGCGTAACGTTGAATAAACTATTGAGGTTGGTATTGATGACATCATTCCAAGCTTGCGCAGTCATCTTTTTAAACACGCCATCACGTGTGATTCCTGCGTTGTTGACAACAACATCAATGGTTCCTTCATCCCCAAGCAATTGCGCCAATTTCTCTGCACACTCTGTCGTGTTTGTTACATCCAACTCAAAAAGGCGAACCTGATCTTTGGTAAACCCTTTGCTGTTGAACCACTCCAGCGCACATTCGTAGTTACCTGTGAAATATGTAGCGATTACACGGTAACCGTCATTGACTAATTGAGAGGAAATAGCAGAACCAATTCCGCCTTTTGATCCAGTGATCAAAGCGACTTTCTTCATTGAAGACTCCATTCTTAACGGCATTTTAAAAGCAAACTTAATACACTGATGAAATAGTTCACCAACTGACGTGTTTATTTATTCTTTTGACAACCAATCCCGTGCTGCCTTTATTTTAAGTTAACCTAGAAATATTACATTTCAAATAAAAAACTCACCCAATTGCATAAGATTGATTTAGATCTCATTACCCGTGAAATGTTATAAAATGGTTAATTTTACATAAGTCATTGTTTTAAATCACACTTCCACAAAAGCCACTCCAACAGAAATAGAAACATAATTATTAAATATCATGAACTTACATACAGAATGGTAGACGTTACATTGTGTCATGATTTAAGATCTGAATTTTAAGCCTATATGATTACAACAAACTTGAGATTAGAATAATAATTCAATTATCAGTAAAAATAATTATCAAACATATCATTTAATTACTGCATTTAATGACAATTTAGTTATCAACTCGATTATTTTAATACAGTGAGAATTAATAACGATAAAATATAAGAAATTAAATATATTCAATCTAAAAATGATATAAGAGCTTGTCTCATACTGGTGCATTACGCACTATTATGACGCATAGATTAAAATATAATTTCATTTTAAATTTATATATTCGAAGAACATCAACTAGCTACTAGTGAAAGTAATCGCTCGCTTTGTAGTAGCATCCTTTTCCACTTTGCACTATCTTTGTGGCTTCTCTTTAATCACTAAATCATCAACAGATATGAATCTTGCATTGCTCAGTATGTTCATCCCTACTTTCTTTTTTGTCTCAATCACGCCTGGTATGTGCATGACTCTCGCCCTAACGTTAGGTATGAGTATCGGTTATCGTCGCACGTTATGGATGATGATAGGAGAACTTCTCGGTGTCGCGCTGGTGTCAGTCTCTGCGGTGTTAGGTATCGCTGCGATTATGCTCAATTATCCTTGGATGTTTATCGCGTTAAAGTTCATTGGTGGCGGTTATTTACTCTATCTTGGAATTGAAATGTGGCGGTCGCGAGGGAAACTTGCGATTAATGTCGACAACTTAGAAACACCAAAGAGTGACAATATCGCACTTATCATGCAAGGCTTCGTTACCGCAATCGCAAACCCAAAAGGCTGGGCATTTATGATTTCTCTTTTACCGCCTTTTATAGACCAAAACGCAGCACTTGCACCGCAACTGATCATACTTGTCTCCATTATTTTACTGTTTGAGTTCATTTGCATGTCTCTGTACGCTACTGGTGGTAAAGGGTTGAAACACGTATTAGGTCAGTCTAAGAATGTACGCCTAATGAACCGTATCGCAGGCACTTTAATGATGGGAGTTGGTGTCTGGTTGCTACTAAGCTAAGGCAAACTGGAAACAATGAAAAATATTCTGAATAAAATCGCTAAAGTCATGGGTGAAGTATTGGACTTTCAAGCCCGAGTTTGGGTTGTGAACGTCTATAGCGGTGAGCATAAAGGCGAGTCTTATGTCGTTAATGAAGATGCTTTCTCTGTACCTCTTCAGTGGATGAAGAAGAAAGGCTACCAAGAGTCGATGTTGAATAAAGTCGAAGCAATGAAGCGCTCACAAGTCTTAGAGTTCGATTTGGGACTTGAGAAACATCGTCTGATGCGCGTGAAATAAGCACAAAAAAGCGCCACTCAAGATGAGTGGCGCAAGCACTTTTACCTTAAAAATAATGCTACGGCGCTGCGTCAATCTCAACTGGAAGATAATGTTTCGGCTCCAGTTTCAACCACTCCGGCAGCACAGTACCAATCGAAATCGAAGACCATGTACCCGACAGAACGCCAATAAACATGGCGGTTGAGAAACCAGCCAAAGGCGCTCCTCCCATAATCCATAATGCACCAACAGTGATCAATGTCGTACCAGATGTCACCATAGTGCGTGAAAACGTCGCGATAACAGCTTGGTCATTGATGTCTTCTGTTTTCCAACTCTGTTTCGCAATCAACAGCTCACGGATTCGGTCTGCAATGATGATCGAGTCATTCAATGAGTAACCTAAAATTGCTAACACCGCTGCAAAAACGGTTAAGTTGAACTCCATTTGAGTAATTGCAAAGAAACCAAGCACTAAGATCACATCATGGGCCAAAGCAAATAGTGAACCACTCGCTAAACGCCATTCAAAACGGAAACACAAGTAACCGAGAATACTCAACACACAAATCAACAATGCTAAGCCACCTTGTTCAAACAAGTCTTGGCCAACTTGAGCGCCAACTATACTGTTGCTGACAACATCAACTTGGTGAGAGATTGGCTTCAACACCTCTTCTACACTTGGCAACGTTTGTCCATCTTCCGGCGCAGAGTAACGAATCACCCAACGGCCATCTTCACCAGAGCGTGTCACTGACGCAGATTCACCAAGCTTTGGTTGCAGAACGTCAAGCAGATCATGGTTAGTTAGCTGCTTATCTACCTTTACTTCTGTCACCATACCGCCAGTGAAGTCCAAACCTAGGTTCAACCCTTTAAAGCCTAGAGCGACGATCGCGATCACCGTTAAAATGATGGAAACTAGCGTAGTAAAGTAGCGAATTTTACGAATATTTTGTTTTAGCATTTCGACCATGATTAAACCCTCACATCACGACGGGCATCGCGGCCCCAAATTAAATTGATCATTGCTCGAGAGGCAAATACGCCTGTAAACATACTGGTTAACAAACCTAATCCGAGTGTTAAGGCAAAGCCTTGGATTGGGCCATTACCGATGGCGTACAAAATCACGGCGGTGATCATGGTAGTAATGTTGGCATCAAGGATGGTCGAGAATGCGCTGTCAAAGCCAAGGTCAATCGCTTGAGCGAAGCTGCGACCTTCACACATTTTGTCCTTAATACGTTCGAAAATAATAACGTTGGTGTCCACTGCCATACCGACGGTTAACACTAAACCGGCAATACCCGGAAGCGTTAGAACCGCTCCTGGTAACAAGGCGATTAAGCCAAGCAAACAAAGCATGTTGGCACAAAGCGCCACGTTTGCTACCCAACCTAAGCGGCGGTACCAAAGTGCCATAAAGGTCAGTGTTAAACCCATACCTAAAGCCAGTGCTGCAAAACCGTTTTCAATGTTTTCTGCACCCAGAGAAGCACCGATTGTTCGCTCTTCCACAATAGTAACCGGCGCAGTTAGTGAACCCGCTCGAAGTAATAGCGCTAACTGCTGTGCATCGTCCATGCTACCTGCACCAGTAATACGGAACTGGCTACCAAGTTGAGATTGAATAGTTGCGACGCTGATAACGCGCTCACTACGCTCAGTTACACCGCGATCGTTTGTTTTGTACTCTCGGTAAACGGTCGCCATTGGCTTGCCGATGTGAGTTGCTGAGAAGTCACTCATTTTCTTACCACCAGCGTGGTCAAGAGAAATATTTACCTCTGACATGCCCATTTTGTCGACACCAGCACGAGCGTTCACGATGTGCTCGCCCGTTAGAACTGGTCGTTTTGCCAAAATCACAGTACGACCGTCATTATCTTGAAGAACAAGATCTTGGCTGCTGTGTGCTTGGCTCGCATCTTTCACTTCATAAAACGCCAAGCTTGCTGTTGCACCAATAACGTTTTTCGCTTGAGCAGGATCTTGTACACCAGGGAGCTCAATTCGAATGCTCTCTTTACCTTGGCGTTGCACTAGTGCCTCTGTGATACCAAGTTCTTCAATACGACCACGCATGATCTTCAGGTTTTGTTGAAGAGTCGACGATTGAAATTCTTGGATATTTTGTTCACTCGGTTCAAGCACAAAGCCACGAGATGAACTTTTTGAAATCCAGCCCGGGTAGTTTTGACGCAAAAACTTGTTCACTTCCGACAATGCTTGCTCGCTGTCACTGTTTACCGTAATTCGGTTGCCACTTTCTGCTCGAACTTGCACACCACGAACACGTTGATCACGTAGGTTCGCTTTGATTTCATCAATCAATGCATCACGTTGTTCTTCAAACGCTTTATTCACATCAACATTCAACAGAAACTGAACGCCACCACGAAGGTCAAGACCGAGCTTAATTGGGCTAAAGCCCATCTCATTCAACCATTCTGGCGCAACCGATACGTATGAGAAAGTGATGCTGTCGTCTTTATTTAGCTCTTTGTTTAACAACGCACGAGCTTTACTTTGCGCATCTTCACCATCGAATACAATGGTTGTTTTGCCGTCTTTTTCGATGATTTTGTCGGCTGAAATATGGTTGGTTTTTAGCAGTTGATTCAGATGAACAACCGACATTTCACTGTTGTTTTGATCCGCAAACGTCAACTGGATAGAAGGCTGTTCGCCAAACCAAGTTGGTATAGCACTTAGGGTTAAAATAATGACTGTCGTGATTAATACGACATATTTCCAAGCTGAGTAGTGATTCATCAGCTTTCTGTTCTTTTGCTGCTTTGGCGTTTTTTTCATGTAAACATCATCCCTTCACAATGAAGTGAAGCTTTTAATAACAAGGCTTAACACACGACAGATGCTCCCAGAATAAATTCAGGGTATGAAATGCTCAGAACGCTCACGTCCTGTCGAACACAATCGTCGTGTTAAGAGTGCACAATGGTGCAAATAGATGGTGTTTAGGCAGAAAACTGACTATTGAGTGCGACGTACATGGCATTGGTCTCTTTCCAACCAGAAATGCGATGATCGCTTGTGAAATGATAAAATGTGGACTGGTTGTGACGCCAGTTAATGTCCATCAAGCTGTATGCGTAACCCGCATCAGCATAAAACGGAGTAGTGAGATCGCCGACAAAATCTACGTGCTCGTCATCAAGCCCTTCCCGTAAGTAAGACGTCCAGCGCTGAGAGTTAAACAAAGCAACGGAATCGAGACTTGCATGGCCTTCAGATACTGGAGATTGAGAGCTTTCTTCTGAAACTTCAGAAAAATCGACGGAAGAGTTTGGCGATACACTTACGGCTACAAAAGGTTGTAGCTTAGAAAAGTGCGGTACGTGAGCCTTGTGGTCGATTTGCGCAGCAGATACATGCACTGGTAGCAATACCATTGCAAATAGCAGCAAAATCAACTTTCTAAGGTAAATCCAAGGCATAGGAACTCACTAAAAACACAAAGAGCCAAGTTAGGTCACTTGACTCGTTGATAGTATTCCTATTGATTATGGTTCACAACTAAAAAGTTATAAATCTCTGATTTCAGGTTTGCATCGTTATTGCATTTATCAAAACGTCTTTAGAAAACTAGTGTAATTGGTGGTGAGTTATCGATAAAAAATATCGCCCTTATCAACATCTAAGTAGATCTTGTTCTCTTGCTCCAAACCGCCACAATAGATGAAGTAAACGTTGCGCTTTTTGAACGTCACAGAACGAACCCAGCCTCCGAGCTCCTCAAAATCACTCGGATCACAGGTTTCATCGTCTAACAATTGCTGTGTTTTCTTACGGAAAATATCCAAGTGAACTTTTAAATCATCCGACTTCTGTAGGTATTCATCCAATATCTCTAAGCGCTCTTGCTCTTTAATAACTGGCTCTGCATCAGATAACCCTTCAGCATTCAACCATTCGGCTTTTTCTTCTCCACCCTCTTCATAGACAAGATAGCCGGAGATTCGGTACCACCCATCTACTTTTTCTAACACCGATACTTTTTCTCCCTTATAGAGCGTATCGACAACTAAAGCATTAGGGTTAGGCTTATTGTAAACATTGACACGACGCTCAATAACGTAGTACTCGGTAACTTCCGGGGGAACGGCTTCTAAATCCAGAATCGGTTTGGATGTTTCTTTTTGCAGTGACGATTGCTCGACTTGTGTAGTCTTTGGTGCTTCAGGTTCATCTTTCTGCATAAAGAAGAAATAGTATCCAGCCCCCGCTCCGCCGAGCAACAGCATGACAATCAATGCGACGAGAATTTTCTTCATGCCCTTTTCCTTTTCATTCTTTATTCTTATCCCACCAGCAGCACGCATGTCGTAGAAATTTGGGTATATACTCAAAAGAGCAGGTCAACTAACGCGAGCAATAATGATCAACAGACTCAATTGGATACTACTATTTCTTCTGTTCCCGATAACGGGGCACGCCAATATTCAATGTAACCCATCGTCGTGGAATGACAATCTTACCCAATTCAATCGTTTAGAGTCCAATTACAATCAGCATGTTGAGGTATTCAATACACTTTTGACCGAACATAAACAGCGTCAGTTATTGTCCGAAACCTTTTCACTGCATGAGCTCGTGCTACTTTGGCGTGCCAAGTCGAACCAAAATGTGTTCAAAGCGCAATTAAAAGCATCGATTCAATACAAAGAAGAGCTCACAACTAAAGCGAATCAGCTGCTTAAATTGAGCACACAATCCCAATGGTCAGCAAATGGGTGGGAGATACTGGCCCAGAAGTGCCGAGAGTCAAACAAAACAGCCAATCAAATAACTGCGGAATGGTATAACACCAACGCTTTGGAACTTGCTGAAGATTACAAGCGCCTCTCTTCACAATATCAAACTCTGTCACAAGTCTATGATAAAGAAGCCCGAGCGCTTCAATACGCTCAAGATGTTTCGAAGTAAAAACAGAGCCAGTTTTGAATAGACGATGTTGGTTTTTCACTCCAATATTGGACGTTATTCGTGCTTTTTATCTTTCCTTAGTCGTGAATGATATCAAATGTAAATAATGGGATTGTTCCCTTTGACAAACTTGACTAAACCATGACCAAGACAATCAATTTATAGAGACATGCGTCACATTAATGCTTTACTTATGGACATTTTTTGGTTAGTTTAGCCATTAATAAAATTTAATAAAAAGTCACATTTGGCTGGAGATGATGCTACAAACATGGTTATCAATCGATTAAGTAACAGGGAATGTCCTAATGCTACCAAAGCCAAGTTTTTGTCAGTAGTTAGGCACGTAAAAGAGTTCGGTTCAATCAGTGATTTGGATCTGTGTAAAATCTTCGGAGAAACAATATGGAGTGATGGGAGGGAATACCATTCAGCCGCGTTCTCATTCAAGGTTGATAGATACACAGGTAACTGTGAAATCTCACAATACAAAAACCAATAAGGCTTAAGAATTTATTAAGCGGAGTCAGGAAACGGACTCCGCTTTTTTGATCATGGCAATCGTAAAGTCGTGCTCGGAGTATCCCTCAATCAATCGTGTATTCGGACACAGCAATCGACAATAGCGAAAGACACCTTCTTTATTGTGCGACGCTAACATTTTCATGCTGGGTAGTTTGGATTCATCCAACAAGTTAAACACACAACCTTTCTCTGTCGCTCGGTACATTTTATCAATCATTTCAATGGTATGATTTGGGTTGGTGGATTGATAGTTCAATGATCCGGAAGCAAAAACAAAATCGCAACGAGGCAATACCAACGTTGAAAAGTCGCCACATATAAACTTACTTTGCGTGCGAAAATCTCGTTTTCTGGCTTCAGAGATAAACTGTTTTTGCTGATCAATGCCAATATAGCTTTGAGGAAGCCCCCCCGTAAGTTCGATAAACGCTAACAAGTCTCCGTAGCCGCACCCAATATCTAAAATACTTGAACCGTCTAACGTTAACCCTCGGCACAACGCCTCAAAACGGCTGATCTGACTATACTTATCTGCCCATCCCAGAGTTCGGGCTCTGTCTTTACCAAACTGTCTATATCGCTTTCGATGATAGTGAGCAATCTTAAGTCTATCGAAAAATTTCATCTTTCTTATGCATAAATCGGCAAACTGCCATTTCCTTTCACTTGTCTAATCGCCAGGTGGGTATGAATATCTTTCACATTTTCTAATCGCTGTAACTTTCTAGTAAATGTTTCATAGCCAACGAGGTCTTTGCTGACCACCTCTAACAGGTAATCATAGGCCCCTGATACGACATGGCATGAGATCACTTCATCCATCTCAACAACGGCATGTTCAAACTCATCAATCGAAGAAGCTTGGTGGTTATTTAAACTCACTTCAACAAATACAGTCATCGCGATGCCTACAGTGTCTCTGGACACAATAGCTCGATAACCACTAATTACACCTTCCTGCTCCAAACGCTTAATGCGCCTTGCACAAGGTGATGCCGATAGCCCTACTTGGTCAGCAAGTTCTGCAGTTGTCAGAGTGGCATCCTTCTGCATTAGGTTGATAAGTTGCCTGTCAATTTTATCCATTTATTCTTCCGTGCCTTTAATCACTAATAATTAACATTTATACGCAATTTATCACCAACATCAAGCCTATTTACGTCAAACTTTGCCTCCCTTTGGCAAGAGTTTTATTCAACAATTAACACATCATTTACAAATGGACATGTCGATAATGATCTTGGGATACGCAGCTATATTAACGACCTTACTGCTTTGGTCTGGTTTCTTTATTTCTTTAAAAGGGGGCGCAATTTCTGCCTTGCAGCCAGCCGATATCGCGTTAGTTCGCTTTCTCATCCCAAGTATAATTTTATTACCATTTGTGATTAAGCATAAACAGTCGCTGCGCGTAGTGCCTAAACGCTACCTGGTTGGTGTTGTGGTTGGAAGCGGCCTTCCCTATCTTCTGGTCGTCGGAACGGCTATGCATTTCGCTCCCGTGGCGCACGGCAGTGCATTAGTACCTGGCACTTTGCCATTGTTTGTTTCTGCTATCGCGGTACTTTGTTATCAACAGTCGCTGAGTGCTCACCGCTTAATCGGGCTTTCTACGGTGCTGTTAGGGATTTTCGTATTCCTTCTTTCTAATAGCGGCGCAGAGTACAACTGGTCTCAATTACAAGGGCATATCCTGTTTCTAACTGGCAGCATCATGTGGGCTGCTTTCACCATCAGCGCTCGTGTCGCCAATCTTAATGCACACGTCTGTGCAGGATTCGTTGCAATCGCGTCTTTGGCTCTGCTCATTATCGCCGTTGGTTTCGGGTGGGTAGACAGTTATTTGGTGGTAACACCGTTCAGCCAGTGGCCATGGGAGGAGTTATTTGGCCACGCGATGCTACAAGGTGTTGGCGCAGGTTTAATCGCTTCTTTCACTTTCATTTATGCAATTAGGATCATCGGTGCCGAAGCCAGCGCTGCTTTTGGTTCATTAACTCCAGTCGTCGCGACACTTCTTGCCGTTCCAATTTTTGGTGAACAACCAGATTCTCTCACTTGGTTAGCGCTGATGTTGGTCACATGCGGCAGTATTGTGGCAAGCCAAATCTTTATGAAAGGTGGAATGAGCCAAACTTATCGCCCACCACTTCACAGATAGCGATGATTTTACAAAAACTTATGCCTTACTATCTTGAATAACAAAATGGCGTTTTGATAGCCTCAGCTCAACTAATAATTAAAACGCCAATGTGATGCCAGCCACTCATACTAAAGATGAACTGCATAGGTTTCTCAAACCGGGAATGAAACTTTCTACTAATTTCGAATTTGGGCCTAAGGATCAATATACGTATTCCACCACCTATCTGGGGATGAAAGAAAATGCTTATTTGATTCTTGATATACCAATGCGTTTGCTTGAAGAGCAAGTGATGAGAAAACTCCCCAACGCCGATGTCATCGTGCGTGGTGTATCAGATACGGAGTTAGGCCATGTCATTGCGTTTAAGTCCAGCGTACTGACGACGACCGTTCGACCATCCCCCCTTTTGTTTATCCGCATTCCAGGAACATTTGCAACCAAACCAGTTCGGGAACATGAGCGTTACAAGTTGCAAATGGACTGTAACGTTATTCATGCAGGGAATGTCTACGACGGTAGCCTTATCGATTTCTCTCTAGCAGGTGTTGGTATATCAACCTTGATTGAGCCCGAATTCAACGTGGGTGAGAGTGTTACCATCGAATGCCCGTTAAGCCACTATATCGGAGAAGAAAATCGATGTGTCATTGCCAACATTAAGAAATTGGTGAAGGGATGGGTAGTTGGAATTAAGTTTGCCAGTCCCATTGCGATGACTCACGAACTAAAAACAGAGTTACTGGAGCAATCCTTTCTAACCAGTAACGTCTGAAATTACTGCTCGCTAAAGCGCGTCGCCTCAAAGCTGTTGAGTATTCTGTGAACCGTATAGGTCACAAGCAGCGTCGCAACAATAGCAAACAAAATACTGCTCACGCGATACAGCGCACTGAACATTAAGTCACCATCCGGAGTAAGATATTGGCCGAACAAAATGCCTAATGTGGTTAAGCCGCCAAATCCGGCTCCCGAACCGCTAGACTCTTTCACGTGCATATAGCTGAACATCATCGCACCAATCCAAAGCAATGGGACGATAAACAATAAGGTATCCGACCAATCGTATAATACAAGTTGTCCGACAATACCAAAGGTCACCCCCATCAAGGTCCCCATTGCTCTTTTTCGCGCATACCCTAAAGCACCGTTCCAATGCATAGGAAACAATAAAAGTAAGGTTGTCGCCTGAGCAGACATAGAGTCACTGAGGTCAAATAGCTGGAATACAAGGAAAGACATTGTAGCGATACTCGCCCCCATAATGGCTTCATGACGCATTCGATGACTCTGTTTAGGCTGCGACGGTTTCGCTGGTGGCTGACGAGGTTCCGCATCGGGAATCAAAAATGTCACCACATAAGCAACGATCACTGAAATAACATTCGCTTGCAGGTTGCTAAATATTAGGTCATTTAAGTCAGTGGTTGGATAACTCGCAAAGTGCAGCATGATGCTTAAGCTCAGTACGCTGTTCGCTCCAAATAAGAATAAGCTCCCTTTTGACATACAGGCGAATTTATACAGGAACAACCCGAATGCAATGATTGTCATCATGCCTGGGTGCCCACCAAATAACCCACCAAGCACACCAACTTCTAATCCACACACAACCGCTGAAAAAATCAGTTGTCGTGCGGCATGTAGACTCATGACTGGCACCATTCCAAGTAACAGCATCGGGGTTACAGTAAAGAATACGCCATAGTTCCAACCAAATACTTTACATAAAGTGAAACCAATGGTCGCACCAGTTGCAATGCGCAAACACTGACGGAAGTCGTTTTCCGACATGGGGTGGTCCCATAACTTCATATCGCCTCCTCGTTAATAAATATAATGAAGAAGACTCAAGAATTGGATCTGGCACCTCGCTAACCAACCAGATAACGAGTTTTCTGGCAACAACTGCACGGTTGCTCGTGCCCCTGCTGGAAATGCGCGCTGCTGAGGTTCATCGATAGCTAAATGTAAACGTAAGCGCTGCGCATCTCTCACCCAACGGTTTGAGTCAGTTGGTGTTGCTAAGCGACCATCCGCATCGAATTGACCCGAGCTGACCCCGGCATCCACACTCGTAATACGAGCTTCAAATACATCACCAGGTAAGCTATCAAAAGCCACTAACGCACGGCTGTTCTGATTAAAGTGTCGTAAACTCTTTTCACGAAAGTCGGCAATGATATCCACGTCATCGGAGACTAAAGCGACAAGAGGTGTACCAGCTGCCGCATAGGCCCCCGTCTCCAGCTGCAAGTTAGCGACAACGCCATCATGTTCCGCCGAGACTTGAGTGTAAGACAGATTAAGTTCCGCTTGTTTTAGCTGGTTTTGCGCCACGCGGATATTCACATTCGTCGCGCCTAAATCACCGCGGTTTACTTCCAACTCTTTTAAACGAGCACGTGCGGCCAGTAAGTTCGCTTTAGCTGCCGTTGCACTGCTCTGTGCGTCATCGCGCTGCTGTTGCGAAGTACCATTACGGTGAAACAGAGTATTAAGACGTTTTGCTTCGCGAACTTTTTGTTCCGCCACGATTTTGCTCGCTTCAACGTCTGCTTTTGCCGCAGCAATAGAAGCATCAAGTTGTTCGTTGTTTTGAATCACACGCTCAAGGTTAAGTTGAGCCTTTTCTACGGCGAGCTGATAAGGCTGGGGATCAATCTGAAATAGTAGATCGCCTTGGCTTATTTCTTGGTTGTTGGCAACATAAAGATGCGTAATCTGCCCACTCACACGGGGGGCCACTTTAGTTACCACACGCGTTGCCATTGCCTGAGGCGTCAACGGCATGGCGAGATCTGCAACTAGAAAATAGGCAAAGACAAGGACAAACGCGACGCAAGAATATTTGATCCAACGTGCGAATTTTTGATCTGGAGTCATAGGCGTTTACTTCTCTTTTAATTCGGTTTTCTGACTTATTCGCTAAGTGAATCAAGCGCATTGTGAGCAATCTGATCAAGAATCAATGAAAGCTGCTGAAGTTCCTGGTCGTTGATGTCCGTTAGGAGCTTGCTTCGAACTTGAAGAATTCGAGCCTCCATTTGCTTTAGTAGGGTTTTCCCCTCTTCTGTGAGGCTAACAATACGTGCTCGCTTATCGTGTTCACAGCAATGGCGAGTGATCAGAGATTGCTCTTCTAATAATTTTAATGTTCGCATCAACGACGCTAACTCGATCTCAAGCGCTTCAGCCAAATGCTTCTGACTGATGTTGTCACCCATTCGATAAAGCTTCCATAACGCAGTCCAACGCGGATACGTTAGGTTTAAAGGCTCTAACTCGCGATCTGCAACCATTTTCCATAAACGAGCAACACGAGATAATTTTTCAGCCAGAGAAAGGTCTCGCAAACTGTTGATGTCTTGAATCATAAGATCTACTCAATTACTTAGCGTGCTAAGCAATATAAAATAGTTAGCACGCTAAGTAAATATCTTTTTGTGATTGAAATCACGTTGGGTGTGTCAGTGAAGGGGCAGAAATCTAAGTAATACAACACTATGTTTGAATTTGAAATGCTGCGATGTACACAACAAACGTCGAGACCAATAAAGTCTGAAAAGTCTGAAAAGTCTGATTTGTATAAGAGTAAAAGGGTCAGATACAAAAAAGCACAACCCACAGTCATGGTGTTGTGCTTTTCAGATAATGAATAATTGGGTTATCCCGTAGTGAGCCAATTATTCATGTTCGCTCGACTAAGAACCGCTGCTTAAAATCCACAAATGCTTCATGGAGCGCATTTTCTTTAATCGGCTTGAGAAGCACGTAATTCGCACCCGATTCCATAAAGGCGTCACTGGTTTCTTTCGCGGTGTCAGCAGTACACGCATAAATTGGCGTGCCTAGTTTTAGCTTTTGTCGGATCTCTTTGGTCGTTTCAATTCCACCAAGATGCGGAAGTTGGTTGTCCATCAGTATCAAATCGTAAGTATGATCTTTTAAGAATTCCATTGCTTCTAACCCATCTTTCGCCCAATCAACCTGCATTTTGTACTTGTTACAAAACGCTTTTAGAATGAATGCGTTAGTATGGTTATCCTCTACCAACAACACTTTGAGACTCTCTGCAAATAGTTCACCTGGCTTAACTCGCAAACTCGAATCAAGAGGGGTGAGTACTCGCTCACGATCTTTCACTGGCATTGTAATGACAAAAGTCGTTCCTAAGCCTTTCTGACTGCGGACTTGAACATCACCTTCCAGCATGTCGACAAGGCTCTTCACAATGGTCAGCCCTAAGCCACTGCCGCCGTATTCTCGAGTCGTTGTTGCTTCTTCTTGAACAAAAGGTTCGAACATTTGGTCGAGTTTGTCAGACTCGATGCCGATACCTGTATCCGTAATTTCCACGACCAGCACGCTATTGTCAGCGCCATAGAACTGCTCCAGTTCCGCATGCAAGCGCACGCTACCCGAGGGCGTAAACTTCACAGAATTACTGACTAGGTTGAATAAAATTTGGTTCAGACGAACTTGGTCAGTAAAGATTTCAACATTGGGATCTATTTTGTTTTCAATGACAAGGTTGACGCCTTTACTTTCACAAATAGGACGATAAATGTTTTCTAACGTTCGAATTGTATCAGTGAAAGAAAACGGGTGCTTTTGGATATTAAACTTACCCTGCTCAATTTTCGAAAAGTCCAAAATATCATTCAAAACAGCAAGTAAGTGCTCACCACTATGCCGAAGTACGTCAATTTGGTTATTCTGCTCTTCTGTTTCCACAGAGTCTTTTAGCAATTGAGCAACCCCTAAAATTCCATTGATTGGCGTTCGGATCTCATGGCTCATTTTAGCCAGAAAGTCGGCACGGGCTTGAGCAGATTTTTCCGCTTCTTTGCGCGCCAAGTTACTCTGTTTTTCCGCCTCAATAAGTGTGGTTATATCCTGACCTTGAACAATAATACCGCTAATATCTCCATCAACTCGAATCGGCGATAAGTTCCAGCGATATACTTTGTCTCCAATTGGCACATTAACGCCTGTCAACGTAGCTCCCTGAGCCGCCATGCGAAGGTGTGGCATCAACTTTTCTTTGAAACCTTTGAACACTGGGTGCATGGTTTCAACATCGTTTTCCATGACTAACTCTTTGCGTGCTGCCGGATTGATTTGGACAAGCACACCCGATTCAGACCACACCATAATAGGAGATAACGCAAAGTTAAACAGGTCGCGGAAAGAGCGCTTTTGTGCTTCAAGCTCTTCAAAAGTGTTTTCTAGTGTCGAACCAATATGATCGAATTCCTCAATATCTGACCCCTCAAAACGCTCAAATCCTTTTTCTTCACGAGCCGAGCGGGTATATGCCATCAGGGATCCTAACTCTTCAACTACTCGATTCTCGATCCATTCTTTAGTCATCAGCGCAATCATGACCATACCGATAACTGAGGCTAGCATTGCTAGCAGGTGTTGGATTTGCAATGTCACCACGCTCTGATTGTCTTGCACAGTAAGCAAGCACAAGTCAGTCTCGGCGGCATTTACCTCAATAGGGGTTTTGATGATCAATAATTGGTCAAGCTTGTGCTGGGACTCTCGTCGTTTGAGTACGTCAAATATTTGATAAGCCTCATCTCCTACTAATGAGCTTGCCAATGGTGTGTTGTTAGCGACCAACACAACATTGTCGACGTTGCCTTCATTTTTTAACCTTTCCATCAACCCAAAGTTATTATCTAAAACAACAACATTGTAAGAGTACCCCATCACTTCACCGGTTTTAGGTTGTAAAACGGGTACGCGACGAAGTAACAGATGGCGAGTTCCCATCGGGGTCTGTGAGGGTAGATAATACCAGTTGTTGCTAAAGGTCACCTGACTGGCAAGTCGGCTAAGTATCAGATTGTTGATGCCATAGAAATGCGCGTTACCATCGTCCCAAATAATACCTTGATGATCGGTTAGGAAACGAAACTCTGGTGTATGGGAAGGATCACTCTGGTCAATACTCATGAAAAAGTAATTGAGTGCCTCTTCATCACGTTCTGTATAAAAATCCAATACAACATCACTTTTCGAATTGCTGTTGTGATGAATCTGAATCGCTGCAAAATGGCTATCAAAAATGTTCAGGATCAGGGCAGAGGTCTGCTGCTTGGTTCGGTCGACTTCCTGCCAAATAATCTGCTTCGAGAAGTAATAACTCTGAACAAAGATGCCTAGAATGATCGGAGCAAGTACGAGAATAATTATTTTGGTAATAAGCGTCGACAGTGAGCGACGCTTTCTTGTTTTTGATGTAGTTGTCATCAATTATCTGAGTATCTAAATGCACGTTTTCTTAATGCTTCAATTCTTTCTGGAGAGTCCGATTTGGTAACGACTTCAAAATCACCAGAGTAAACGGTGGGAACTGGCTTTCCTTCTAAATCCCACTTAATGGCCTCAGCCATTGCAATACCTGTATCATCGTTCATACGCATAACGGTAACGTCTAACTCCCCTTTAGAAAGCGCCTCTAACTCTGCTGAACCGCCGCCCCAACCATTGATCATGACATCATCACGACCTAACTCTTTAAGAGCGTCAACAGCACCTAATGCTACATCGGTAGAACACGCGTAAATGAAGTCAACGTCCGGATACTTCTCCAAACTGGCTTTTGCAGCTTCATACCCAGATTGCTTTGTTGCTTTGGTGTAGTAAGCAGATTGTAGTTCAAATTGATTATCGCGGTTCACTTGGTTGATAAAAGTGTTGCCTCTGATGTCACTAATGTAGCCCTCTGAGAAGTAGAGAACACTATAGTGGCTATGTTTAGGGAAACGCTTGCCAAACTCAACGGCCAATTCACGACTTCCTTCTGCGTGGTCGAAACCAACATAAAGAAACGGCTGATGATGTTCCCAATCCCTAACAGGTGTGGTGATATTTTGTAAAATTAACTTGGTTTTCTTTGAATCTAAGACATGCTCAACAAACTTACGATGTCTTGTGGTATCTAGAGTAAAGATCAAGTAATCGGAGTTGCTTTTCAGCGCCTCCATTAAAGACAAACTTTGCTGCTTTATATCTGCATTAGGACGAGTAAACACTTGATTTAGTTGATAGTCGATATCAAGCTTATCTAGGCGTTTTTCAAACGCATCGATGTTTCGAATCCAATAATCAGAGATCTGCTGCCCTGGATAAACAACAGAAATTTTCAGTGGACGCTTTTTGTCTTTTGCTACGGGTACAGGGGTTTCTCTTACCACTTCAGCCAACGCACTAGTTAACTGCTTCTGTTGTGGAAACTGGTCTAAAAACTCTTGATATGCCCAATACCCATTAAGAACTTGGGTGGCCTGCACATTCGGCGCAAAAGCGGCCATTGAAATCAGGGAGAATACTAACGCTTTTTTCATCTACTGCTCTTTTAGCTTTTTTATGAGCCTAATTCAGCTCTATTCATTACCTAGCCGAGTCATCCTATACTCTTGTAATCTACCTTCCTCTTAGTGCCTGTTTCAATAGTAAATTAGTTCTTGGTCTGAGTGGATGCAAATGAAAGTACATTGAGTCGCTTCCTTTGTCTCGATAACGTAGAGACATTTCGCGCTTTTCATATTCAGGCCCTTTAAACAGAACACCAGCCCATTATGCGTCAGTTTATTCCTACATGGTACTCCAAAAACAAAAAGAAACCGCCAATGTGACATAGGCGGTTTCCGTGTATCTTTGCGTAGCAAGGGCTTATCAGAGTGCCACTATCTCTAACATCATTTGTTGATGTTCGTCGACGACAATATTTGCTTTTGACATAACGAGCAGCTCTTTTTTCGCTTTAGTTAGTTGCTTAATATAGTACTCTGCTCGCATGGCAAGCGTCTTTGAGTCAAAATCCGATGACCATTCCAATACCAAAGGGCCTTTTCCCTTCAAAGCTTTCGCTCCTTTTCCGGTTTGGTGCTGATTGAATCTTCGTTCAACATCATTGGTAACACCACAATACAACGCGTTGCGGTTATTTCGTATCAGGTAGACACTCCAACGCTGCGTTGTATTTTCCATCATGAAAGCAGTAACTCAACCTTAGCTTTTAATTCATCCAGCTCTTCTTTCAGCTGAGCGACTTCGAGCTCTAGCTGACTTACTCGATCGGAGCTCGAGCTTGCAGAAGACACAGGCGCTGCAAGTTCGGACGCATCAACATCACCACAGAACAAATGCATATAACGCGACTCCCGCTTACCAGCCTCACGTGGTAATTTGACCACTAATGGTCCTTTCTCTTCACTTGCTAAATGCTCAAGGACCGTTTCCACTTCTTTTACATCATGAAATGTCGCGAGACGATTAGTACGAGTACGAATTTCCCCAGGTGTTTGAGCACCGCGCAAAAGCATACAGCATACAATGCCCTTCTCCTGCTCTGTCAGCTTTAAATCACCAAATTCCGTATTACAGAAACGGTGTTGATACTTGCTGACGCGGCTGTTGAACGCACTTTCGTCACTGACGAGCCTGCGCTCAATAAGAGCATCAACGGCATCGAGTACGTCTGACTCAGAGAGTGACATCACGGGATCACGGTTGCTTTTTTGATTACACGCGTTGGTTAATGCGTTCAGGCTGAGGGGGTAAAGATCTGGGGTAGTGACTTCTTTTTCGATCAAGCAACCAATAACTCGTGCTTCAATTGCCGTTAGCTCAACTTTCATAATGCATTTCCTTATTATTTTTGCATTTGACTTTGTACCTAAATCGCTTCGAAATCATACGCCATAAATTCGCACAGCAGTGCAAGAAGCGTTAGCGGTTCAGGTGTTGGTGTCAGGCTAAAGCATAGCGTAAGACCTGACACCCCCTTACGAATAGGGTCAGGTATCAATGCTCCGAGAGAATCGGCACTCTCGTCAAATTGCCATCTTGGTCGACCATCATTATTTTTGAACGATTAAGCTCAACTTCGATGATTTCGAGTTGCTCACGGGCGTTGATATACGCCGTTTTTAACTTTTCAGCCACAGAGCGAGTGACTTGCTCATTATCTTGACTATTTACTTGCTCCGCAGTGTTACCAGAGTCCATATCAAGTTCATCATTTTGCATTCAATGGTGTTGATAATATAGTGAAGGCCACGTTATGACAATGAATCGATGGATTCTACGATGTTGGCCAAAACTCGAAGAAAGCAGCACGATTATATGGACACAACGCAATTGGTTGAGAAATGTTCAACTCTGCATTGCTATTGATCTAAAGACTGTTATGCCACTGGATGTTGTGCTTTAATCGAGGAAGATATTCATAAAATTAGGAAAGAGAACTATGAGTAGCGTATTTGAAATCGTTAACCAAGCTCGTCGTAAAAACAAACTAAAACGTGAGCTTCTTGATAACGAGAAGAAAGTTCGTGATAACCGCAAACGTGTTGATCTTCTAGAAAACCTTCTAGACTACATCAAACCAGAAATGACTCACGATGAAATCGTCGCAATCATCAAAAATATGAAAGCAGACTATGAAGATCGTGTTGATGACCACATCATTAAAAGCGCTGAGATCTCTAAAGCACGTCGTGACATCAGCCGTCGCATTCGTGAGCTGACTGAAGAAGACAAGCAAACTAGCGGCAAAAAATAAACGCGTAAGCTAGATTTTCGAACCCCGAGCAAGAATATCTTCCTCGGGGTTTATTTTTGTCTCTAAACTAACCGCCGTGTACAATCAATCTAACTCTTATTCCTAACGCATTCAGCTTTCTATGTCTTCAACTACGACAAGTACACAACCAACGCTTGCAAAACAATTATTTACGATGACCTGGCCAATGCTTTTTGGCGTTCTGTCTTTAATGAGCTTTCAGCTTGTGGATAGCGCGTTTATCGGTCAGCTCGGCGTTTTACCGTTAGCCGCTCAAGGTTTCACTCTGCCTTTGCAAATGGTCATTATCGGCATTCAAGTCGGTCTAGGAATCGCAACGACAGCGGTCATTTCTAAAGCTCTTGGAGCGAATGAAAGTCGGTATGCCAAACAACTTGGCGGATTAGTATTGATGATCGGCTCAATTGGTGTCGCTATTTTTGGCGGGCTAATTTGGCTTTTGCGCTCCCCCATTTTAGCTCTATTAAGCGCTCCAGAATCTGTTATGCCGATAATCAACAGTTACTGGCCTTGGTGGTTATTAAGCTCATGGACTGGTGCGGTTTTGTATTTTTATTACAGTATCTGCCGAGCTAATGGCAATACAATGTTACCTGGCACAATGATGATGATAACCAGCGGCGTGAACCTTGTACTCGATCCGCTATTTATTTTCACGTTTGACTTGGGTATTAACGGAGCGGCAATAGCAACCATCGTCGCTTTTGGGTTTGGTATTTTAGTCGTCGCTCCTCGCGTGAAGAAGAATCACTGGGCAACGACACAATGGCAAGATCTTAACGTAGCCAAAAGTGTTGCATCTATCGGTAACATTATGGGCCCCGCGATGATTAGCCAACTGCTGCCACCGTTGTCTTCCATGCTAGCAACAAAATTATTGGCGAGCTTTGGAACCGCAGCAGTCGCCGCTTGGGCGCTTGGTTCACGCTATGAGTTCTTTGCTATCGTTTCGGTCTTGGCGCTGACAATGTCTATGCCTCCAATGGTTGGACGCTTACTTGGAGCAAAGAACTATGAAGATATCCAAAGGCTCGTCAGTATTGCCGTAAAATTCATTCTAGGTTTCCAACTTTTGATTGCTGCCATTACATTTGCCGTCGCAAACCCACTCGCATTATTGATGACAAGTGATGTGCAAGTGGAGCAAGTCTTGGAGATGCATTTACTGATAGTGCCGATCAGTTTGGGTTCATTAGGGGTTTGTATGCTAATGGTTTCTCTTTGTAATGCATTAGGCAAATCTTACACCGCGCTCACTATTTCAGCGCTGCGCTTGTTTGTCTTTTTCCTACCGTGCTTGTGGGTTGGCGCTCAAATGGATGGAATCCGAGGTTTACTCTTAGGCGCTTGTATCGGCAACCTGTTAGCTGGTGTTTCCGCATACCTAACCTATCGCCAAACCATACGCAAACTCGCAGGCGCTCAAGCCAGCGCACAACAATGAATAATCAGAACTAAGCCCCTGAAGTGGGGCTTTATCGTTTTGACACCTTGTCTAAGTTGAAATGTTAGCTAGGCGAGTTTTAATTCACTAAAGAGCTCAAATAACTGGTTCGATTTATACGGCTTAGGTAAATAAGCATCCATGCCTGCCGCAAAACAGTTGTGGATGTCTTCTTCCAAAACACTCGCAGTGAGTGCGATAATCATCGTTTTTTCGCGTCCTGCTTTCTTTTCCCAACGACGAATTTCTTTCGTCGCGGTCAGTCCATCCATCACGGGCATCATGCAGTCCATTAAAATTGCATCGAATTCTTCTCCCTTTGTGATGGCTTCTAACGCTTCTTGACCGTTGCTTGTTATCAAATAGTCATAACCTGCTTTATCCAGAAAAAAACTCGCTATTTTCTGGTTCATCAAATTATCCTCCGCAATTAAGATCCTCCGATGAGAGCGCGACGCTCGATATTCAGAGCTGACAACATTATTGGTGACATTGTCACTTGATATAGTCTTTTCAACCTTAGCTAAATCATCAATGACATGCTTAAATCGATTGCCAAGGAAAGGTAATGTGAGTACGGCATGTACTTTTTCTGCATTTTCGTAGGGAGTGGATAAATGATGCTGGCAAATAATCACACGGCGAAGATCGTAATTAAATGATAGATTATCCAAGATTTCATCGGTATTAGCATCGTTACTGTGGCACAGAAATATGACATCAAAGTCATCATTTATCGCTTGCACTTCATTCACATTATTAACACCAAAGAGATTGATTTTCGCTAAGCGACACTCTTTTAATACTTGGTCGGCGTAGTCGTAATTTGAGCAGATCAAAAGCCCTTTATTAATCACCTCCGAACGCCAGCCAAACACCGGAATTGCTTCAACCTCAATCGAGAATTCAAAGCATGTGCCCACTCCTTTTGTAGATGTTGCTACGAGCTTGCCCCCCATCATCGACACAAGCTGACAACAAATTGCCAAACCCAACCCTGTGCCGCCAAATTGCCTCGACACTCCTTCATCTTCCTGAGTAAAGGGTTCAAAAATCGTGGTTAACTTATCTTGATCAATGCCTATTCCGGTATCTTCTACTTTAAACGTCAGCACTCCACGTTCTTTCTCAAGTAACTCCTCATAACTAACATCAACGCATACATGCCCACTTTCGGTAAACTTAACCGCATTCGATACCAGATTCGTAACTACCTGTTTGACACGATGATCATCGACCATCACGCGAATGGGGATATTTTCAGCTAAATTAATACCTAACTTTAGCTGTTTAGATGTTGCTTTGGATTGGAATAAAATCATCGACTGATACACGACTTCTCGGATATCCGCTTCTACTAGTGACAGCTCCAATCGTCCAGACTCGATTTTAGAGAGATCCAATATATCGTTAAGTAAAGTGAGCAGTGTTTGAGATGAGGAGTCAATGTCATCAACAACTTCTTGTTGATGCGAAGACAACTCACTTTGAGAGAGTATTTCTGTCATGCCCATGATCCCGTTAAGGGGCGTGCGTATTTCATGTGACATGTTGGCAAGAAACACAGATTTTGCACGATTAGCCGATACTGCTGACTCTTTTGCATGCAGTATTTCTTCAGTTTGTCTCTGCATTTCTTCAACCACTCGATTCACTTGCTGAGCAAAAATGGTCAGTTCATCACTTCCATCAACTTTGACTTTTGTTTGCTTCTCTTCGGAGTTGATCAACGCGTTTAAAGTGTGAATGATCGCATCGAGTTTGCTGTTAACTCGGAACCAAGTACTAAATCCGAGCCAACAAAGCAGGATAACCACTAAGGCAACGCCAAAACTGATCATCGCTATATTGGCCTTTTGTTCATGAACCTGCGTGAGAAGCGACTGCTCAGTTTGTTTGGTGAACCCATCAATGAGCACTTGTAAGCGCTGCACACGAAAATCGAGTTCTTTTAAATACGCGGCGTAGTCACTTTGAGACATGTCTCCTGACATTAATTGTCCGCGAGACGCCAAGTTTCTCTGATATCTCGGCGAAGTAAACAAGCCAAGCAATTTATCCACTTGCTCGTATGACCCACCTAAGTTTAAAAACGCATCCAAATTTTGCTGCTGTCGGTCAATCGCCTGATAAAACATACTTTGACTTAGCCGACTCTCAGGGTCTTGGACTAAACGGTTCGTCAGCCAAGCTTCTTTCTGTGTCCAAAAAGAGAGCTGAGCAAGGTAGGCAATAAAATTTTGCATGCGAATGCCGTCGTCACTGCCATACCATTGATGATTTTGCAACAAAGAGCGCGACATATTTTGGAGCTGTTGAAATGCCCAATCACCCAGGTCGTCCATCTCACTCAATCTACCTGACAATACCCCCAGCATGGCTTCTTTCAGTTCATCAGCATACTCAGCAGTATTAGGGTTACTCACAAACTTTTGATGCAAAGAAGAAATAACTTCACCTTGTTCTTCAATATTAATGGCTGCAGAGACTTGAAGATCAGGCTGTCGGCGTACTTTCTCTATGGAGTAAATAAAGTGGGAGGCCTTGGATATCAATTGGAAACCTTGAATATTGCTAACCGTTTGATTGAGACGGCTCACGCGCAACGCATTATCAGAAAACTGCTGAACTGCAAACACCACTATTACCACAGCGGGTAATAGTGCGAGGAGTGCTAAGCGTGTTTTTATTGATAATCTCAACATCCATCAGCCTAATGGTTGATTTCATCCGTTTATTTAATATTAGACTAGTTTCTTGCATTGAAAGGCATATACGACATTGTTACTTTCAAACAACATTCACCTACCTAGATTATGGTTATTGTGAGTGTTTTATCATCGGCTAATGAAGTGGCAATTGTGATTCAAGTCATATTTTTTGATCTTAAAGTTGGATGCAAACAATAAAGTTTCACTCACAACTAAGAGTCGCATCACTTTTCAGGAAATCATCTATTGTATGTTTACCTATTGAGTTGCCTTATCGAGTCAAATCACACAAAAATGCAAAATATCCATTTTTGTCAACAAAACTAATTTGAAAGCAAACGTTATCATCGCAAAAAAAGTAAGTTACTTTCTAAATGTCAATACGTGAAAACCACTGCTTTAGTCACATTAATCCACCACTAACGTCCCCTTAAGTAGTGTTTTACACTGGATTTAATTTTCCTAGCAGAATAAGGACTCCGACCTTAGAATCCGCACACATAACTATTACAACCCGATTACATAACCCACCACACTCTTGCACGCTGCCGAAGAGGCAACAGCAGAGAGTATGGTTAGCCCCCAAAACGTGAAAGGTCTAATACAACAATGAGTCCAGAGAAATATCTCCAAGACTGGCAAACTAGCCAAACGATTGCTGAATCTATTTCCCCTCTAATTGGTAAGCTATATCGTCAAAAAGGAATCGAAGTGGTTCTGTTTGGTAAAACGCTTATTAATGCTACTACTATAGACATTCTCAAAACTCATCGCGTTGCAAGACGTTATACCGGTAACCCACTTTCGCTTGAGCACACGATGCCTATTATTCAAGCGCTTTGTGAAATGAGCATTTCTTCATGCCGTGTCGATGTTGGCCAATTGGCAACTATGTACTGGAATGAACATGACGATACAAGCTCTCTAAACGATTTCCTTATCACTGCACTTGATGGTGCTCGCGACGCAGATTCTTCATTGAAAGCGCGTGATGTGGTTCTTTACGGGTTCGGTCGCATTGGTCGACTACTTACTCGCCTTCTCATTGAGAAAAGTGGTCCAGGTTACCCACTAAGACTACGTGCGATTGTGGTTCGTGGCGGTAAAAAAGGCGATTTGGAGAAGCGTGCTAGCTTGCTGCGTCGTGACTCAGTTCACGGTCAGTTCAACGGTAGCATTGTTATCGATGAAGAGCGTAAAGCACTGATCGTTAACGGCAACTACATCCAAATCATCTACGCAAATAACCCAAGCGAAGTGGATTACTCAGCTTTCGGTATCAATAACGCGCTAGTTGTTGATAACACAGGTGTTTGGCGTGATTCTGAAGGCCTGAGCCAACACTTAGCGTGTAAAGGCGCAGAGAAAGTACTGCTAACAGCACCAGGTAAAGGTGACATCAAAAACGTTGTATTCGGTGTAAATGAGTCGGTAATTAAAGAAGATGACACCATCATCTCTGCGGCAAGCTGTACAACAAATGCAATCACGCCAGTCCTTAAGGCTCTGAACGATAAATATGGTGTTCTTTCTGGCCATATTGAAACCGTGCACTCATACACAAACGACCAAAATTTGATCGACAACTTCCACTCTGGTGACCGTCGCGGACGTAGTGCTTCACTAAACATGGTTCTGACTTCAACAGGTGCGGCAAAAGCAGTTGCTAAAGCATTGCCAGAGCTTGCAGGCAAGCTAACAGGCAACGCGATTCGCGTACCGACACCAAACGTTTCTATGGCAGTCGCTAATCTAAACTTAGGTGAAGACGTAGACCGTGATTCACTGAACGATTACTTGCGTGAAATGGCGTTGAACTCTGAGCTTTCGGCACAAATTGACTACACCGATTCAACAGAAATTGTATCAACTGACTTAGTTGGTTCTCGTCATGCAGGCGTCGTAGATGGTCAAGCGACTATCGCACAAGACAAGCGTTGTGTACTTTACATCTGGTACGACAACGAATTCGGTTACAGCTGCCAAGTTGTGCACTGTATGGAACAAATGATGGGTGTTCGTTACCAAACATTCCCTCGATAGGTGAACTTTGCTCCACAACGTTAACCACATAGCGTAGCGGACAATATCTCATATTTGTTCTAAATAATAAGCGCCATGCGCATTACTAATATTTTTCCCCGTTTATACGCCTGATCACCCTCAGGCGTTTTTTCGTTTCATTCATTTGACACTCTCCGGACAAAGTGAACGTCAGCATTCATGTTTTGTTCATGTTCACAGCATTAATCTGAGCACATAAATTACAGAGAGGTCATGATTATGAATCGGATTATTGTAACTGCACTAGCACTGATTACCGGCTTTTTTACGTTAGTATTTAGCTTGATCATTGCGATTCCGTTGACCATCGCAGCATTAATTACCGGCAAGCGTATTGAAAATCGCGTCAAGAAAATGCAGAGAGAAATGCACGAAGAATATGAATTTAATACAGGTAAAGCAGATGCGATTGAAGGTGAATTTGAAGAGGTTCGCCGGTAAGTAAATAAGATTTAGATGAGTTTCTCTCCCCCGACCGCTCCTGAGAAACTTCTTGCTTTCACCCTGTCCTTAAAATGGCAGGGTGCTTTTTTGAAAAGCACAATATTGAATAAGCACCTAGCGTTTTATTGCTTTATCTTTTTGTTGTAGGAGGCTGTGTAACCAGCCTCCCATAAATCACCATCGACACCAGAGTATGGGTTGGATTCTTTCGGAGCGCCGCTTAGGCAAGCATCTTTGCCTTCCTTCTTAATTTCATCGATGTGATTTAAAACAAAGTCAAAGTGTTTAGGATCAGCCTTTTGTAGTAACCCGTACAAAAGGCCAAAGCCAAGCATCGTAAATACAAACAGTTCAAAAAACACCCAAATGCTCTTTGTTGAAAAGAATATCCAGGCAACGCTGCAAACACTGGTCAAAATTACTACTAGAGCTAAATCTACTATTCTTTGCATATTGCTCTCACCTTCTAAACGGTCATGAAGTCTCTACCCCTTTCATAGGGTAAGTAAGAGGAAAGTCCGTTTTTATCCAATAAAGCACTCTCGACTTAATATGCGACACTGTTAGTATTAACGTTAAGTGGCTATCGTTCTCATTATAACAATGCGTTGGAAAGTAGCTTTCACAGCAAATGAGAATATGAACCAAAGTAACACTATTGATAATATTAATTTTAGCAACATTTAGCGTCAGAATTACGTAAATTGAGTAAGGGTTACTGAGAGTAGACAAAAAAGCAGCCACACGGGCTGCTTTTAGTATTTCTGTCTTGCGAGCTTGTCTATACCGTTACGACCACTCTAAGAGCCAGCAGCATGAGTACTACCCCTGACAAACGATCAATCAACACTGCCTTAGAGCGAATTCTGTCAACGACTTTAGAGCTCGATAGCACTAGGGTAATAAAGGTGTACCAAAGCCCATCCACAACAAACGGCGTGGCAACAATGATCATCTGATTACTCAAATCATTACCGAGCGCGACAAACTGACTGAATAATGCGATAAAAAACAAAGCAATTTTGGGACTTAAAATCGAGATAAAAAAGCCTTCTCGCGCGGACTGGATTACCGTTGTTTCCTCACCTGACTCCAACTTCGCAGCCACACCACCTTTTGAACGCAAAGCATTAAACCCTAAATACGCAAGATATGCCGCACCCACAAGGCTAATCGCCTTGAACAGCATCGGGCTTTGCTGCAAAACAACAGCGAGACCAATCAAGGTAATAAACGCATATATACCAATGCCAAACGCATGAGCCCAAGCCGTAGCTAATCCATTGATACGTCCACCAGCCAACGAGTGCTTAGCGACAATAGCTAAGCTGGGGCCTGGTGACATAGCCCCTAATAAACACACGGTAAAAAGTGATAACCAAACTGTTAGTGTCATAAGAATCTCCCCTCTTTGAAGCTCACTCTATCAACGGAAGAGGTATAATTAGAAATCAAAGTTATTCATACTAATCATGACTTCAAGTCATAGCTAAACGGTGTACGTATTAGCGAATGGAATATTCAGAAATTTGCATTACTGAGCGAATCTCTTCTCGCACCCATTTATGCGCAGGATCCGTGTCGTATTTGGGGTGCCACATTAACCAATATTGATGAATAGATGTTTCGAGTGGTAATGCTTTATGGGTTAAGTCCCAATGCTTAGCGAGGTTAACGGCAATATGTTCAGGAGCCACCATCAGGTGCTCACTTGCAACTAAGCGATTGATCGCAGCAGAGAAGAATGGAACCTTAAAGGTAACGTGGCGGGTGTGCCCTAGCTCTTTCAATGCTAAATCAGTGTAGGAATCTTTGTCTCCGCCGCCAGTCACTTTGATGTGTGAATATGAAATCAAGTCTTCAATACTGATCTGGTCCTGCTTTGCTAACGGATGAGAAGATTTCATCAAACAAACTGATGAATCCTCACCAATTTTAACGCTCGACACACTCTGTGGTTTTTCTGGATACATAGAAGACGCGATATGGATGCCCGTCTCATGAAGTTTATCAAGAAAGTTGGGTTGCCACAGTCGGTACGCCATATCTAACTGTGGCGCTTGTTCACCCAAGTGAGAGGCAATATCGGGCAATACGTATTGCGCCACGTAGTCACTAGAAGCAATAACAAGCTCACCTTGCCACTGCCGCGGCTCAAAAGGTTGGTCATCGAGTAAATGGTCAAACTCAGCCAGTAATGCATCAAGCTTTGATTTTAACGCTATTGCTCGTGGCGTTGGTATCAGTTGATTACCTTGACGAATAAGCAGTGGGTCACCACACAGATCGCGCAATTGTGCAAGCTGTCGACTGACGGCAGACTGCGTAATGTGCAAACGGTCTGCGGTCCGGCTGACATGACACTCCTCTAAAAGTACATGCAAGGATCTAAGTAGATTCAAATTAATGTTGTTTAACATATTCGCTCAGAAGGGTTTTCAACATGGCATCCATTCATGGTCACTTCACAAACAGGTTCCCAGTCGTGTTAAAGAATTCAGCTAAGACGGTATGAGTCATCAGGTTTCGAAGCTCTGGATATCGTTGAATTTGATCTCTGATTTCGTTCAAGCGAGCCATCGTAGGCACTTCGACAAAAACCATCATGTCCGTCTCACCGCTGATCGCATGACACCATTTTACGCCATCAATTTTGTATAACTCGTCCGCGTATGATTCGCAATAATACGTAGAGGTTGATTTATCGAACTTTAAGGCAAAATAGGCGCAAATCGAATCCCCACCCGAAGGTGCAATTTCAGCGTGATACCCTAGAATCACTTTGTCATGCTCTAGCTTACGAATACGGGCCGTTACCGCAGAACGAGAAAGGTTTACTTTATCCGCAATTTCAGTCACCGACAGCCGAGCGTTGTGCCTGAGCAGATCCACAATCTTATGATCAAACTTGTCCATACCGTTACCAAGCTTTCCTTATTTTTCTCATTCTATACCGATTCTAACTGCATAAGAAACCAACATTTTGTTGGAATTATTTAAAACAACCGTCATATTGACGGTTTAGTAAATCATTTTGTTATTAACATTTTGGATATGCTATTTGGCGGGCATGAGATGAGTGCTGTTATCCATTTCAACAGAAAATAGATAACACATTGAAATCAAATTCCCAACTTAAGTGCTCAGCACATAAATAGCATCGCTTAAACACATAAAACGAAATAACCAGAAGCCACAAGCTTTTTCGTAATAAGCCTCATAACATTGGATGAATCAATTCGCATGGAAGAGCTCAAAAAAGACATTTCACTCACATCAGGTATCGCACAGTTATCCACCACATTAATGGGAACTGGGCTGTTTATGATCCCGGCTATCGCAGCAGGTATAGCTGGCCATTTTTCACTATGGGCTTGGATTTTATTGTTCATCGCGATTTGTCCTATTGCGCTGACTTTTGCTCAACTGGGTAAACGATACCCCAACGCGGGCGGAACAGCCTTTTTTGTACGCAAAGCCTTTAACGCCAAACTGGAAAGTAGTGTCGCTTGGCTATTTGTTAGTGTCATTCCGGTAGGGGTTCCGGCCGCGATTGCACTCGCCGCAGGCTTCCTACAACAAATATTGCCAGAGCCTATTAGCAACAATCTGTTTGCACAAATTCTGACGGTAGTACTACTTGTGTTCGTCAACTTGATGGGCACAAAATCATCAGGTCATTTACAAACTCTTATTGCTTTGAGTGTCTTCGCACTTGTTGGCGCATTTTTATGGAAAGGCGACGTTAACAGCGCCGATCTTGTGATGCCCGCCATCACACAAGAGTCAATTTGGCCTATTACCGCAGCGTTAGGCGTGATGTTCTGGTGTTTTGTTGGCATAGAGGCTTTTGCCCATATGGGGGAAGAGTTCAAAAACCCTCAAAGAGATTTCCCTATTGCCATTGTGGTCGGTTGTTTTGTAGCAGGGGCTACCTATTGGGCATGCTCTGTCGTTATTTTAAAATTTGGCGCGTATGGTAACGCTCAATTTGATAACGCATCCATCCCCTGGCTTAGTGCCCAACTACTAGGCGATGGAGCCAAATGGATAATCAGCTTGATAGGTTTCTCCGCTTGTTTCGCGAGCGTTAACTTATACACACAGAGTCTAGCGCGAATGGTCTGGGCTCAAGCTCGTGAACATCGTCCTTCTAGTCCACTAGCCAAGATTTCACGTCGTGGTGTCCCTTTCTCAGCCACCATATTAGTTGGCGGTATATTATTGATATCTTGTGTGATAGGAACCCTATCACAGCTCGATCTGGAGTTTTTCCTAAAACTCGCAAACAGTGTATTCGTTCTGGTTTACATGTTGGCGATGTTAGCCGCTTTCAAATTGCTTCGAGGATTTGGTAAAACACTTGCGGGACTGTCCCTACTGCTTTGTACCGGTGTTTTTATATGTTTAGGCTGGTCAATGTTTTATGCACTTGGCATTTTTACTCTACTTTTACTGCCTTGGAAACAGTGGCGACATAAGCGACAAACACGTGTAGTTGAATAGTCATCGCTTCCCATTTCGAAATATGTGAGCTAAACGTTGGATACCAGCGTCTATGTTCTCTAACGCGATATTGCCGTAACCAAGCACGGCACCATGCCAGTGACGTGCTTGAAAATCTGGGGGTTCATAATAGCTCAAAGGTCGCAAGATGATCCCTTCATGCTCTGCCATTTTTGTAAAACGCTGCTCATCCATACCGTCTTGCCATTTCAACGTAATATGAAGCCCCGCCGCTTGGCTAACGACGCAAACACGGTCGCCAAAATACTGTTGAATGGATAAATGCATCTGTTCATGCTTAGTTTTGTACAGTCGACGCATTTTTCGAATATGACGTAATAACCCACCTTCAGTAATAAAATCTGCCAATGCTTCTTGTGTATGCGTCGGCGAATCACCACTTAACGCGTCCTTAACCACTAAGCATTGCTCTACTAAACGTTCAGGAACTACAAGGTAGCCAAGCCGCAATCCGTTAAACATCACTTTACTGAAGGAACCCACATACAACACGCGATCATCTCGACCCATTTGAGCTGCTAGCCCCTGTAAACTGGTATAGGGACGATGAGCAAACTGAAATTCGCTGTCATAATCGTCCTCGATGATCCAACTTGATTGTTCGACCGCCCAGTTGATGATCTTTCCTCTTTGCTCGGTATTGAGTGTGGTGCCCATCGGATATTGATTACTTGGTGTAATATACAGCGCATCGGCATCGCTTGAGGTCACCGCTTCCACATCAAAACCTAATTTCTCTCTTACGAACAAAGGCTCAAATTGATAGTTTTGGAACTGAATCAACTTCCGCATTTGCGCGTAACCTGGTTGCTCCATCAGAACCTTATCACCTTGTTTGAGCACTACCATCGTCGCAATCGACAACGCTTGCTGCGCCCCAGAGGTAATAATAATGCGCTCTGGAGAACAATTCACTGAACGGCTTGATGCGAGGTAGCCAGCTAAAGCACAGCGCAATGCCCAACTACCCTGAATATCTTGATTCCCCAACAAGCAAGTACGAGACATATGGCGAGTGAGTAACTTTTGCCATTGCGCCATCGGAAATGCGTCCAAATCCGGCACACCCGGTGCAAATGCGCGGTTGATATCAAAGTGAGCTTTCGGTGATGAGTCTCTCTGAACTGAACTAGGTTCAGGCAAGTACTGCTCTGGCAGTTCTACGGCAACATAAAAGCCAGAACCTTTTTGGCTGTTCAAGTACCCTTCCGCCACTAACTGTTCGTAGGCAGAAATCACGGTATTCCTACTTAGATTAAGCTCTTGTGAAAGCTTCCGCGTAGAAGGCAGCTTCCCATTCTTCACCCACAGTCCTTGAACAATTTTCTTGCGAATAGCCAAAAACAACGCTTGCTGACGCGTTCCTTCACTGTCTTTTAAATGTAGGTCACCGATATCAATCAAAGACAAACTGGATCCATCCATTAGTTAAAACTGGCTCTCTTTAAGCTACCAGTTAAACGCTACATTGCAATCAAAGAATGAGGATAAATCGCTCGTAATCGTGAGCAAGCAAGGAGAGAAAATGCTATCCAACACCAATAGAACGGAAATTAAGAAAGGCGCACATAAAGCCGTCTCTGATGTTAGCAAACTGCACGCCATCATAGATGAAAGCCTAATCGCTCATATTGCGATAACCAACGAGTCAGGCCCTGTGGTCATCCCTATGCTGGCATGGCGTGTCGATGATTACGTGTATATCCATGGTGCCAACAACAGTCGACTATTACGCTCACTCAAACAAGGAGTGCAAACGTGCTTAACCTTTACTTTGTTTGATGGTTGGGTATTGGCTCGAAGTGCGTTTCACCACAGTGCGCATTATCGCAGTGTTGTGGTCTTTGGCCAGTTTGAGATGGTGGAAGATAACCAAGAGAAAGACAGGTTGCTGAATCACTTTATTGAACAGATCGCTCCGGGGAGAACAGAACAAGTCCGTTTGAGTAATGAAAAAGAACTCAAAGCCACCATGCTGCTGCGTATTCCACTCCTAGAAGCATCAGTGAAAATCAGCAATTTTGGCGTCAACGACGATGCGGAAGACATGGACATCCCTGTTTGGGCAGGTGTCCTACCCTACCGAACCGTCGTAGGTCCGCTGCAAGCTTGTGACGATTTGTATGAAGGTATCGCAGAGCCAGACTACCGCAGTGCCTACTCTAACCGTTGGCAGGAATAAGCACCGTAAAACGTGCGCCGCCTAAGTGACTCTCGCCGACAGAAAGCTCCCACCCCAGTTGCCGCGCTGCACTGGTAGCGATGGCAAGCCCTAAACCAAAGCCTTTCATGTCGGCGTTGCGGCTTTTGTCTAAGCGCGAAAATGGCATAAATACTTCTTCTCGCATCGCCTCAGGGATGCCCGGACCATCGTCCTCAATATCGATGCTCCAGCAATCCGCTACCGTTCGAATCGTCACCTCAACGCAGGACTCACCGTAACGCTTGGCGTTTTGCAGTAAATTATCGAGGACGAGGTTACCCAAAGTAGGCTGAAAGTGAATCAATTGGTTCGCGAGTTCATTTTCTGCTCTCAACATGGCGGACTCTAAGCCTAGGTAATTCATGCGGCTTTTACACCAAAGTGGCAGTTCCATGGTTTCAACAGAATCGATCCATGAGTGGTTTTTCACACTCAAGCGAGACAGCATGACGATGTCGGATGTTAAATCCGTCACTACATCAACGTATCGTTCAATATCGTCATGTAACTCTGCCTGCATTTCACCACTCGTGCGTCGAGCTAAATCCGTCGCTAGCTGAATACGACTCAGCGGAGTGCGCACTTCATGAGGAATAGCTTGAGTAAAGATGTGTGTTTGGCGCACTCGTCTCTCAATCTCTTCAGACATGCAGTTGAAGCCTTGGGCGAGCTCTTTTACGGGTTGCGAAAATTGCTTTAGATCGACTCGCGTATTCAACTCACCAGAACCAAATTGGTGTTGCGCAGCCGTTAATTGCCGAATTTGGCGGTCAAGACGTCGTACAGGTATGTAAACCATAATGCCTAAACTGCATACAACAACCAAAAGTAGAGTAAGTATAAATACAATCTCAGAATCTTCATTCCAATCAACGTGTGGGCTAAAGAAATCCGTTTTTTCTTTGAAAACTAAACTCTTCGAAGTGTTAGGCAAAGGGAATACCGCAGCATAGGTACTGCCATCAATAAGATAAACAGGTATCCCTTGCATACGGTACAGCAGATTACAATCTCGACAAGGCGGTGATCCGTCCCAGTTTTCAACCAATGTTAAATCAAAGATAAAGAAATCTTGCTTGCCGTTTTCGGTTAACTTCTTGTAGAGAGAATCCGGAGTGCCTCGTTGCTCAATGTATTGATCGACAAAATAAGCACCGTCACTCAAAAAAACACCGACTTCTGTTTTGCGCATGTACTCTTCCCCCATAAAGAGAAACAAAGCAACAGTCAGCGCAAGGCCGGTTACTAACCCCACATATAGACGAGTAAACAGGGAAAACACGCGTCATTTACCTGTCAGCATGTAGCCGTGGTGACGTATGGTTTTAATGGTAGCCGTATGGATATGAGCCTTGGAGAACTTCTTCCTTAGCGAGGATATACGCATATCAATCGAACGATCAGTAATGCAGTATTCAATGCCTCGGGCAAGACGACAAAATGATTCACGAGATACTGGCTTATCGACATTCAGCATCAGGAGCTCTAAAATTTCAAACTCAGAACTCGTTAAACCAATATCTTTTTGCAAATAAAATGCTTGGGAGCGACGAAGACAAAGACTAATGCCATATCGGCTCAGCTTTTCTTCTTCAACGATATCAACTTGACGACAATAGCGACGCAACGCTGCTTCAATACGGGCGAGAAGGATATTGCCTTTTATCGGTTTGGTAAGGTAATCATCAGCACCGAACTTAAATAAGCTCACCTCGCTCATTTCATCATCGGTCGCAGTCAAAACAATGATAACACCATGATAAAACTTACGCGCCTCTTGGCATATTTCTGCGCCATTCTTTCCTGGTAACATCAAATCTAACAGCACTAGGTCAGGCTTGAGTCCCCTAATCGTTTCTAATGCATTTTGACCGTTATCGATGACAGTTACCGTATACCCCTCGGCTTCGAGGTACATTTTGGTTAATCGAGCAATCTCAGAGTCGTCTTCTACTAGTAAGATTGTATTGCCCACCATGAATCATTTACTCCACCAATATGATGGAGGGAGTATATCGCTCGTCCTATACTGCGCAACCTACTTAAATGATAATTTTAATAAAACGCAAGCTTACATACGCTTACAAACCATACATATACGATAATCCTAATCATTCTATACCCCTAAAACCATGCAATAACCTGAGGTTTTATTCATTATCAGAATATAGCTTCACATAGAAAATAAAATTCGGAATAAAAATCCACTATATTTTTAAATATATCGAATAATAGGTCTTACCAAAAAACAATATCAACATATATGACTTAGTTTGCTTATATAGACAGGACTTTATGTTGCTTCTAAGTTTCTTGCTCTAATAAAGTCTACGAGTAACATGAAATGAGATATTCCAAATTAACGCCTTTAGCCATATTTTGCGCGATAAGTCTAACTGCTTGTGGCGGCAGTGAATCTAATTCGAAACCATCGACAACGACACCTCCAACACCACCAATGCCAACATTGAGCACTGTCACAATCCCAACTGTCGTTTCTACAGAGTTTCCAGCCAAGTTAAAAGTGGCTGCTGATGCTGGCTTCACCCACTATGTGAAAATCTCCCTTTCCGAAGCAAACAACAACGATACATTTCACATTGTGGCTGTTGATGACGGTGCGAATAATGAAAAAATCTTTCGTGCAGCCAAAATCATCCAACACCTTCTCACAAACCAACCAGACTCTAAGTACGGTGCTGACAAGTCTCGTATTGCTAAGACATTAGCCGAGCGTGATGCCACACTAATGCTGACCGAAAACGATGAACAGAATGATGAGATGTTAACCAAAATCTTTATCAACGAACTGATTCGCCAAGATAAATTGAACGATGCAGTTACAAACTCGGGCTTAGCACACTCTTTTGATACGAGTTCTCTAGAAAAGTTTGTTGTAAGCATGATCGTACTTAACGAAGATGATATGGATACACTTGTCACATCTATCGCGTCAACATTAGTAACTAGTAAAGAAACACCAAACTGGCTAAGGAATAGCCAATCTTTAATGTATCGAGAACTGACAGTTGAAGGCGATTGCCATTACATGAGTAATTTTGCCGATTACTGCGCCAATCTTGGTAAAAAAGCCGAACGAGACGCCGCTTTTGAAGAAATTTTACACTTGGTCCAAGCGCAAGGTATTGCACCTAACACGGCGACTGCGGCACTGCAAAATGACATTCAAGCTCATGCGTTAAGCATCTATAACGATATTCAATCGGGCAAACCGACGGTGTGGCGCCCTACTCAGTATGACTGGGACGATTGGAAATCGGACGACTTCGATCCTGAAAGTGTTAAACAAACGGGCCCTTCATATTCTCACGAATATTTTGCTGCCGCTTTTGAAGCGTACATGGGCGTAGCAAAAGCAAACGGACATGGTTTAGATGGCTACCAAGCGTTAACGCGTGAAGAAATGCAAACCCAAGATCCACAAGCCGTTGATTGGATCAGTGGCTTATTCCACGGATACTTGCAATATACCGCGAATATCGACTCTGCGGGCGTCAAGCTCTACACAGAAAAGACAAATCCAGGCACAGTACCTACCTTCCGTATGGCTCCCAACAAAGACGGTTTGATAGAAGCGTACACCTACAAATCTCAGTGGCTAACAAAAGTGAAGATCATTGGCGACGACGCGATGAATGTGATCGGTAATGATCAAAACAATACTTTTGAAGGCAACAGCAAAGACAACAGCATTTATGGTGAAGGCGGTATCAACACCTATATCGTGCAACACAAACTGGCGGAATGTACTGTTATCAAAGCAAAGAGCGTTTCTGTTGAGTGCCCGAGTACAGGCACTGACGAGTTGTACGACATTCAGAACATCCAATTCACCGACCAAACCCTAGATGTAACCAAGCTATAAAAAATGAAAAACATGAAGAAACTTATTCTATTCGCTCCCTTGCTCCTTGCTGGTTGTGGTGGCCTAGCCGTCATGGATCGTACTGATGCCGTAAAAGCACAACCAGAAATGCTGATCAAAACCGACGGTGATTTTTGGGGATTCGGTGAAGATGGCCATTTTGATTTTGCTGGTAAGTACAAAGGCAAGTATTCACGCAGTGCTTCTAACTCAAGTTGGTTTAACCGTATCTCTTTCAAAGAAGGTTCAATGGGCGCAGAAGTGACTCGGATCGACAGCGGGGAAACTTGGCTTTTGAACTGCACCGGAGGCGGTATGTCGGTTAACTACATGGGTGTCGATTTTGGTGGGAATGATCCTTACACCTGTGACATTACTCAAGATGGTAAAAAAGTCGGTGAGTTTGCGATGGAGCCAAAATCCGCTCTCATCGACATCAGCTTTGAGAAAAAAGAGACAGGCGTAGTGCGTATTGGTAGCACCCACTTTAATGTAGAAACTGTACATACTAGTCCTGACGCCATGATGGCGGTAGACATTCCATTGGGTTATAGCTTTAAGGAAGGCACACAAGAAATTGCCGCAGTGCAGACGAACGGTACCATTGCGGTACAGATGCTCCCTGAACTTAGCGAACAAAAAAAGGATGTAGTTGCCATCGGCGCTGTTGCAAGTGCACTAAGTTGGCGCCCTAAAAAATAGCCATTACATAAAACAACAACACAAAAAACAAAGCCCTCTACTTTTTTGAGGGCTTTTATTGCTTGTACTCATAGAAATAAGTGGAGCACTACTTCTCTAATCTTCCCATATACTGCTTGGGCGTTAATCCACGATGTTTCTTAAACATACGATTGCAGCTCGCCACATTGGTGTAACCAAGGCGCGTGGCAATGTCATCAATACTCACGCGCTTACTCAACAAACCAGCTGCAATATTACTCAATACATAGCCAGAAACCGTCGAAAAATTGAGCCCTAATTTATGCAAACGACGTTGAAACTGCTGTTCAGATAAATCAAGCAGAGAAGACACGCGCTCTAACGTTGGCAATCCATAATGGCTGCTGTAATTCACCACTTCATAAATCACTTTCAACTCATCTTCTGGGTCGGGCATATTAAGCAAATCATCCAAATCGGAAAAACTCATCGCTAGACGGTTGTCTTCTCGATGGCTCACTTGGCGAGAAGCTAGTCGGTCATCTCCCGGGATCCATATCTCTGTTTTTGGCTGACTCCATTCCACCTCGCAGCCGAAATATTCCCGGTATCGCTCAGTATTTTTTCTCGAGCCTGAAACCTTGACACGTAAAGGCTGGTAATCTTTACCAAGAAATTCGCGTAACACCTTAATCATAAATACCGCACAGCGGATACTATCGTGCACCTTTACTGACGTTTCTATAAACGGGTTGTGGTAAGTCCATTTGATGATTTTACCCGACTGTTCGCCAGCAAAAAACGCCCCTGATTGTAGGTTGCTCACACCATAATTCACTCGCCGAATGGTACTGGCCAAATCATTGCCGGAGAATAACCAGCGTCCCACTGGCCCTAGCTTTTGCAGTTCAATACCTCGGCTGAGACTCAACACCACATCCGGGTCACCACTGGCTTGTTCAACACAACGATACCATTCCGCAACGGCTTTTAGCGGGATCAGTGTCATTGGGTTACGAAACACCGATGCTGGGATCCCTAACTCATCCGAGTCCAAATTGTATTTAGATAACGCGAGGTTATGCATGTTTAGAATGCCCATCGCGCGAATAAACCGAACCGTTTTCATAACCAATTACATCAAATTTAATCCTATAGTGATTGAATCTGTCACAAAGAAAGCCGCAAATCAAATTCAGATCACAATACGCCAACAGTTTGATAGAGGAGTGTTTAATGAGTTTACTGAGTGTCCCATTTGTCGGTACAGGCGCAGATACGGCGTTACATGTTGTCGCTGCTATCGTTTTAATCGCGAGTGTCGCGGGCGCGTGTTACGGCTTTTGGAAAATCCATGAATTACCTATCAATAAAGCACACAGCAAAGACCATCATCAGATAGGGCTCATCACTGCGCTTACCTGGATAGGGTTTGTCTGGCACTGGGTTTGGGTGCTAGCCGTGATCTTTGCATTCGTTGATATGGAAAAAGCCATCATCAATCTGCGTGATACATGGAAAAGTAAACCGCAAACAGAAACACAGCCAAAAGAGGAAGCATAATGTTAGAAGGTTTAGCGGTATGGGCACTCTTCATCTATCTGTTGCGTTTGGTTGGCATGCCTTGGAACAAAGCAACCAAATCGTTCGCTTATCTTGGCGGTTTGAGTTGGCTGATGTTCGTCTGGGTAGGTTTGATTAACTTCACCCCGATGGATTTATCCGGCGGTTCTGTCGTGCAGTCACCACACATCCAATTGCGTCCAGATTCAACCAATGTAAAAGGTAAAGTTGACCACATTTACATTGAGCCGAATCAGCAAGTTAAAGAAGGTCAGCTCATTTATGAACTTGACCCAACGCAATACAAAATCGCATTAAATCAAGCGAACGTATCCGCTGATTCTGCTCGCGTTGCATTAGCTACAGCAAAAGGCGACATCGAGATTGAAGAAGCTAACCACGAAGCGCTAGTGCAAGATCTAGAAACATCAAAGAGCCAGTTGGAAGCGGCGAAAGTTGACTACAAATTGCAGAAAAAAATGCTAGATCGTTATGTTGAGCAAAACCGAGTAGTGCACAACACCATCACGGAAAGCGATATCGACAAACAATCGAGTGCGGTTGATATGGCACGTCACAACGTGTTGACCCTTGAGTCTCAAATCAAGAAGAAACAAGTCGATATTTCCCGTGCAAAACTGGCGATTCATAAAGCGGAACTTGCAGTTGAAACTAAACAAGCCGAACTGCGCCAAGCTGAAGAGCAAATTGCAAAAGCGCAATGGGATTTGAATAGCACAAAAGTTCATGCTCCAACAGATGGCTTTGTCACCAACTTTATCCTGCGTGAAGGTCAGCGTGTATCGATGATGCCGCGTATCAACATGTACACTAACGAGAAGTACGTGCTGATGCGAGTCAACCACCAGGCGATTCGTAACATCAAACCGGGTCAGCTAGCGGAATTCTCTTCGTCCGTTTACCCAGGTAAGATCTTCTCAGCGACCGTCGAAGGCATTGTTGAAGCAACAGGTGAGTCACAAGGTAATCTACTGGGTTTCGATGATTCCGTACGTGTCACCACTGGAAAGAACTTACAGAACAAACACCACTTTGTTCGTCTTAAGATTGATGAGCCAGAAGGCTACGACATCCCTGTTGGCTCTGTTGGCCTCGCATGGGTCAGCGGTGAAAAACCGATAGGCTTCATGGCCTTCTTAGATGTGATTCGCGGGATCATCATCCGAATGAAGTCTCAACTGTACTTCTTCTACTCTATCTAAACTCGCAAACCGCCAGTTACGCTGGCGGTTTTCTTTTCATTTGTATCCAAACATATCCTTTTCCCGTATAACAATTAGTTAGTAAATAGCGGAGAAGATTCATGTCGGCAAAGGAAAGAAGCCTACCTACCCATCGCATCTCAAGATTCAGCAAGTTCGCTTCACTTGCTACCCGTGTCGCAGGCAATGTGATTGCAGAAGGCACGAAACAGATAGCCAAAGGCAACAAACCAAAAGCGAAAGACCTCTTGCTGACGCCACAGAACATCGCGCGCTTAACTGACCAACTTGCTCACCTGCGTGGCGCTGCAATGAAGCTTGGTCAAATGCTATCAATGGATGCTGGTGATGTTTTAGAACCTGAACTTGCCGATATTCTTTCCCGTCTTCGTTCCGACGCAGACCCAATGCCTGCAAAACAACTCAACGCAGTAATGGAAAGTTCGCTAGGAACGAATTGGAAAGCTGAGTTTCTGTCATTTAACTTCAAACCAATCGCCAGTGCATCAATAGGACAAGTGCACCAAGCCTACAGCGATGCGGGCGATAACCTAGCCGTCAAAGTGCAATATCCGGGCATACGGAAAAGTATCGATAGCGACGTCGACAATGTCGGTACACTGCTCAAGGTCGTTGGGTTGATTCCCGAGTCTGTCGACTACAAAGGATTGCTCGAAGAAGCGAAAAAGCAGCTACATGATGAAGCCGATTACGCACGAGAGGCGCAATTTGCCATTCGTTATCATGACGCTTTGAAGGAGCACTCTCATTTTGTCGTACCAAAGATTCATACTGGAAGTTGCTCAGACTCCGTTCTCGCGATGGAATTCATTGATGGTAGTCCGATTGAGCAAATCGAACATTATGATCAGAGTACGCGAGATTTTGTCATGCACAGCCTACTCGAATTACTGTTTCGAGAGCTGTTCGAATTTAAGATGGTGCAAACCGATCCTAACTTCGCCAACTACTTATATATCGAAAACACTCGTCAAATCGGCTTGCTAGACTTTGGTGCGACCCGCGAATACAGCGAACGGTTCAGTACCGGCTATCGCCAAGCTTTTGCATCTGTCGTGAATAATGACGAACAAGGCTTGAATGATGCGCTTGAACAAATAGGCTTCTTCAGCCAAACCATCCTTCCAGACCAACGCCAAGCGATTCTCGACTTAGTAAAAATGGCATGTGAACCGATGTTAGTTGATGAGCCTTATGACTTTAAAGCCAGCGACTTAGCACAAAAGCTTCGCGAGGCTGGCACCATTCTAAGCATGGAGCAAGAATACTGGCATACTCCACCGGCAGATGCCCTATTTTTACACAGAAAAATCGGCGGAATGTACTTGCTGGCAGCCCGTATTGGCGCAAAAGTGAACATTCGCCAATTGGTACAGCCATATCTCACCATCAACAGCGAATAGCCTATTGTTTTTCTGTTACTTTCAAGTACCTTGAGCAAGGTTAAGATGCATAGTTGTGCATCTCAATAACATGCCATACTTCCATAAAACGAATTAACTATCGGGGTACTCGGTGAGCAAGTTTCAAGATCTCTCCACTCTAATCCAGCAAATTGGCCAAGCCGAAGAAGCGGATCAAGTCGCAACGCTCAATGAATCTATTGAAGCGGGCCTCGAGCCCGGCGCGGTTGCCCTGATTCTAGAAGCCTTTCCAATCGACGATCGTGTTCGCTTATGGCGAGCTTTACCACTAGAGCTACATATCGACGTGTTAACGGAAATGCGTGCGGACGTACGTTTCTCTATCATCAATGCGTTATCTGAAGTCGAGCTAAAGCTCACTCTCGCTAAACTCGACAACTTGTCGCTCATCGAATGGGCCGATTCGTTGCCAGAGTCGATCATCAACGAAGCGCTCTCGTTGATAGAAAAAGATGAGTTGGAACTTTACGATCAAGCAAACGAGTATGCTGATGAAGAACTCGGCCACTGGGCTGAACGTAAGATCATCACCCTGCCCTTCAACATTACGATTGGGACAGCTAAGCAGTTAATGGAGCGCTATAGCTACGACACGCCTCAACAGGTGTATCTGATT
This sequence comes from Vibrio sp. 1562, assembly GCF_033340155.1. Classification (NCBI taxonomy): domain Bacteria; kingdom Pseudomonadati; phylum Pseudomonadota; class Gammaproteobacteria; order Vibrionales; family Vibrionaceae; genus Vibrio; species Vibrio sp. 1562. The sequence goes on from NZ_JAWOVY010000001.1 coordinate 99,720, forward strand.
AATCGTAATAAACAGTATCGTGGAACGGTCAACTACTTCGATATCTTACGTGGTGAGCCCGATACTCGCTTAAAAACACTCGTTATTGAGGCTGTGACGGTTCTAGACAGTAAAATGATGCTTCCTGAAGCGGTAGAGGCATTAGAACACAGCACACTGCCCGCTCTCCCTGTAACTGATGCAGACCAAACACTGATCGGTGAAGTCGATTGGCAGTTTGCATTGAGTACACAGCGTGAAATCTACGAAGCACGTTTGATGGCCGGTACAGGTATGGATGAAGGCGATGACTTGTTTGCGCCAGTATTAAAAAGCTCGCAAAAGCGCGGGGTTTGGTTAGGCATCAATTTGCTTACTGCTATTTTGGCGTCTGTCACTATCGGACTGTTTGAAGATGTAATTGCTCAGGTAGTGGCTTTGGCGGTGCTCATGCCAATTGTTGCATCCATGGGGGGCATTGCTGGCAGCCAAACGCTCACTCTAATGATTCGTGCGATGGCGCTTAATCAGATCACCCCAGGTAACCGCTTCAAGCTTTTGAAAAATGAGTTGGGTATTGGCTCTCTGAACGGCATTGCTTGGGCGTTAATCATCGGCGGGCTCGCCGGATTGTGGTTTCAATCTCCGGTTCTAGGGGGAACCATCGCGCTCGCCATTATCGTCAATATTATTACCGCAGCTTTATTTGGTGTGCTGATTCCCATTATTCTGGATAAGTTTAAATTGGACCCCGCTTTGGCTGGCTCGGTGATTCTAACAACAGTGACAGATGTAGTTGGTTTTTTCGCCTTTTTAGGAACGGCGAGTTTAGTCATGCTTTAAAAGGTTCATTGTTTATTAATCAATCATTAGCATAATAGAGTCAAATTGCATAACGCAGTTGCAAATTGCAAACATACTCAAACTTTAAGCAACGCATGTCACAGAAACTACGTATTTTAGGGCATATTAAAGTTGGCACAGTAACTGCATTATATAAATCGACCCTTCTTAAGCCGAGGGTCACCTAGCCAACTGACGTTGTTAGTGAACTTGATTTTGTTCACATGTATATAAGCCAATCGCACTCTTTGCGGTTGGCTATTTTTTTATGTGGCTATTGCCCTCTTATCCTCTGACCGAGCTCGGTTGTACTTTTCTTACCCACAACAGATTGTTTACTGTTTATAAAATTCAAATATTCGCCCACTAAACCATTAGAAATGCCAGCTTCAACAAAAATAAGTCACCTACATAAAATAAAACCAAGAAAACACACCCAAGAAAAGAACAAATAACGTCCAAACCAAAAACCTCATCATGAAATCGTTTTCCTTTAATAGAAATCGACTGAACAATCCAGAGTTATAGATAAATTTAATCCATAAAAACAAATAGCAATTCAAAACATTAATTTCACATAGAAAACCTGTCTATAAATCATAGAAAATACGTAAAAACAAACTTTCCACTTTTAGAATTTAAAAACCAAACAATTGTTATTAAAAGAAAAAATACACATAAAAAACCAAGCAAACGTTTAAATTTCAATTTTATCATTGACTATTAAATTTACATCACGATAATACGCGCCGTTTGCCTGAAAATCAGGTGCTATAATTTAATATTTCAATGTGCGGAGGCAATAATGGCTGGAGACAATAACTACAGTCTTGGACCAGTTCCCAACACGGCCAGAAAAGGCGTGGCGTCACTAACCATGGTGATGTTAGGACTCACTTTTTTCTCCGCAAGTATGTGGACAGGTGGTTCTCTCGGTACTGGGCTCTCCTTTAATGATTTTTTCCTCGCTGTTCTCATCGGTAACCTAATCCTCGGTATTTACACTTCTTTCCTCGGTTACATCGGCGCTTCTACTGGTCTCTCTACCCACCTTCTTGCTCGTTTCTCTTTTGGTTCTAAAGGCTCTTGGCTTCCTTCTGCTCTTCTTGGCGGAACTCAAGTTGGGTGGTTTGGAGTTGGTGTCGCGATGTTTGCGATTCCGGTGCATAAAGCAACGGGCATCGATACCAATACTTTGATCCTTGTCTCCGGTTTGCTCATGACCGCGACCGTTTACTTTGGAATCTCAGTACTGATGGTGCTGTCAGCAATCGCCGTTCCCGCGATTGCACTACTTGGCGGCTACTCTGTCATCGAGGCAGTAAAGAGCGTTGGCGGTATTGGCGAACTACAACAAGTTCAACCAACCGAACCACTCGACTTTTCAATGGCTCTCGCGATGGTTGTCGGCTCTTTTGTTAGTGCAGGTACGTTAACGGCGGATTTCGTACGCTTTGGCAAAAAGCCGCGCAGCGCCGTGATGATCACCATGGTGGCATTTTTCATCGGTAACTCGTTAATGTTTATCTTTGGCGCGGCAGGTGCGTCGGTGACGGGTCAATCAGACATCTCTGAAGTGATGATCGCGCAAGGTCTTCTTATTCCAGCTATCATCGTTCTTGGCTTGAACATCTGGACCACCAACGACAACGCGCTCTACGCATCGGGTCTTGGATTTTCCAACATCACAGGCTTACCAAGTAAATACATCTCAATGGCGAACGGTCTTGTTGGCACACTTTGCGCTCTCTGGCTCTACAATAACTTTGTTGGCTGGCTGACCTTCTTAGCGTTGGCAATTCCACCGATTGGCGGCGTGATCATCGCTGACTTCTTCACGAACCGTAAACGCTACGCAAACTTTGAAGCCGCCCAATTCCAAAACGTTAACTGGGCTGGCATTATCGCTGTCGTGATTGGCGTTGGTGCGGGACACTTCCTGCCTGGCGTAGTGCCGATTAACGCTGTACTTGGCGGCGCAATTAGCTTCCTGATTCTTAATCCTATTCTTAACAAAAAAGCACTGGCTACACAGCCAGCGTAAGGAACCATCATGACAACACTACTGATCAAAAACATAACGCTAAAAGGACAAGAAGGTCTGCAGCAAATTTTGATTGAAGATGGTCAATTCAAGCGCATTGAAAGCAACGATGTGGAGCTTAGTCATAACGGTGACATCATCGATGCTGAAGGCGGTATGGCGGTTGCGCCTTTCTGCGAGCCACACATTCACTTAGATACAACTCAAACCGCAGGCGAGCCTAGCTGGAACATCTCTGGCACATTGTTTGAGGGTATTGAACGTTGGGCTGAGCGCAAAGAAATGCTGTCGATTGAAGACGTGAAAGCGCGCGCAAAACAAACCTTAAAATGGCAGATAGCAAACGGCGTACAACACGTTCGTACCCACGTCGATGTTTCAGACCCTACCCTAATTGCCCTAAAAGCGATGGTAGAAGTGCGTGAAGAGATGAAAGAATGGGTAGATATCCAAATCGTCGCCTTCCCGCAGGAAGGAATTCTCTCTTACCCAAATGGCAAAGAGCTGCTAGAAGAAGCCGTCAAATTAGGTGCGGACGTGATTGGCGCGATTCCACACTTTGAATTCACACGCGAATATGGCATTGAATCGCTGCACTACGTATTCGAGTTAGCGCAAAAATACGACCGCCTGATCGACGTGCATTGTGATGAAATCGATGACGAACAATCTCGCTTCGTTGAAACACTGGCAGCATTAGCGCACAAGTTTGATATGGGGAATAAAGTCACGGCCAGTCACACCACAGCGATGGGTTCCTACAACGGTGCATACGCATCTCGCCTGTTCCGTTTATTACGCATGTCCGGTATCAACTTCGTGGCAAATCCATTGGTGAACATTCACCTACAAGGCCGTTTTGATGATTACCCAAAACGTCGCGGCGTAACACGAGTGAAAGAGATGCTGAATGCCAACATCAACGTCTGCTTTGGACACGATGATGTATTTGACCCTTGGTACCCACTAGGCACTGCAAACATGCTGCAAGTGCTACATATGGGTCTGCACGTGTGTCAGGTGATGGGTTACGACCAAATCAACAACTCACTGGATCTGATCAGCACCAATTCAGCACGTACACTGAACATTCAAGACAAGCACGGTATTGAAGAAGGCAAACCAGGTAGTTTACTGATTCTTCCCGCAGAAAATGGTTTTGACGCAGTACGTCGCCAAGTGCCGGTTCGCTACTCTGTTCGTCACGGTAAAGTGATTGCAGAAACACAGCCTGCGACGACTCATATTCATCTTGAACAAGCAGAGCAAGTAACGTTCAAACGCTAAAAAGATCGGCGTGACGAAAAAGGCCTGACGACATCGTCAGGCCTTTTTTCTACTGGTAAACATCACTGCTCGCTCTGTCTATTCTTGTCTCATAAACCACTGAACACATTGAAAGGCCATATAAAACGGCTCAGTACCAAACGTTGCACAAGGTTCTGGTGGCTGAATCTCAATTACACCATCGCACTTGGAAATTATTCTAAGCGTTGGGCATACTTCTGACTTCATTTTAGTTGTAGATATGAACCATGACGTCATTAAGCCAGATAGAACCGCAATTTTTGGAATTTATGCAGCAAGAGATGCAAGTAGATGCAGCTCATGATCTTAAACACGTAAAACGCGTGGTCAAAACAGCGAAACAGCTCTGCAAAGAAGAAAATGCAGACATCGCGATTGTATTACCGGCTGCCTATTTGCATGATTGCTTTACTTACCCGAAAGATCACCCAAATCGCAAAGAGAGCTCAATCATCGCAGCCAAAAAAGCGGTCGCATTTTTAGAGAGTATCGATTATCCGCAGCAATATCATGATGCCATTGCTCATGCGATAGAGGCACACAGCTTTAGCGCAAACATCAGGCCAAATACGTTGGAAGCCAAAATCGTCCAAGATGCCGACCGTCTGGACGCTTTAGGCGCAATTGGCGTGACGCGATGCATTCAAGTCAGCACTCAGTTTAACGCGCAACTTTACAACGACAGCGATATATTTGCCGAAGAACGTGAACTTAACGATAAACAATTCACTCTGGATCACTTTCAAACCAAGTTATTCAAAATCGCTGAAACCATGAACACAGAGTCAGCAAGACGCGAAGCGCAAAAACGCAAAACCTTTATGCAAACGTACCTAGAGCAGTTACACGACGAGGTAACAGCGTAAATGTCAGAGAGTTATACGTTAATTAAAGAGCTTAAACGCCAACTAAAGTTAGCTGGGCTGCATTATGCCGATGTTGCACAACACCTTGATTTAAGTGAAGGAAGCGTCAAACGTTTACTCGCTGAAGGTCAGCACATTAGTCTTGAACGCTTAGAACGCATTTGCCAATTGATTGGTTTAGAAATGGCGGAACTGTTTAAGATCGCGGCTGCGCACAATAAAGGTCTAGAGTCGCTAACGTTAGAGCAAGAAAAGCAGTTGGTTGATGATAAAGCCCTGCTACTCGTGGCAATCTGTGTTGTAAATGGCTATCAGTTTGAGCAAATCGTTCAGCAATACACCTTCAATGAGTTTGAACTGGTGCAAAAGCTTGCTCATTTGGATCGTCTGAACATCATCGACTTGCAGCCAAATAACAAAATTCGTTTGCGTATATCTCCGACATTTAAGTGGCAGATGGGCGGCCCTATTCAACGGTTCTTCCAACAGCAAGTTCAAGACGCCTTTTTCCAAAGCTACTTTTCTGGTGAAGATGAAAAGTTCTCCATGGCAACAGGACTGATGAGTGTACCAAGCAACAAGAAGCTACAACAGAAACTGCAAAAGGTCATCGATGAGTTTTATCAGGCTTGCCAAAATGATAGCTCTCTCGATATGGACGAAAAGCACGGCACCTCTCTGATTATTGCGATGCGTCGTTGGACGTTCCCTTTGTTTGAACCATGGGAAAGAAAACCTGCTCAGAAGTCTCGGAATTAGTAACTCAATAAACGAATGGAAATGAAAGTAACGAATTTCGTTACTTTTGGTGGCATACAACGTCACTTGAAAGAGAAAGCTGGTTTAATCGTTCATTGAGCATAAAGTGCTCCCATCTCATTCGACTTTGTTTAATCGGGGCCCGTATGTTTTTCTCAAAACGCTTTTTTCCTTACTTTGTGACGCAATGCCTTGGCGCACTCAATGACAACATCTACAAAAACGTTCTGTTATTGATGGTGACATACAGCCAAATTGATAACCTACCAATATCCGTCAATCTATTCGTTAATTTGGCGGCAGGCTTATTCATCCTACCTTTCTTTCTATTCTCAGCGCATGCTGGTGCCGTCGCTGACAGCATGGACAAAGCCAAATTAATCCGACGTCTAAAGCTCATCGAGCTGGCTATCATGTCTTGCGCAGCAACCGCTATTGCCACCCAAAGTGCCATGCTGATGCTGGTTCTGCTGTTTATGACAGGCACTCAATCGGCCTATTTTGGTCCCGTGAAATACGCCTTGTTACCACAAGCGCTCAAACCAAATGAGCTTGTTAGAGGAAATGCTTGGGTTGAAATGGGCACGTTTCTTTCGATTCTTATAGGTACGCTTAGCGCAGGCCTGCTGCTAGCCATTCCTAATGGTACCTTGATTGCTTCTTGTAACGTGATTGCCTTGTCTTTGCTTGGGTTCATGAGCAGCGTGAATATTCCAACGATGCCTAGCCAATCGAATGACAAAGCGAAATTTGAACCGATTTCTGGTTTAAAGAACACGTTAAAAGTGGCAAAAAAACAGAGAGGCATCTGGATGTCTATTCTTGCCATCAGTTGGTTCTGGTTCATGGGTGCGACTTACCTAACTCAATTCCCTAACTTCGCACGCGAACATTTGTTCGCAGATAGCACTGTCGTTTCTTTACTGTTGGCATTGTTTTCGATTGGTATCGCGACAGGCTCTTGGTTGTGTGAAAAACTTTCTTTCAACCACGTTGAGCTTGGTATTTTGCCATTCGGTATCCTTGGTCTGACAGTCTTTGGCGTCGACTTGCTATGGGCAGTCCCAAGTTATCCATCACTTCCGGTGCACTTTTATGATGTGCAAAGCTTCGTTGCTGAATCAAAACATCTGCGCGTCATGATTGACCTGTTCCTTGTTGGTGTAAGCGGCGGTGTCTTTATTGTTCCTCTTTATGCGTTCATCCAATCGCGTTCAAACAAAGGGGAGTGTGCACGTGCCATTGCTGCTAACAACATCATGAATGCGTTGTTTATGGTGGTGTCTGCTTTGGTTTCGATCGTTGTACTCAGCGTACTAGAGCTTTCTATTGTGGAACTGTTTGCCATGATGGCAATAGGTAACTTTTTCGTGGCGATCTATGTATATCGCCAAGTACCGGAATTTACACAACGCTTTATCAGTTATTTACTCAGCCATTGTATGTATCGTGTGTCCGTAAAGGGGCGCCAACATATTCCTGAACAAGGTGCTGCGTTAATCGTGGCTAACCATGTTAGCTATGTCGATGCATTGATTTTGATGGGAACCTCTACTCGCCCGGTTCGTTTTGTGATGGACAAATCCATCAGCGAGCTACCTGTTCTTAAATATGTATTCCGTCATGCCGGTGTTATCCCGATCTGTTCTCCACGTAAGTGTGCCGACACTTACCGACGAGCATTTGAACAGATTGAACAAGCACTTAACGACGGTGAGGTTGTCTGTATCTTCCCTGAGGGTCGTTTAACGTCTAACGGTCAATTGGGTGAGTTTCGCCCTGGTGTAGAGAAAATCCTTGAACGTAACCCTGTTCCTGTCATCTCTATGGCGTTAAAAGGGCTTTGGGGTTCTTTTTTCAGCCACAAAGGCGGACATGCTCTCACAAAACGACCGACTCGTTTTTGGTCAAAAGTGGATGTTGTTATCGGTGAAGTGTTAAGTCCTGCGTCTTTAAATCGTCATCAATTGCAACAACAAATACAGGATTTACTGGGCTGAGTCGCTTGCTACAGCAGTCAAACTTTGCAGCAAAACGTAAATATGCACCACAAAGCACAAGTAGTTTCTTGTCAATTAGAGTAGGATATCTACGACGTCATAAATCTAGGAGGTATTATGAAAATCATCATCTTACATGGTCTTTATATGCATGGGCTGGTCATGCAGCCTCTTAGCCAAAAGCTGAGAAAACTCGGATACGAAACGCAAGTACTCAGCTATAACACCGTTGCTATCGATGAGTCTTCACTGTTTGATTCTATTGATCATTCGCTTAATCCACTGACCACAAACGTGCTCGTGGGACACAGCTTGGGAGGCTTGATGATTAAGCGCTATCTCGCCAACAGAAAACCGAGCACTAACTTAATCTCTCATGTTGTCGCTATCGGTTCGCCTCTGAAAGGCGCGTCCATTGTAGGTCGAATTCAAGATCTCGGATTGGGTGCAATTTTAGGCAATTCGCCACACCACGGATTAAACAAACATGATGACGCTTGGGATTTCCCTCAAAAACTCGGCAGTATCGCAGGAACGATGCCGATTGGCGCTCGCCCATTGTTGATCCGTAATGACAACACCATGTCGGACGGTACCGTTACCGTAGAAGAGACAAGACTGGACGGTATGCAAGATCATATCGAAGTGAAGCAAACGCATACGAGCCTGATTTACAACACCTTCGTGCCGCAGCAGATTGATCACTTTATTCGCACAGATTATTTCCGTCGATAGCACACTTTTCCATCATACAGATGGAATCGACTTTCCAAGCTATTCAGTTCGCAGTACTATCCTAGCTCCACTTCTTCACAACTTGGATGAAGTGGTACATTTTTAATTGTTCTCAGGGCGGGGCGAAATTCCCCACCGGCGGTATACTTTTTCAAGTGAGCCCGCGAGCGCTCGATTCGTCGAGGTCAGCAGATCTGGTGAGATGCCAGAGCCGACGGTTATAGTCCGGATGAAAGAGAATAAGAATACACCAGCATAGCGAGTCAGATCGCTAAGAATGCTGGTGCACTTCTTTTTGATCGTATTTTACGGCGATCTCTCATACCGCCCTGATTCTGGTGAAATTTAGGAGTTAACCATGAATCAGTCATCACTACTTGCCGAATTCGGCGACCCAATTACTCGCGTTGAAAACGCACTTATCGCTTTAAAAGAAGGCCGTGGCGTACTGCTTCTTGATGATGAAGATCGCGAAAACGAAGGCGATATCATTTATTCAGTCGAGCACCTCACTAACGAGCAAATGGCATTGATGATCCGCGAATGTAGCGGCATCGTTTGTTTGTGCTTAACAGATGTTCAAGCAGACAAACTGGAACTGCCTCCAATGGTGGTAAACAACAACAGCGCAAACCAAACCGCATTTACGGTTTCTATTGAAGCGAAAGTTGGTGTAACAACGGGTGTTTCAGCAGCAGACCGCGTAACGACCATTAAAACGGCGGCAAACCCGCACGCAAAACCGGAGGATCTTGCTCGCCCGGGTCACGTATTCCCTCTGCGTGCACGTCCAGGTGGTGTAATGACTCGCCGTGGTCACACAGAAGGTACGATTGATCTGATGCAAATGGCAGGGCTTCAACCCGCTGGCGTACTGTGTGAAGTGACCAATCCAGATGGCACGATGGCAAAGGCACCGGAGATCGTAGCATTCGGTCGCCTGCACAACATGCCGGTACTGACGATTGAAGACATGGTAATGTACCTGAACCAGTTCGAGTTGAAACTGGCATAGTCAGATCTCAGCTCTTGAAAAAAACCGCGCATTTGTGCGGCTTTTTTGATCGATCCTCTTTGCACTTGAGTAGTTATACTTCTTGAAAACAAGGGGAACAACACCATGAAAGGATTACTGAAACTCGCCGCTCTCGTTAGCTTTCTCTCCATGAATTCGCTTGCTCTTGCATCTGAGTGCCCTGATATTCTTCAAGGTAAGCAAAGGTTGTTAAACTCAACGGAAGAAGTCGATCTATGCGAAAGCTTTAAGGGAAAGACACTACTAATCGTCAATACAGCAAGCCAGTGCGGCTTCACTCCTCAGTTCGAACAGTTAGAAACCCTCTATCAAACTTACAAAGACCAAAACTTCACCGTTATCGGTTTCCCGAGCAATGACTTTCGACAAGATAGAGGAAGCGAAACAAACACAGCGAAAGTCTGTTATCTCGATTACGGGGTAACCTTTCCAATGATGGCTCGCTCTTCAGTATTAGGTGTAGATGCGAACCCAGTCTTCAACCAGATTACTAACCAAGCAGGCATAAAACCAAAATGGAACTTCTACAAGTTTCTAATTAGCTCTGAAGGTAAAGTTATTGCTACTTTTCCAAGCTCCACATCACCGACAAGTACTACGCTTACCAATATGATAGAGCAACAATTATAAGGTGACGACCATGACAACACGCTCAACCATGCTACAACTCGGTTACTTAGGCCTGGTTCCATTTGTGTTTAGTTTAGGGCTGATTTTCACTGACATCTCACTCTTCAATTTAAGTGGTCAGCAATTTTTCATCGCATATAGCGCCGTTATATTAAGTTTTTTATCCGGCATCCTTTGGGGTAATGGCATTGAGCATTACTACCACCGCCTTAGCCGAAATATATTAATTCTCAGCAACCTTTTTGTCTTACTGGCTTGGGGCGCATTACTGCAGGGCCACAAACATTACGCAGTCGCAACCCTACTCTTAGCAATTGGGTACCTTGCTGTTTGGTATGCAGAAAAGCTCGTGAGGAAAGTCGAACAAGACGCCGAGCCCAAGGGATATCAAGGAATGAGGAGCAAACTGACCTTCGGCGTAATCGTAATGCACGGATTGGCTTTAGTTTCATAACCTGGTCTGTCCAGTACTAAGATCACAAAAAAACGTCTTTTTATAAAACAATGTTCATTTCGTGAATGCACACATATTTTGAACACTGTTTTGTTTCATTTATGAATCAATCCACATATAAGTAATTCAAAGCATTCACAAAGGATATGAATATGTTTTTTCGCAAACTTTTGTTTAGCACTGCGATGATCAATGCAACGACAGGTTGCGTGTCTTACCAGGCACAACAAGCCGCCGCTCAAACAGTAAATAATACAGGTGCCGTGCTTACCAATGTGATTAAAACCACGATTGCTCAGCCATGTAATGTTGCAATCACTGCTGCTAGCTTGTTTTATCCGCATGCCATATTTATGACTAGTGTTCCGACTCAAGCATGTACAAGCGTTCTTAGATAATACGAGTGTGATAAGCATAAAAAATGGCGACTCTACCGTCGCCATTTTTAAGCATCAATGCTATTTACAGTTACAGCGTCAATAAGTAATTAACTAATTGATTGTACTCGTCGTAAGTACGAATTTCGTTGGCCAAAACAATGTATTTATTGTTCACAACCACACCCGGAACCCCTCTTAACGTGCTAGCAGAGAATTGCTTATCAAAACCTTTCTGCATTGAGTTTACGGCGAAACTGTTGTACGCCGCATCAAACTTCTTACCTTCTACGCCATTATCAACGAAGAGTTGTTTCAGCTCAGCTTCGTCTTTTGGCGCTTGTCGCTTTTGATGAATTTGGGCAAACATGGCAGGAATCATTGTATCTTCAACCCCAAGCGACACCATCGTCGCGTAGGACTTGGCCATCGGAATCGCCATATCTCCGCCCATGAACCCCACATGCACCTTTTCAAACTTTGCCTCTTTTGGCAGAGCAGGTTTTAAACGCTCAATAAGCGACTCAAACTTGTAGCAATGTGGGCAATAAAAAGAAAAGAATTCCGTCACAACAGGTTTCGATGCTTTCTTTACATCCAGAACTTTGTAGTGCTTCCCTTCTTCAAATTGCGCTGCATGAGCGGTAAAAGTCAGTAAAAGTGCACTACATAAGGCAAGTAGTTTTTTCATTGTTTATTTCCTTGTGGCATTCAAATGCCAAATCATTTCATTTGGTAAAAAGGGGTAGACCCCAAGTAATTTGAGATGAGGAATTAAACAATCGGAGGACGATAAAGCTTGGTGATCACTGTCACTACTTTTTCGACTAGAGGCCTATCAATCAAGGCAAGGCTATAAGGAAGAAGCAGTAAGTCGTTTTGAGATAAGTTGGCGGGAATTTTGACCATGCAGGAAGAGCTACAACTCGTGTGAGATTGTTGTGCCTTATTGATGGCTGACTCATCGTGATGTGATTCTACGCAGTCGTCATTGACGCCAAGTTGTTTGTGCAGAGCAGCCTGTTGAACAATAAGATCGCGTACTTCAATTGTTTTCATCGGAGCGGAAGCCTGCGCCACAGGAGCGACACTACTCAAAAGCATAGCAACTAAGCAAACTATCGCAGTCAACAATGTACGGTTAAACTTCAACATAGCTACATCAAGGAAAATGGTGATTTAAGATAATACATGATAACGGTTTGACTTCAAGATACGGACTCTCGGCTCGCTAACAAACTCTGTTCTTTGACTATTTTAGGCTAGTGAATTTTCTCTCTAACGCTCCCTCAGTACACGAAACCAGCACAACGAGCTATTCACCGTTCGGATACTCCCCTCATCAGATACCAGCAACAATTCGATAAAACTTGAAATCATTATGAAACACGAGTAATAGTTAGAACAGTTTTTGTACGAACAAGGAAAGATCAATGCTTAAAAAAAGATTCTTTAAGACAAAAGATGAAGTCGAAGTCACGTTCGAGCTAGATAAAGATCAGTGGGACTCTGTCCAAATTGCTGGAGACTTCAACAACTGGCAGCCAGAACCGATGAAATTAGTGAAGAAAAGTCGTCAGTTTAAATTTAAAACCCGCTTACCTAAAGCGCAGAATGTTCAGTTCCGTTACTTGCTCGATGATGCGAAGTGGGAAAATGACCCACAAGCTGATGCTTACGTTCCAAATGTTTTTGGCAGCGACAACAGCGTCGTGTGTACCACCGAATAAGCGGTAATTTCGCTTTAAGATTCCATACCTAGGCGCAAACGTTGCGCCTTTTTACATCTCCCGAAATGTGATTGGTGATTAGATTTAAATCATTAATTGGCAATTTTATCCAATTAACTCATCCGATAACCTTATTCTGAGAAAGCTTTATTTGAAATAATTCGTAAATTTGTTTAAGTTCCATTGATATTAAATATTGTATACATCACTTAAATGAACGCACAACAAATCAAACCATCTCTAATCATTGTGGAAGACGATCCCAAATTACAAACTATGTTGGGTGAGTATTTTGTTGAACAAGGTTTTCAGGTCAAATGTATCGACAATGGGACGGACGCACCCAATGCGATTATTGACACACAACCAGACGTGGTGCTGTTAGATTTGATGCTACCCGGGCAAGATGGTCTGAGTGTATGTCGTCAAATCCGAGAATGCTACAAAGGCAAAGTGTTGATGCTGACAGCAAGTGATGATGACTTCGATCATGTCGCCGCATTAGAAATAGGCGCAGATGACTTTGTTACTAAACCCATCAAACCTCGCGTATTGCTGGCTCGTATTCGCATGCTATTAAGAAGAAAAGAGGCGGCGCCTACCGAGTCCGAAAACGGCCTACAAATTGGTGTTCTGTGTTTAAACCGGTTGCGTAAATCGTGCGTAATGAACCAAGAAGAAATTGCGCTGACAGACGGCGAGTTCGATTTGTTGTGGGTTCTTGCTACGCATGCTGAAAAAACACTATCACGTGAGTGGCTGACCAAAACACTGCGTGGTATTGAATACGATGGCACAGACCGAACCATTGATAATCGCATAGTGACACTGAGAAAGAAGCTAGGCGATGCTTCTTGCTCACCACAAAAAATCATTACCGTTCGCGGCAAAGGCTACCTATTTATGCCTGATGCATGGAATGAATAATGAGACGGATTTATCTGGAAAGCTTTGTTGGCCTTATCATTCTGTTTATGGCTAGCTTGTGGGGATACGAGTTCTTAGTTTATGAGATCAACACAGATTATGACTACCTATTACAAGAGCATGAGGGTCAAGCTTTTCACGATCTGATCTATCCTATCTATAAAGAACACGGATTAGAATATACTCAACAACAGTTGGAACAATTTGCCACATCAAGCCATCGTTTGTTGGTGCCTCATACGCTTGAAGAGCTTCCAACAGACATCAAAAAGGCGTTTGAAAGTGATACCTCCGTTAACGTCGCTTACGATGAAGAAAGGGATATCTGGTTCCGCCTAGATGCGAGCACGCCTATCTTTAAAATGAGCGATAATCCGAATAGCCCTGTGGTTAAAGCAGCCAACTTTGATGACAATATCGTTTGGTTGTTCTTTTTAGCTGGATTTGCTCTGTATTGCATATTGTTGATCTGGTTCTTAAGCCGTCGGATTCGAGAGCTAGAGAGAGTGACCGTTGAGTTTGCCTCAGGTAACTTCAAGGCTCGAGCTAGTACCTCAAGCGCTAAGTCTGTTGGGACGTTAAACAAAAGCTTTAACACGATGGCCGATAAAGTATCTCGCTTGATCACTAGCAATAAAATGCTAACTAACGCCGTTGCACATGAATTGCGTACCCCAATCTTCCGCTTACAATGGCAAGCAGATTTGTTATCGGATTCAACCTTAACTGAACAACAGAAAAAGTATGTTTACAGTATCGTCGAAGACATTGACGAGATGGAAGAAATGGTTGAAGAATTGCTTTACTACGCAAAGATGGAGCGTCCTGACACAGCATTACAAACTCAAGAAGAAGTCGTCCTATTCAACTTAGTCAAAGAATTACGACAGAGATGGCAAAAAGAGACTACGCTCGGTATTTCGCTTCAAGAAGTAAACTCAGAAAACGTTCTCGCGTTTGCTGACCCAAAATTGTTAAAGCGAGCCTTAGATAACTTGCTGCGCAATGCAATGCGGTACGCGGATAAGCAGATTTTAGTAGAGATAAAACACGATCAGCACCGCTGCTTCATCAATGTTCATGATGATGGCATAGGTATTGAAGAAAAGCATTGGCCTCATCTATTCGAACCATTTTACAGTGCGGATGAATCTCGCAACAAAAAGACGAGCGGGTTTGGGCTCGGCTTGGCGATTGTCAGACAGATAATGGAGCTTCAACGTGGAGAAGTTTCGATTTGCCATAGCCCACTTGGAGGAGCTTGCTTCACACTTAGCCTCAAAAAATCAGACAGTTAACTTAACCTTCCTACCCCGTTTACAGAAGACGACACTTCAATACACTCAAGCGACAGAGCCCAACAATAAAACAGTGTACATTTAATCCATAAGATTCACACACTAAATGGATAGTACTCATGTATAAATCTTTTATCCTGATTATGGCGCTTACTTCTACGCTTACAGCTTGCGCCTACAACCAAAAACCTGTCGTCGACATGACCAATGTCGACCCTAGTACATATGAACAAGACTTTCTTTACTGCCAAGGCTATGCAGAAAATGTCGACAAATCAGAGGCAGCGAAATCTGAAGCCACTAATGGGGCAGTTACAGGCGCATTGATCGGCGCAGCTGCTGGTGCGCTAGAAGACGGATTAGGTGGAGCGGCTGTCGGTGCTGCGGCCGGCGGTGCTGTAGGAGCTGGAGCTGGTGCTTTGAGTGCAACAAATGATTCAACCAAAACTCAATCTCTCGTATTGCGTAAATGCCTCCAGCACAAAGGCTATACCGTCTACGATCTTGATTAAATAAGCACTTTTCTTAAATTATCGCGCGATGGATTCTATTCACAAATGTTTCACGCTGTAACGATTAATCTCGTTACCTCTCTGGGATATGTGTTCCATCCCAATGCTTAAATAGTAAGGTCATATTTTGAAGCCAGGTAAAACAGGTATACGCCGTGTCATGGATGCGACCGGCTATTCATTTCAAGGATTGAAAGCCGCATGGACACACGAAGCCGCTTTTAGACAAGAATTGATTCTCGCCTTGGTGCTTTCCGTCTGTGCTTTTTTCCTTCCTGTCACCACATACGAAAGAGTGCTGATGATCAGTAGCCTGTTCTTGGTATTGATCGTAGAACTCATTAATTCCGCCGTAGAAGCGGTTGTCGACCGTGTTAGCGATGACTGGCACGAGCTCAGTGGTAGAGCCAAAGATATTGGCTCAGCAGCAGTATTTGTTGCGTTAACTCTTGCCCTTTTTATTTGGGCTTCGTTCTTGCTCTAATTTTTATTCAAGACACTCATTATGAAGACACATGATTTACAACAGAGAGGTATCTCTTACGTTACCTTTACTTTCCTGTTGGCGCTGTATTTCGCTCTCGTCGTAAATATCCCTATTTATAAAGAACTGATCGGCATCTTTACACACTTAGATAATGTCAAGATTGGATTTATTATCACAATACCAATTTTCTTTCTTGCCGCGCTCAATTTCCTTTTTAATTTATTTAGTTGGCCTGGGATCGGCAAGCCGTTCTTTATAATTTTAATCATTGTTTCAAGTATGGTGAGCTACGCAAGCTATAACTATGGCACACTTTTCGATTCTGGAATGATTGCCAATATTGTTGAAACCGATTCGAGCGAGGCGAGTTCTTACCTGAGTGCTCACTCTGTAATTTGGACGCTGATTATGGGAGTTATCCCAGCGATAATTGTCTTTAAGGTCAAGCTGCAATCTCAACGTCACCAATTACTGTACTTCTCTGTTACCAAATTAGTATCGATGCTGTCGTCGCTAGCTGTCATCGCCGTCATTGCCAGCGTGTACTATCAAGACTACGCATCTGTAGGGCGCAACAATAGCCACCTAAAAAAAATCATCATACCCACCCAGTTCGTTTACAGCGCGACCGGGTATGTGAAGGAGAAATATTTCACCACGCCAGAGCCATATCGAGAAATCGGCACAGATGCAAAGCAGTCAGATAGCGCCGTACAGCAAGCACAGCGCAAACCAACACTACTGGTTTTTGTCGTAGGAGAAACCGCTCGAACGCAGAACTACCAACTCAATGGCTATACACGAGAGACAAACCCTTATACTAGTAAATTGGATGTTATCTCATTTCAAGACGTCGCATCTTGTGGCACCGCGACTGCTGTATCTGTGCCTTGTATGTTTTCACAGCTCACGCGAAACGAGTTTGAACGCACCAAAGCGGATAACCAGGACAATGCTCTCGATATAATGCTGCGCGCTGGGGTTGACCTCATTTGGAAAGAAAATGACGGTGGGGATAAAGAAGTAGCCCACAAGATCAAGAAAATTGAAGTGGATCGAAAGCAAGTAAGCCCTATGTGTAATGGCCAAACTTGTTACGACATGGCGCTATTAGATCATTTTGATCAGGAAGTCGCGGATATGCACGGTAACCGAGTGGTCGCCATGCACCTTATAGGAAGCCACGGTCCGACCTATTTTCAGCGTTACCCAAGAGACAACGCCTTCTTTAAACCAGACTGTCCACGTGCAGATATCGAAAACTGTAGCATCGAACAAATAGTGAACACATATGACAATACCATACGCTACACCGATCTTGTATTGGCAGAAACCATCAAAAAACTTAAAGCGTTAGAGTCTGAGTATAATACCGCGCTAATTTATATATCGGATCACGGTGAGTCACTAGGCGAAAATGGATTGTTCTTACATGGTATGCCTTATGGCCTTGCACCAGATTTCCAAAAACGCGTTCCTTTGATCATGTGGCTGTCTTCGGGCTTTAAACAAGCGAAGCAGATCAATACCGACTGTTTGTATAAACAAGCACAGAATGCAGGCCAATACTCACATGATAACGTATTCCACTCTTTATTAGGCATTATGGATGTACAAACTCAAGCCTACGATAGCAAGTTAGATATATTCAAAGCCTGCCGAGCCGTTTCCTAAATCATTCAATAAAGCCTGGCTCAAAGTGTGAATCAGGCTTTTTCTAACAAGGTATTTAAACTCATCGCCGCGCCAAGCGTTATACTGACAGTCCGCGATCCATACATCGAGATAAGGACTAGGATGAAAATTGGTATTATTGGTCTAGGGGATATCGCTCAGAAAGCATACCTTCCTGTTATCACTCAGCTTCCAAATATCGAACTTGTATTTTGTACCCGCAACCCAAACACACTTGAGAGCCTGGCTAAGCAGTATCGAATCTCAGAGATCTGCCAAGACTACCAGCAACTTCTACACTTTGGCGTCGATGCCGTCATGATTCATGCGGCAACAAGCGTACACCCTCAAATAGCGGCATTTTTTCTGCAGCATGGAATTCCAACCTTTGTCGACAAACCATTAGCGAACAGTGCTGATGACGTGGAAAAGCTGTACGACATTGCCGAAAAAGAGAGACAGCCACTCTATGTGGGCTTTAACCGTCGTCACATTCCACTTTACAACCAACATATGCCACAAGTGCAGCAAGGCAACATATCTGACTTAAAGTCGCTACGCTGGGAAAAGAACCGTCACCAACTACCGGGGGATGTTCGTACCTTTATATTTGATGATTTTATTCACCCATTAGACAGCGTTAACGTCACAGCCAAAGCCGATCTAAGAGATGCTTATGTAACTCATCAACTTGAAGGTAGTCAGTTGGCGCGTTTAGATATTCAGTGGCAACATGGAGATACTTTGCTCCACGCCTCGATGAATCGCCACTTCGGTATCACTACAGAGCGCGTTCAAGCTTGTTATGCAAACAAGGCAGTTGAGTTCGACTCCTTCGTTGAAGGCAAACTATGGCAAGCTAACCAAGAGCAAAAAATCAATTTGAAAGACTGGACGCCAATGCTAACGAGTAAAGGTTTCCATTCGATGTTGCTCGACTGGTTTGGCGTCGTTGAGTCTGGAAATATTGCTAATGAAGTAGTAAAACGCAACATTGCCAGCCATCGATTGGCAGAGCAAATTTGTCAATATATCGAGAAAGTTGTCTCTAGATAATGCGATTCTTGGCTATATGCTTGATTGAGTATTACGCTCTATACTAAAAAGACTTGCCTTAGGGAAGGCATTCATTCTCTGTTAAGACTACAGCGATTATTCTATCAATCAGGTGAATGAGGGCACAAAAGCACACATCGACAAAACAGACGGTTTAGATTTGTTTTACGCTGCTCTCAGGTATCTGAATCATCACATTCAAGAATAAAGGAAATAGAATGAGAACACTTGGTAACATCATTTGGTTTGTATTTGGTGGCGTATTTATGGGGTTGCTATGGTGGTTTTTTGGTATTTTGGCCTTTATTAGCATCATCGGAATACCTTGGGGGCGTGCGTGTATCGTTATGGGTAATTTTTCCTTTTTCCCATTCGGTAAAGAGGCCATCTCACGCGATGAATTGACCAATGAAATGGACATTGGCACGAGTCCGCTCGGCGTTATTGGTAACGTCCTTTGGTTTGTATTTGCAGGCCTTTGGTTAGCTATCGGTCACGTACTTTCTGCAGCAGCATGCTTTGTCACCATAATCGGCATTCCGTTTGCGCTCCAACACCTCAAGCTAGCGGTTATTTCACTCGCACCAATTGGTAAAACGGTTGTATCGTCAGAAGAAGCTGCAATGGCTCGATACAACATCAATCGTTAGCAAAAAGCTAATGCGCTTTCTATCCTCTGGGCAGTCATGCTCAGAGGGTAACGCCCGTCAAAAGTAAGCCTATAATCGCTATCGCATATTCAATAATGGCTGATTGTATATTCATACCGTCACCTTTACGTTGAAGTTTATCCTAGCTCAGCACTGCTTTACTTTTATAATTAATCAATACACCCAAGTGAATTCAAGATGCTAGACTCATAGCGTCGTCACTGATTCAAACTCCAAGAACGACGTAACGAAAAAGCGAGCTATCCTATGCTCGAAATATGGGTTCTTTCCCCCTCGAAGTAGAGTTCAACAACAAAAAAGACGAACTATAAGCATAGCCAAAATTAATGCTTTTCGACCTAAAATATCTCACATCAATCAAAGAAAGCTTCTAAGATTTTCTCTTTTTGAGTAAATATAGACAGTTACAGTAGCGAAATTCTTCTCGGTAAAAATCCCCACTCAATCTCATGATCAGTTTTTAAAAAAAACAACAAAAATTCGTTGTTATCTAGAGTAATTATTTTATTTGTCGCAGAGCAATTCCATCAATATCATTTGCGACATCGGAGTGCTAGAGCATTGAAATTTTTAGCATTTATCACAGGTATAGAACGTAAAAAACCTTTTATTACTTATTTTTCTTTTTTACATATGTTCTAACTCAACGTCTATTCAGACAGGAATATACCGTGGATAAATATCAAGCAGCTTATGCTAAACGTCTAGAGAAACTAAATGGGGATCCATCTCCTAAAACGATAGCCCGCCTTTCGGCTTGGGATGCGTTTTTTAACAAGGAGTACGAGCTCCAAGACTTGGAATACCAGCTATCGGACGCTGCGCACCAGCACTATGAACAGTCGCATGCGAAGAGCGACATTAGCTTCAAAGAATTCAAACGAGCGTTCTATAATGAATCCATCAAAATTTACAATTTAACTGATGGCGCTTCTATCCAGAAAGTATTCACCCCATTACTTTTGCTTACAACGCTCTGGATAGTGTTTGTATGCCTATTTAACAAGTGATCATCAAACTATTCCAACAACGATCAGTATGGGACTACAGGTATGGCTCTATGTAAGGGGGCTAATTGGCTCGGTCTCCTTCACTAAATTAGCGACTCAATTACCCGCAATTCCATAGGCTAAAAGTGACAAGGGCATCCGTTGATGCCCTTTTTATTCAAAGGAACGCAACCTAGACCTTTGGCCCACTTGGGTATAAAACCATTATGCGTTAAGCTGCACGCTATTATCCGATTGATAAAGAGTGGAGCGAAGTGATGGAAAAAGTAGGCTCTCGAGCATTGATTGTCGAAGGTGGAGCCATGCGAGGCGTATTTTCATGCGGCATACTCGATCATTTTCTTGCTAGCGAGTTCTCTCCATTTGATAGCTTTTGGGGAGTGTCTGCGGGTGCTAGCAACTTGGCTGCCTACTTAGCTAAAATGCCCGGACGTAACTTAAAAATCTACCTCGATTACAGCTTAAGAAAAGAATTTATCTCTCCATCTCAACTTCTACGTGGTGGTGATATGATGAACTTAGACTGGATGTGGAATGTCACCCTCGAAGAACTTGGCATCGATAAATCTGCGCTCAAAGCTGATTCACGACCTTTCTTTTTAGGCGTGACGCGTCAAGACAATGGGCAAGCGGAGTACCACCTTCCTGATGTCGACGACTTGGCAGAAACAATGAAAGCCAGCAGCGCACTGCCTGTACTTTACCGAAATGGCGTATCACTGAACGGAATTCAATACGTTGATGGTGGCGTCTCAGACGCACTTCCTGTTGCAGAAGCAATAAAGCGAGGAGCCAAAAAAATTATGGTTTTACGCAGCCAACCCGCAAGCTATCAAAAGCCAAGAGGAAGATTCAGCGCCCTAACTAGGAGGATGTTGAAAGAAACGCCCGGATTAATTGAACCGATGTTGACACGTGAAGTTCGCTACAATCAGACCTTAGCGCTGATCAACAACCCACCACCTGGTATCGAAATCATTCAAGTGTGTCCTCCTGAAACATTCAAGTTGAAACGGCTGAGTCGATCGCCAGCACCACTGCGTCATGCTTATGAGTTAGGAATTGAAGCAGGAAAGGAAGCCATCATACGATGGAGTCAGAAGTAGAAAAAAGCCACGTGGATTAAACGTGGCTAACGCAAATTCGATGGCAGTGGATTATCGTATTTGCTTCTGGTCGAGCCCAATATTCAGGCTCAAAACTGTTTTAATTTGCTCGCTAACTGAAAAAGCGAGTAGGCAGTCCAAACTAGTAAGTTTCAAACAACCCAGAGTTGTAATCTTGGATGGCTTGTTCTATCTCTTCCATGCTATTCATGACAAAAGGGCCATAATGCACCACGGGTTCATTAATTGGCTCACCAATAAAGATCAGTGCACCACTCTCTTTTTCGGCCTGCAATTCAACCCATTCACCTTTCGATAAAATGGCCATTTCGCCTTGATTGATCTCACGACCTTTTAATTGAATACGACCTTTATAGACATAGAGCATCATGTTGTTGTCTTGATCCGTGTTCAAATTCAAAGCTTGCCCCCCCATCGCTCTCCAATCGGCTACCGTGGCAGCAACACCTGTCTCTGTTAGCGGCCCCTGAATTCGTTCGTTGTTTATAGTCATATGACCCGCAATCAAACGTACAACCCCCGTATTCGGAGTATCAAACTCAGTGATCGTTTCAGGTTGAAAGTCATGATATTGAGCTGGCTGCATCTTATTTTTCGCAGGCTGGTTAATCCAAATTTGGAAACCATGCAATTCGCCTTCCTTCATAATAGGCATTTCGCTATGGATGACGCCTCTTCCTGCCGCCATCCACTGTGCACCACCGGAACGAAGCTCACCAACATTATCCATATGATCACGATGCTGGAAATGACCTTTCAACATATAAGTAAGCGTCTCAATACCTCGGTGCGGATGCGGAGGGAAACCGCCGATATAGTCAGCGCGGTCTTCTGATTTGAGTTCATCCATCATCAAAAATGGAGAAAAACTAGCATGATTGAAACCCGCTACTCGGCGAATTTTCACTCCATCACCATCAGCAGTAGGTTGCGCAGGAATAAGCTGACGAATTTCTCTGAATGTACTCATACTAGTTCTCCTAGTTTATCTTTGTGACCGCTTGCAAATCGCATGTTTAATCTATGGCTATCTATAAGGTTCTATTTTAGGTTGATGAGCTAAAATTATGAGCCATACTATTCGTTCTACTTATTCAACTTTTTCGAACAATACAATTTATCGAGTTAATAATGAGCACATTTAATTTATCTAAAATAAATGTAGCTATTTTCTAAACAAGGTGTATAGTGTGCCTTGGCTCTTAGAAGAGAGCTGTTAATGCAACATTTAGTTTAAGTTTCCTCTCAGTAAAATCTTGAATCCCCAATTCAGACACCTGCGTACAACTTCCTCTTGATTGAACATTCAATAGCTTAGAAAAGATCCACAAAACAAATCATAATTTTAATGTTTAATTCAAAGGTATTTTTATGTCGAAAGTAACTGGTTCAGTAAAATGGTTTAACGAAACTAAAGGCTTCGGTTTTCTATCTCAAGACAACGGCGGCCAAGATGTATTCGTACACTTTAACGCTATCGTTTCTGACGGTTTCAAAACACTGACTGAAGGTCAGAAAGTAAGCTTCAATGTAGAGCAAGGTAAAAAAGGTCCTCAAGCGACTGAAGTAACTCCTCTATAAGACTGCTTTTCTTGGTGTAGCATGCCCATGCTGCACCAAACCTCTCTCCTTCAAAAATATTCTTTCATCAATCACTCAGCCTAATTTTAGGCATTGCTTTGTGCTATCTAAAATAAACTGAATAGTACTGCTTAATTTATTATTTATAGGAAAAATCATGTCCTCAAAAAGAACTGGCCGTCAAAGGCATTGGTATCAATTACTTAACAAAGAGAAAATCACTAAAAAACAGGAGAATAAATGTTAGAAATTGAATTTAATTTAGAACAACCTCAAACCTCTTGGAACGCTAAAATACATCAATTAAATGGTGATATTTTACGAAGGCACGTATTACCGAAACTTCTTTCTCATAGCTTCATGATCGATTTTGAATATTGTGAGAAAACGCAATCTGGAACTATTCTCTGTGATTCAGGTTCAAAGTTAGGAAGTTTTACTGTTAACTGATTCAGTTTTCATGCATTAATGGATAATGCAACTAATTTGGAAGGTATCCAATGGCTAGAAAAAGTAAGAAGCAGTCAGAAAAAGACAAAAAAGAGTCTGAACAAAACGCGGCGGCGGTAAAGCAGAAAACTCGACGCCGCATAGAAGACATTATGGAACAAAGAGAATTTGATAAGTTATTCGATCTATAAATGCTCTCTAGTGCTTTCTCTGCCTTTATCGTTGTGCAAGGTACCGCCACCTACCTTTGCTCAAACGAATCTCCACTCTTTTAGACTACTCTTCTAATTACACGTGCCTCTCACACACGCAAAAACAACTGGCTCCTCTATACTCAAGTGACTTGCAAATAGTCGTTTCGCTCACAGGAAAACCCGTGACTAATGACAGTTAGGTTATTTGCGTATAGCCAAAGCGATATTTTTGCGTATAATCCCTCTCGTTTGCTTCGTATAACCCCAATGATATGGTTTGGGGGTCTCTACCAGTTCCCGCAAAGTGCTGATTACGAAGAGTTGAGATCATCGTGGGTCTTACTCTTTGTGATAGCGTTCGATTTATTTCTATCTATACCTATTCTTAGAGTAACTGCATCCACAATACACATAAGGTGGAATATGAACGCATTTATTCAAGGTCTTCCAAAAGTAGAGCTGCACTTACATATCGAAGGTTCACTTGAGCCGGAACTCTTATTCAAATTAGCAAAACGAAACGGCATCGAGATCCCTTACTCTTCTCCGAGTGAACTACGCAGCGCATATCAGTTTACAGACTTACAATCATTTCTCGACCTCTATTACCAAGGAGCGGGAGTTCTGCGTACGGAGCAAGATTTTTACGATCTCACTTGGGAATACTTACTGCACTGTAAAGAAGACAACGTTATTCATACCGAAATCTTTTTTGACCCTCAAACACACACAGAACGCGGCATAGACTTTGACACTGTTATCAATGGAATAGCTCGTGCGCTAAAAGATGGTCACGAAAAACTTGGCATTACCTCGCAAATTATTGCGTGTTTTCTCCGTCACCTTTCAGAAGAGAGCGCCATAGAGACCCTACAGGCTATTCTGAAACACCGTGATAAGATCATTGGTGTTGGACTAGATTCTTCAGAACAAGGTCATCCGCCAGCTAAATTCAAGCGCGTATTTAAACAAGCAGTAGAAGAAGGCTTACTTACCGTTGCTCACGCAGGTGAAGAAGGCCCCGCACAAAATATTAGCGATGCAATTGAAATGCTTTACGTGAGCCGCGTGGATCACGGTGTTCGCTGTGTTGATGATGAAGCATTAGTTGAATCCTTAATCGAAAGCCAAATGCCACTGACAGTGTGTCCGTTATCGAATCTTAAGCTATGTGTATTCGACGATATGAAAGATCACAATATTGTGGATTTGCTACGAAAAGGTGTCGCTGTAACGATTAACTCAGACGATCCTGTGTACTTTGGTGGCTACATGACGGATAACTTTCTGGCCGTCAACAACGCACATCCAATGAGTAAGAGTGAACTTGCCCAATTTACAATGAACGCGATTGATGCCAGCTTTATCGATAACGAGTTAAAGGCGAAATATCGTCACCTTGTTAGCCAATACGTAAACCAGCACGAAGCTTTGCAATAAAGGCATCAGTGCCACGCCTTAGGCCAAACGCGTAGGTATTAAAACCCTACAAAAACTCTGTGGTTAACCGCATTTATAAACGCTAGACTGAGAAAGCTAAACTAGCACACAAAAAGGAATAGAATCATGATTCAACAAGGCCAAGCTCTACCAGTTGCAACTCTAAGTGAGTTGACTGCCGATGGTATGGTAAACCACGACGTTACAGAACTGTTTGCGAACAAGAAAGTCGTACTCTTTGCTGTACCTGGCGCATTCACCCCTACCTGTTCAGAAGCCCATCTACCAGGCTATGTGGTATTAGCTGATGAGCTAAAGGCAAAAGGTGTTGATTTAATTGCGTGCGTTTCTGTAAACGATGCATTTGTGATGCAAGCGTGGGGCGAAGCTCAAAACGCTTCTGAGATTTTGATGTTGGGTGATGGCGACGCTAGCTTTACTAAAGCATTAGGTCTTGAAATGGATACAGGCGGCTTTGGTGGTATTCGCTCACAACGTTACGCAATGATCATTGAAAACGGCACAGTGACTAAGCTAAACGTTGAAGAGCCAAAAGAGTTTGAAGCAAGCAAAGCAGAAACGATTTTAGCGGCGCTTTAAGCTTACTCCTAAATACAAAAACGGAAGCCATCGCTTCCGTTTTTTGTTGGTTAACGCATTCTCACAACACTCGTTTGTTGCTTACGCTGCATTTCCGCAAAAGTCAGCACAAACGGGGATGACTGCTTTACACGGCTTGGTAATGAAGAAAGCGCATTGTAGGCATCCTGCTTCGTTTTAAAATCACCAACAGTTACCGTATACCAACGCGTGCCTCGGCTGTTTTTCCAGTTAACCCAAACCGGATGCTTAGGATCGATATAGCGAATATAATCTTTCACATCTTTTTCTTGCTTTAGCGCGAGTACCTGCATCGTGTAATGGTTTGGGTTTAAATAACCATATGCATCCTGAGAGGTCATGACTCCAACACATTGGCCGCTATCGACCTCCTGCTGGTAAGGCATAGCGCAGCCCATGAGCGATAAAATCAATGTCAAAGATAAAATCTTGTGCACGTGTCACTCCATTCTTGTTCTAGTTTCTTTTCTCTCGCACCCAAAAACACAAAACGCTCTTGGTCAGGTAAAAACACACCCTTACAAGAGGGCCTGTGTTTTAACGCAACGAGTATTCCAAAAACGTAAGGCGACCACGTTGGTCGCCTTAGTAAATTGATTTAATAGAACATTAACAAGATAGAGTGATATAGACAGAAGTTCGCTACTGTTTAGAACCAGCTAGCGACCAATTGCTTAAACCAGTCTAAAATTCGCTTGAATAAACTGCCTTCCTCCACGGACTCCAATGCAACGAGCTCGGCTTCATTTACGACCTTACCGTCGACTTTGTAAAGCACTTTACCAACCACTTGTTGCTCAGAAATTGGCGCAACTAAATCACCGTTGTATTCAACTTCCGCTTGCAGATTTTTTACATCTCCTTTTGGCAAAGTGAGATAAACATCGTTAGCTACGCCGACAGTAAGCTCGTCTTTTTCGCCCATCCAAACTCGAGCTTTCGCAAGTTCCGCACCCGCCTCAGTCGGCATTACCGTATCGTAAAAGCGGAAGCCATAACTCAACAGCTGCTTGCTTTCTGATTCACGAACATTCTCACTCTTCGCTCCCATCACTACGGCAATCAAACGCATATCACCTTGTGTTGCAGAAGTCGCTAGACTATAACCCGCGCCGCTTGTATAACCAGTTTTCATGCCATCGACATTCATACTACGATCACGAAGCAAGCCATTACGGTTGTATTGAGTGATGCCATTGTAAGTAAACGAGGTTTCGCTATACAGCGGATAGATATCAGGTAAGTCACGAATAATCGCTTGGCCCAACTTGGCAATATCATAAGGTGTCGAATATAAACCGTCACTGTCTAGGCCGTGAGGGTTGGTGAATGCCGTGTTAGACAATTCAAGCTTGGCGGCCCAACTATTCATCAAACTCACAAACCCTGATTCACTTCCCGCAACATGCTCAGCAATAGCGACACTGGCATCGTTACCAGATTGAACAATCAGACCACGGTATAAGTCAGACAAAGAAACGGAAGTATTGACTTCAATAAACATTTTTGAAGAATCTGGGAAATTTTTTGCCCAAGCATTTCGGCTGATGACAACCTCATCATTCAACGTAATATTGCCTGTATTAATTTCTTGACCAGCTACATAAGCAGTCATCAACTTCGTTAAACTCGCGGGGTTTAAACGTTTGTGGGCATCACGTTCAACCAGTACTTTCCCCGTATGGAAGTCCATCAAAACATAACCACGAGAACTGAGTTCCGGCGCATTTGGCACAACTGAAGGCGCAGCATAAGCCAACGAGGATACAGCAGCGAACCCTGTAATTAACACTGTGTGTAATATAGTACTTTTTCTCATCATGACATCTTATCTTAGTAGCATTTAAGGCTTACAAACGGTACCCGAATGAATTCAAAGCGCGGGATTACCTAGTTAAAAAACGAGTATATTGAAACGGCGCTCAGTTACAGCCACCTTGTTACGATTGGTTACTTTTACTCAATGTTTGTCGAAAATAATGAGAGGTAGGTAGAGCTTTCGTCTTGAAGAATGAAACAGGAGCGAAAATAATTCCGTAACGCTATGTTTTTTTGAGAGGAGAGAAAAAGCGCGCAAGTCAATTCAGGGAGTAATTTGGTATAGGAAAAGTAGTTGAGCTTTTATCCATATCTAAATAGGAAACAACAAAAACAATCAACAATAAGCCCAGCTAATTATTTACCAAGAAAACATATTGAAAACGCATCATAAAATCGTAATTAATTATCGATAAATTTAAAAACCTAATATTATAATTTATGCAAATTTCATTTATTATTAAACTGGAGAAAAATACAGCTTTCCTTTTTTAAAACTAAGAGACGATTTTTTCGATGTTTTTAGGTTTATCTCATCAGAGAACTTGGTATAACAGTGAGGAATAAGGCATCCGGACTTAGCGCGAAAGGATAACCCACTGTTATTTAAGTTCACACGCTGCTTTTTAATGACTAGAGACTTTAAACTGCGGTTACCTTCGGTTTGTTCGGCTATTCTTTGACGTATCCCAACCCAGTACGACTCAAACGACGACATCATACATATCCTCTTTCATGATATAAGCATTAATAATTAAACATCGCTAAAAGCTAAGCTTGTCTTAAATAAAAGTACTAGAAATTAATTTTATTTCTTCAAAACAAATCAACTCGCATATTCCACATAAATTTAGAGGTTATGTCAAATATTAATTATCATTAATTTTATTTATAATGGATATAAAATCAGTTTATAATTTTTAAATAATTTAATTATTAGAAAGCAGTATGACCAGTCCATATTTAACATGGAAATATGAGCTTTGTTTTGCATCATAATATATAAATACATTAAAGATTCATCTACGAACTAAATGCTCTTCAAGAGGTGATATAAATTAGCATTTCGAGACTAAATGAGAATAAAAATAGCGCACCGTATATGGTGCGCTATAGATTTGATTAAGGTCACTGTATAAGCATAGATAAAACTAAACTCATTTGACGTAGCTAGGCCAAGATTGCTTATGGTTTAAGTTTCAATACTTTATCAATATCTTCTGCGCTGTGGCGCTCAGGTAACTGCTCCCATTCTTCACCCCATGAACGGTTCACAATTCGACCACGTTTTACCGCTTCACGCTCATCAATTACTTTTGCCCAACGCACAACGTTTTTGTAGCTTTCTACGTCTAAGAATTCAGCCGCATCGTAAGCACGACCCAACACAAGGTTGCCGTACCATGGCCATGTTGCGATATCAGCGATGCTGTACTCATCGCCACCTAGGAATTCATTGTTCGCAAGACGCTTGTCTAATACATCTAACTGACGTTTTGCTTCCATTGTAAAGCGGTTGATTGGGTACTCGAACTTCTCTGGTGCGTACGCGTAGAAGTGACCAAAACCACCGCCTAGATATGGCGCAGAACCTTGCAGCCAGAATAACCAGTTCATTACCTCAGCACGCTTAGCGCCTTCTTTTGGTAAGAAATGATCAAACTTTTCTGCTAGATAAAACAAGATGTTGCCAGATTCAAACACGTTCACTGGCTCAGAACCCGAACGGTCAACCAATGCCGGAATTTTAGAGTTTGGGTTAACAGCCACAAAGCCAGAGCCAAACTGGTCGCCATCGCCAATCTTAATCAGGTATGCATCGTATTCTGCTGCCGTTACGCCAGCCGCCAAAAGCTCTTCAAACATGATCGTCACTTTCTGACCATTTGGGGTACCCATTGAGTAAAGTTGGAATGGGTGCTCACCAACTGGAAGCTCTTGCTCATGACGTGCGCCAGAATCCGGACGGTTGATGCTCGCCCACTGACCGCCGTTTTCATTATCGTTTGTCCAAACTTTTGGTGGAATGTATTCGTTAGCCATTGTTTTCCCTTATTGTGTTTGAATGCATCTTCAAACTGACGGGTCTTACGCGCCAGCAAGCATTATTAACATCACCTCTTCGCCAACTGCGATTAGGCATACTCAAGATATTAGGTCGAATTCGCTAAATAAAAGTCCTGCAATCTCTTTTAGTTAGAACCTTTGGTTATGGGATTTTCTTTCACGCTATAAGTAAAAACGTCGCGATAATGTGAACTAGGTTCGAGATGCCAATAACGAAGAACAGATCAGATTCAACGGCCCATCCATCATCTCCGTCTGAATCAAACTCGTATCGTGGCAACAACTGATCGAGAAAGCGAACCCGTGTAGGTAATCTGCCAATAGATCCAAACTGTCTTTCTCCACTTGCGGAGACAGTGCCAAAGGCTGAACAATGATTTGATAGCGCTCGGTAAACACTTGAGCAGGGCCATACGATGTCATGCTCAGCATGGTTTGCAATAACCCGTTGTACTCACGCAGCAGTTCAATGTAGCTAATACACAAATTTTTGAGTTCGCCTTGCCAATCTTCATTCACTTTCGGTTGATAAATTTCCTCCACCAGCGATGTGGTCAACGCTTCAAGCAACGCATTCTTGTTTTTGAAGTAGTAATAGATCGCCATAGGATCCACATTTAATTGCGTCGCTAACGAGCGAATACTTGGTACCTTGCTATCCTTTTTCATCAATGACTTAGCTGTATCTAGGATGCTTTCTGCGCTTAACTGCGACTGCTTAGCGGCTGGTCTCCCGCGTTTCTTTTCGTTGACAGACATTTGATCTTCTCGATAAACTCATACTTATTCTACATTGTAGAATTAATTTTAAACCATACTTTAGCTTGGCTCAAGCATCACCATTTTGATGAGGTACTCATGGCAAATATCGTATTTATTGCAACCAGTCTGGACGGTTACATCGCAGATAAGCAGGGCAAACTCGACTGGCTACATTCAGTACCAAATCCAGACAACATTGATACTGGTTTCTTCTCACTGATGGAGCGTATTGATGGCTTGGTAATGGGGCGCAACACCCTAGATGTCGTACTGAGCTTTGATTGCGATTGGCCATACAGCAAACCTGTGTTTGTACTCAGCAATACCATGACAGAAGTGCCACAAGGCTACGAAGACAAAGTCTTTCTAGTAAAAGGCGAGCAAAAAGATGTGCTTGCGGAGCTAAACGCAAAAGGCTTTAACGATCTTTACATCGACGGCGGAGTGACGATTCAGAACTTCCTGAAAGAAGATCTTATCGATGAAATGGTGATCACGCGCTTCCCTATCCTACTTGGCGGCGGCGCACCTCTATTTGGGGATTTAGAACAACCGCTAAACTTCAAAGTCACCAAGAATGAAGTTGTTCTGGATACCTTAGTTCAAACAACTTACGTGCGTGATAGGCAGTTAAGTTAGATAGTTAGAAAGAAAAACGCCCTTCACTAAATCAATGAAGGGCGTTTTAATGTATTCGAAACCGTTACTTAGCTGATTCAAACAAACCAGAAATACCTTTCAAAGGGAAAAGCCTTGCTTGCTCCAACCCTCTCAACGTTACCGTATTGAGGTCATCAATAAAGAAACGACTGGTCATCGTGTGTTTGCCGCCATTAATGAAAATCTCGATGACAGAATTGTCGATATACATCTCAATCGTCTGCTTAGCGTCCAATCTTGGTGCTTTTCGAATACCACCAAATTCTTCTGCGTACAAATGAGACATGTGACGACGGTCCAGCATAAACTCGTGCTTTGTCGCACTAAAGACGATGTTGTCACCTTTGAGGTTACTCAGCTCAAGTTCAAAGCCATCGCCCTCAAGGTCTAATTGGATCAAACAACTTGTGCTTTCCAGTGTATGGGACTGTGCAAAGACCACCTCTTCTTTTCTTAAACTCTCCAATTCAGGGAGTGGAGTTTGAACAAGAAAACCATCTTTCAACGTTAGTTCTCTAGGAAGAGACAACATTCCTGCCCACTGGTGTGTGACCGATGGTGTGTCGATTTCTGGCAACCCTATCCATGCAATAAGAATGCGACGCCCATTCTCATCTAAATAGGTTTGTGGGGCGTAGAAATCAAACCCATAATCTGGCTGCAAAATATCTTGGTGGTTTTCTAAAGTCATCGACTCTAGGTTCAACTGATCACCCACGATATATGCGACAGAATAGATGTTTTTGAAATCATAAGGATTACGACTGCTCACGCCCTGTGGAGAAAACAGCATCACCGATTGACCATTAATCTCAAAGAAATCAGGACACTCCCACATGTACCCAAGGTCAGAAAACTTGGTCTTGATAGGACCTTTATGCTGCCACGTTTTCAAATCTTTGCTTTGATAGAGCGCCATTGAACCATGCTCGGTTTTGGTTTGAGCTCCCACCACCATCAAATAGTCGTCGTCTTTCTTCCAAACTTTTGGATCACGAAAGTGCTCCGTGTAATGTTCATTTTCGATGACCACTCCATTTTTTTCAATGTTGCCTTCCGAATCCATAGTGGCAAAACATTGTGTTGGAATTCGATTCCAGTTTTGGTCACGCTTATTACCAGTAAAAAACAGCAAAGCCTTGTTGTTTTCCACCAAAGCACCGCCCGAATAGACACCATGTGAATCGTAGTCTTGGTCGGGATGAAGACCCACGCCATGATCTTTAAAATGGATGAAGTCTTTAGTAGAAAGGTGGTACCAATACTTCATTCCATGGACTGGTCCCACAGGCGTCCACTGGTAAAAGATGTGGTGCTCACCATTGAAATAGCACAACCCATTTGGGTCATTTAACAGCCCAAATCTAGGGGCGATATGAAAACTAGGAAAGCCTTTATCTTGCTGACGTGAAAGTGTCATTTCTTCGATATCACACTGAGGGATTTGCTCAAGTCGACGATATCTTTGCTCTACAGTCCAACGGTTGTTTAAGCTCATAATTTTTCTCAACTGAAATTGGATCTGAAGATCATTGCCCAATAAATTGCAGCAACTCTGTCTGGGTCGGAAGCGCGGTCATTGCGCCTTTTTGCGTCGTCGCTAATGCACCACTGCCATTTGCCCATTGAATCGCAGAGCTAACAACAGGATGATTTTTCCAATCGTCATGCCGAGACAGGCATGCCAGTAGCCCTCCGACAAAAGCATCACCCGCACCTGTGGTGTCAATCGGACTAACGACTTGACCTGTGATCAGTTCACTCTGACTTTCAAAGACGCGCCAAACACCTTTCGCACCTTGTGTCACCAAGACCAAAGCAATATTCAAAGAGGCTATTTGTTGTAAACCTTGCGCCATCGACGTTGAGTCAGTCAAGAACAAAAGCTCTTCTTCAGAGAACTTAACCACATCGGCCATCGCTACAGCCTTCATCACGACAGCTTGGATTTCTGATTGATCTTGCCACACTTCATAACGCAAGTTAGGGTCAAAGCTAATGAAACCACCAGCGGCTTTTGCTCTTTTGATCGCCTCAAATGTGCTGCTTCTACTTGGCTCATTTGCCAGTGAAATTGAGCAAACGTGTAGCCAGTCACCTTGCTTAAAGTTTGGGATGCCTTCAACAGACATAAACTGATCAGCGCTCGGTTTTACCATAAACGTAAAGCTGCGCTCACCTTGCTCGTCTAAATCCACCACCACTGTTGATGTTCTTTGCTCAGGATCTTTAACGAGAAACTCCGTGCTCACGCCCTCTTGATCGAGCGTTGATTGCATGAAGCGACCAAATGGGTCATCACCTACACGTCCAAAAAACGCACTCTTACCAGATAGACGAGCAATTGCTACGGCGACATTCGCTGGTGCACCACCGGGACATTTGAGTAAAGAAGTCTCAGATTCCGGTATTAGATCGACAACAGCATCACCAGTTACCCACACTTGATTCATCTTGCTTACCTTGAAATTAAAGCCCTGATAGTCCAACGTGTTGAACACCTTCACTACCAAGTAAAAATTGAAAAAGGCTAGCCAAGCCATTAGTGCTTGGCTAGCACCCCAAACATTTAGGAAAAGAAGTGGATTTTTGGGGACTCCACCCTTAAGGAGTTCAGATTAAGCCGCTGCTTTTCTACCGACTTTAACGCGGTCACGCATACCAAGAACAATGGTGAGAACAAATGCGGTCAAGAACGCGATCACCATACCCGCGATGTAGTACCCAATCTTCTCTGGCGTAATGGAAATGATGCCTGGAAGACCAGCTGCGCCCAATGCCTGAGCTTTCACATTAAACATTGTGATGAACGCACTTGATAACGCCGCAGCGCAAACTGCCGCAATAAATGGGTAACGTAGTTTTAGATTAACACCAAACATGGCTGGCTCTGTAATACCCAGCAAACCCGTAACACCCGATGGAATCGCGATACCTTTCATCTTCTTATCTTTGCTCATCACGCCCACCGCCAACGCTGCCGCTCCTTGAGAAACGTTAGACATCGCCGCAATAGGAAAGATAAAGGTGCCGCCCGTCGTCGCAATATCCGCAAGAAGTTGAGTTTCAATCGCAATGAAGCTGTGATGCATACCAGTAATAACAAACGGAGCATAAATAAGACCAAATACCGCACCACCAACAAAGCCAGCTGTGTTGTATAGCCAGTTCAGACCATCACCTAATAGGAAACCGATATCACGCGTGAACGGACCGACGACAGTAAACGTTAGCAAACCCGCTATGAAAATCGCCAGTAATGGCGTTAAAAGGTTGTCTAAAACAGAAGGTATGACTTTACGTAAGCCTAGCTCAACCTTCGCAAGAATGAATGCCGATACCAAAACCGGTAACACCGAACCCTGGTAACCCACTTTTTGGATTTTAAAGCCAAGAATATTCCAAACCGGAATGTTGCCAGACACAGATGCGCCGCCGAATCCCCAACCATTCAGCAAGTCAGGGTGAACCATCAACATACCTAGCGCCGCCCCTAAATAAGGGTTACCGCCAAACTTCTTACTGGCTGAAAATGCCAGCAGAATAGGCAGGTAAACAAACGGCGCGTTCGCAAACGTGTTGATCATGTTCGCCAAGTCTGTCAGTCCTGGGTTGGCATCAATCAAAGATTTGCCATCAATGAACAAGCCTTGAGCAGTCAATAGGTTATAGATACCCATCAACAAACCACCAGCGACGATTGCGGGAATGATTGGGACGAAAATATCAGACAGCCCTTTCACCGCGCGCTGAACAATGTTTTGTTTCTCTGCGCCAGCAGACGCAACGTCGTTGGTGGACATTTCACTCATACCCGTCAACTTCGCCATTTCTGCATAAACTTGGTTTACGATGCCTGATCCAAAAATGATTTGGTACTGACCCGCAACTTTGAACTGCCCTTTTACCCCTTCAAGGTTATCAATCGCTTGTTCATCTATTTTTTGCTCATCTGCAACGGCAAGGCGTAAGCGTGTCGCACAATGCGCAAGTGCGGTGATGTTGCTTTTACCACCTAATAGAGTTAACAACTCTTTTGCTACTGCCGGATAATTCATTTCATACCCCATTGGATTATTATCTGAGCTTGCGAAATTTTCGGGAACGTTTGCAAAACAGATTTTTGCTCAATAAAACCAAATGATCAAAGATAAAGCAGAGAGAATGTGAGAATGATCGTCAAATTCTCTCCCTAAGAGCAGTATAGGAGGTTAGAATCGCTACTTATCAAAGAGCTTTTCATCTTCTCTTTGCAAACAATCCCAAAAACGAAAAACAGAATGGATAGGAACAATGGCGAGTCTGCATGATGTCGCCCGTCTGGCTGGCGTATCAAAATCAACAGTGTCACGGGTTATAAACGATGAGTATGGCGTAAAAGAAGCGACAAAACAGAAGGTCCGCCAAGCAGTAGCGGAGTGTGGCTATTTGCCGAACCAAGTCGCTAAAGATCTAAAATCTCAAAAGACCAATCTGGTTGGTGTCATTGTTCCTCGGGTTTCCTCTCATGCCACATCCCAAGGTGTCGATGGATTAACCGATGTCCTTGAAAAAGCCGGGAAACATGTCTTACTTGCTAGCACTCACCAAGCCCACGAAAAAGAACTGGAGTACATTCAGATCTTTAACCAAAAACGGGTTGAAGGGATCATTCTTTACGCCACCCACCTCGATTCCAAACTGGTAAAAGCAATTCAAAACTCAGCCGTTCCAGTTGTGCTCGTCGGTCAAGATGGTTCCATGTTTAATATTCCAAGCATCATTCATGATGACGCACGAGTAGGGTTTGAAGCGGGAAATAGACTGGTTGCAAAAGGTTGCCAAACCATGGGTTTTATTGGTGTGCAAGGTGACGATATCGCGGTAGATAAGCAACGCTCTGAAGGATTTGTTCAAGCGCTACAGCATCATGGTTTTGAGATCGCCTTCCATGCTCGTGGTGACTTTACCATCGATTCTGGCTATTCATTGGCAAAACAACACTTAACAAAGAACCCTAAGCTAGATGGCTTGTTCTGTGCGACAGACCGTATTGCTATCGGTGCGATGAGAGCGATTCAAGAGCTCGGGTTAACACCGGGTAAAGACGTTTTAGTTCTAGGAGTTGGTGATGATGAGCTCGCATCAGTGTGCACCCCAACCTTATCAACATTTAACTATGCATTTGATAAAGCGGGTGAAAATGGTGCGAAACTGCTACTAGATAGAATTGCCAACAGAAGTTTTGAAATGAGTAAGATGGTACTAACATTCAAAACAATTGAGCGTCAGTCCTGTTAATGAAAAAGCGCCAACTGAAATCAGTTGGCGCTTTTCTTATTACTCTTTGTCGGTTAGATCCCTTTAGAACCAAGTTTCCATTTGCAGTGCAAACAGAACTTCACCACCATCACCCATCGTTGCAGCACCCGCATCCTGGCTAATCGAGTAGCCATTCAAGTCTTCGCTCCAATCAACGTAGCTAACTGCAAAACGTAGCTCCGGACGGTCAAAGAAACCTGCAGCGGTAGACATCTTAAGCGTTGGTGCAATTGTCGCTTTGTAAAAACTGCCACTTGCTTTATCAATCGCATTGTCTAGGTCCATGTATTGGTATGAGCCTTCATAAACCATCTCAAAGTTCTGCGTAAACTCTTGCGCTAAGCGGATGTTGAACGATGCCCACGTAAATTCATCATTTTTAGCAAAGCGATCTTGGCTGTGTTCTGCTAGCAACGCAGGTGCTACACGCCAGTTGTCGCCGATGCGTGTTACACCATAGCTGAACAAGCGTACGGCTTTTGCGTCTTCTAACAAATCTCCGTTTGAACCGATGCCTTTAAGTTCCGCACCCAGTCCATCACCCATCAAAATACCGGTTTTAGAGAAGCCTTCACTCATGCCAAAGAAGTTATCGCCATGGTAAGCAAACATCGCATGTAAACCTTTGTCCGCTCCGCCTTCTACGCGATCATTGTTATCAGCAGACGTCATGCCGCTCAGCATCAATTGCCAATTACCGAAGCGGTTGTTCATTGTCGCGATATAGTTTTCAACATCTGTTGACGAGCTATCAATCTCACCAAAATCACGACCATAGATCGAGAAGTTTGCTTTCCACGAATCGCTCATTTGGACGTCATACACACCAGCACCAGTACCAGATAAGAAAACAATATCCGAATCAAAGAAGTGAATGTCAAAGTTATCACGGTCAAATCGTTTACCAGCCCAAAACGTCGCGTCAGCAAAAGCTCTTGATTCAGAGAACATACTCAACTTGTTTAGCTCAGCATATATCTGACGAACGTTTAATTGACTCTCGCTCGCCGTCCATTCGTTATTGGTTTCCGTACTATCTGCCAACATGATTCGGAACAATGCGCTGGAACCATCATCTGCAAAACGTTTGTGAATAAGGTTTGCTTCCACATAATGATCATCCTCTACCCCTAATCGCCCAACTGGAGCGCCAATAGCACCAGCTGCCGTCATGTAAGGACCAGTACCCACTGCACCATTCAGATCGTCATTAATCAGTAGCCCGGAACGAGCGTAGCCATGAAACTCAAAGCTTGAGGCTTTCTCATTTGCTTCTGTGGATGCTTTTTCTGTCTGCTCAAGTCTCTGTTCTAATTCATTAATTCGCTTTTCAAGAGCGTCAACATCTGTTGCTGCGAATGCAGGTGCAGTAACCATTCCAAGCGCTACTGCCATCGTCAAAGTGTGTAGTTTCATTTCCATAGTCTCACGTAAATTTATACTTAGGCATATTGCAAACGTTCCCAAGGAAAAATCGCAAACTTATGGTGACTTTAAATACCCATCTAAAGTCTGAATTTCAGAGCGTATCTACCACTTGTATCAATGAGGGCGATAATATATAAACTTTTCGGGAACGTTACCGTTAAGAGGCCATTTTGTTACTTCTATCACGTTCAATTGTGTTACTTACAGAAAAATCATTAACCAGCGCACATTTGAATTAATTGTTAGCGCTAGAGGAAGTAGTTTGAAGGTGACAGGCTACAAAGAAGGGGTTTAGTGTTCATTTGAGAGAATAGTGCTCACTCGCTTCCCTATGCTACTTGATGGTAACTCATCTCTATTTGTTGATGAAAAGTAGCAGCTAAGGTTGAACGTAACTAAGAGCGAAGCGGATCTCGATACCTCATTTCAAACAACTTGAAAGGCTGTTAAGACGAGATAAACGACCTTCATTTTCTGTGAAGAGCGCTTTGTTGTTCTAATTCAAGCTAACGAAACACTTTTTTGGACAGAAGTACGTTAGAATACATACCCTAAAGTAGTCATAGATTTATTCAACCACTGCCTGAAAATGAGCCAGCCGCTCCCATTAATCAGAATGATAAAATGCCCAATAGAGATACATGAAAAAGCCAACTGTAATCACAGTTGGCTCAGTATTTCCCCTTGAACTTTTAAGCCTTATATTGACTAGAGCGTTAGTTCGGAAAGTGTTTATTTAAGAAGTCCAAAACATGAGTAACGTACTTCTCGGTATCAAAGACAGGTGCACTGTGTCCTACACCTTCTTCAATGAAAAGTTGGTTGGTAACTCCATGCTCATCAAGCTTAGCCTTAAGTATCTCACTTTGAGATAGAGGCACTCGCTTATCCAAGGTGCCGTGTAACTGTATATATGGTGGAGTATTTTCATTCACATAACTCGTCGTTGATGCTTTCTTGGCAAGCTTTGGAATATTGTTTGGAATATCTCCTAAGAAACGAGATACAGACGATGTTTTGCTGGTTTTCTTGCCACCTTTATTACTTAACTCAAGTAAATCGGTAGGGCCAAAAAAGCTTACTACGGCTGAGACCTTGTACTTTGGTGGCTCATAGAAATCTACTTGGTTGTATGCCGAGTTAGTCGCACCAATAAAGCCAGCGAGGTGCCCGCCAGCAGAGCGTCCCATTATCACAACATTGTCCGCTTTAATACCGAGCTTTTCAGCATTGTCGTACAAATAGTTCAGTGCATCATTAATGTCTTGTACTGGTTGAGGAAAGATCGCTTCTCCACTTAAACGATAATCAACTGAAGCTAGCGCATAACCTTCATTCAACACAGACTGAAGTAATAATGGGTTCTTTTCTGGGATGGCGTCTTTGCTTCCACGTTTCCATGCACCACCATGTACCCAAACTAATAACGGGTACTGAGTATTTGATTCAACCGATGGAGTATAAAGATCAAGTTTAATCTCTCTCTCACCTACAGTTTTGAACAAGATATCCTTCTCTACATTGAACTCCCCAGCCAAACAGACAAAGGGCATAAGTAGCAGAGAGGTCATCGCAGACTTAATTTTGGTATTCATTGTTTTGTTATTCGCTTAAAAAGTGAGTAGATTAGAAAGTCGCTTCAGCAGCTAACCAGTAGCGTCGGCCATCTTCAATGTAGCCAAACTCTTCCTCTGTGGTTTGAGCATCGAACAAGTTATAAACCGCTGCCATTAACTTCACACTCTTAGTTACACGCCAGTTCACACCGAGATCCACGTAAGTAATAGAAGGTGCCAACGTTCTTGTGCTATCACTAGTGATGTTGTTTTTGTCTTTGCCTTGATAGTTTATTCGGGCCCATGAAGCAACATCATCACGCACTGCCCAATCACCATTAAGTGAGAAGATATGTTCAGGTGCTTGTACGAGAGGTAAGCCATCATCATCGTCATTAGTGTTCTTTTCACTACGAGTATACGAGTAGGTCGCACTTAGTGTAATTGACTCTGTAATACCCTTAGATACGGAACTTTCTGCACCATAGCTGATCGCATCATCAATGTTGACGTAAGTGCGGTCGCAACTTCTGCTATCAGTACAAGTCGGATCGACAAACTCACTTTCGATCTTGTCTTTGAAGTTGCTGTAAAACAAAGTAATGTTTGCAGAAAGGTCTCGCTCATTAACGTAATACAGTCCCATCTCTGTATTGATGGAGGTTTCTGCTGTTAAGTCTGGATTACCGTAAATAGAACAACGTCCTCTACAGCTCTCTTGAACCCACTCTTCGTCCATTTGTGTCAAACTAGGTGCTCGATAACCCGTAGACACACCACCTTTTAGCGTCCAACTAGGGTCAATAGACCAGACCCCGTAAGCTCTTGGGCTAAATTGCCCGTCAAAGATCTCATTATCGTCGTAACGTAAACCAAGAGTGAGAGCGAATGTATCCGTGAGATACCACTCGTCCTCAGCAAATACTGCCCATTGCTTGTTTTTAGAGGTCAATGATAGTTTATTATCAGTCAGATCCTTTTGCTCGAAAGATGCGCCCAGCGTTAAATAGTGAGCATTAAGAGGCAGACCCCATTGCGTATTAATTTGACTATTCTCTACTTCTTTATCTGCACCGATATTTTTTACTGTTTCATTACTGATAAATGAAGAACTTGTACCCCAAGAGTAGTTTCCGTCGTGGCTAAAACCAATAGATTGGCGTTCATATTCTCGTACTGCAACTTGAGACTCTCGCTCCACTGATTTACCTAGAGTGGTCTCTCGCTCTTGGTTATGATTGGTGAACTCCAGAGTAAAAGTGTCATCCGAGGTAGGTGTGAGGTACAAAGAAGCTCGATAGTTGTCGAGTGTCTTACCTGCATAACCACCTTCAATTTCATCTTCTTTTCTTTCCTGATACAGTCCAGTCAAAGAAGTACTCAACAGACCATCTATGACAGGGCCAGCAAGGTACAGCTGCCCTTGATAGCTATTTCCAGATTTTGAATTTTCTTGAAGCGTCGTTTCTGCACGCAAGCTTCCGTGCCACTCTTGATAATTTTTACGCGTAATAATATTAATCACACCCCCCAAAGCATCAGACCCATAGAGGGTTGACATAGGGCCACGTACAACTTCAATACGTTCAATTGCACTCAACGGGGGAAGCCAGTCTTGTTCAGTAAACGTACTACCATTAGTTTGAGTTTCTCGACCAGACTGCTTCCTGCCATCAACAAGAATGGCCGTATATTGAGCAGGCATACCTCGAATTGAGATATCTTGGCCATCACCACCTCCTGTAACGGTTACCCCAGGTATATCACTTAAAGCATCAGTCAAATCTTTATATGAGCGATTTTCAAGTTGCTCTCGGGTGAGAACACTTATTGTTGCTGGCGCTTCTGTGACATTCTGTTCGTAACCAGAGGCTGTAACCACTACGGTTTCCATTGCTGTTGTATTGATACCAGTCTCAGGTAACTGGTCATTTGCAACAACGACCATAGGTACAGTAATACAAGCAGAAACAACTGAT
Source organism: Vibrio sp. 1562 (assembly GCF_033340155.1). Taxonomy (NCBI): domain Bacteria; kingdom Pseudomonadati; phylum Pseudomonadota; class Gammaproteobacteria; order Vibrionales; family Vibrionaceae; genus Vibrio; species Vibrio sp. 1562. Next base: position 141,100 of record NZ_JAWOVY010000001.1, read on the forward strand.
GTAGAAAATAGAGAGTATGTGAAAAGAGGCTTCATATTGAATAGGCTTAAAATGTAATTGCATTTAATAATTATTATCAATTAAACCTGATTATCATAATCACTGACAAGTTAATCACTATCGAGAAAAGAGAATATCACTATCCAATATACGAATAGTTAACCACGAATTACCCGATATAAGCATTTAAGCTAAAGTATCGGTTCCAACATAGAGCTGTTTAAAGATCTCTCGTACCCATTCACACATAGGATCATCGTTAAAGCGTTTGTGCCAATATAGGAAGACTTCTTGAAAGTCCAACTGTAGCTCGGCAGGTACTTCTCGAACGATCAAGCGAGGGTCTTGACAAGCTGCCTCTGCAAAAGGTGTCGGTAGATGAAATATAATCTCAGTCTCCGCAGCGATACTTGGAGCAGAACTAAAGTTATTCAGTTGCACTGGCGCTGATAAACGCTTTTTTTTGTTCGCTAACCCTAGCTCTTGGTATTTATGCTCAAACGACAATCGCTTCTCACCCTGCAAAGAGACTTGTCCAAAGTCAAATTCGGCCAAACGCTCTGGAGTTAGCTCTAAATCGGCCAGTGGATGATAGCGGCTCATAAGCAAACGGAAAGTACGCTTAGCAACAACCATTCGATAGATATTTTGCTCAGAGCTTGGCGGTTGATGAGAGGAAAGTGCGAAATGAACATCTCCAGCCACCAACGCATCAAAATGACGTTTTGGTGCTGAGTCCAAACTGACCTTAAGGTTTGGAGCCTCTTGCCGAATCTTAGCGATAACCTTAGGCATTAAGGTATTAATCTGAGGAAGAAGGCCGTAAACCTTAACGGTGCTTGATACAGTGCTCGGATCAAACGAGTCTCTATGGGCAAGTTTTTCTAAACTGGTAATCACATTATTGATGTCTTGCCTTACTGACTCTGCTTTTGGAGTCAGTTCATAGCCGTATTTCTTGCGCACCAGTAATTCGTCATTAAAGAAAACTCTCATTTTTTGCAGTGCTCGACTTACCGCAGACTGGCTCATATTTAAAGCCATAGCGGTGTTAGATACATGCTTCTCTTCGAGCAAGTGCTTTAAAACAAAGAGCAAATTCAGATCAATTTGAGATAAGTTCACGTCAATACCACCCATCAAGCTTCCAGTAGGTGGTATAGTACATAAATCTCTAGAGTTTGTGGTAAGTGTTTTCGATACTACAAGGCACTATTGAAACACAAGTCTGGTAGCAGGACAGTTTCCGTGCTAACACGAAAAGAGGCAAAAGTGTGTTTCAGTTCTTAAATGGGGAAGTGTTTTCCTCATATACCTCAACCAATACAGCTAGCCTTTCAAGTTTACAAATTAGTCTTATATTTGCTTTATCGAAAGGCATTGAGGTTACTTACCTTGGCGAGATTTTTTAAAGTACTCAATACTGTGTTGTATACGACATTCAACACTTGTACTGTTTCCCTAACGCCAGAGCTATTCATTGACATATCAACAGTTTTTTCTTTTACATCTGGCTTGCGGGCTTCGTAAACGTAATCGAGTTAAAGCTCTTTCGACACTCGATACATCTGGAGCGAGGAGAGCCAGAATGCCCTTTTCCATGTTCACGAACGGGCTCTGTTTTATTACAGAAACGATATTGAACTTGGATAGTAACCATGAGTTAAAAACATCAGAAATCAGGTGGCTATATTAACATCTATCAACCGATTTGAGTTATGACCAATAAAAGGATAGTTAGGTTTTTATTGCGTAAATTATCGGTAAGATGAAGTCATATAACAGGCAATATTTCAGGTGTGTAGAATTATTCTATTTTAGGGATTTTGCTCTAAGTCTAAATGAATCTTTGCATTTCAATTTCAATAAAGCTTGGTTATTGATCATGTTTCTGAGTATGTGAATTATTATCAATTATGCATATGGTTGCTCATTGTCTAGTTTGATTTGTGTAACGTCACTGCAGCACGTATTGAGCGTACTACGCTGATTGTCTGTGTTTTCGTGTTGACAGTTTGGTACTAGGTAAAATTCAACAAGACTATGATTTCAAGGAACATTTTATGTTAAAGAAACTACTAAGTTGTTGTATCACCTCAGCACTCTGTTTTCATTCTTCTATCGCTTTTTCGCAATCTAATGAGATTGCGGACAGTGCAGAGTTACAACAAGCTCCCGACACATTGCCTGCCACTTTGATGCTTGCACCGGACGACATCGCCATTGCAGATCGCTACATAGTGGTATTTCAACAACCGCAAATGATGGCGAGTAATTCAACGGAATTCGAGCAATTCACGCAACAGTCTGTAGACCGCATGTCCGGTTTGTATTCGATACAAGTGGAGTCGGTTTTCGACCACTCGATCAGTGGATTTGTCGCTAACTTGAGTCCTGAGCAACTAAAAGATCTGCGTTCTGATCCTCGTGTGGATTACATTGAGCAGGACAGAATCCTATCGCTTGACCCAATAGTCTCGACAGACGCAAATCAAACCAACGCCATTTGGGGACTAGACCGAATCGACCAACGTAACTTACCACTCGATAACAACTACAGTGCCAACTTTGATGGGACTGGGGTAACGGCTTATGTTATCGATACTGGTGTGAACAACGCGCATGTTGAGTTCGGTGGTCGCTCGGTCTCAGGGTATGACTTTGTCGATAACGATGCAGATGCAAGTGACTGTAATGGACACGGTACACACGTTGCGGGCACCATCGGCGGCAGCTTGTATGGTGTTGCGAAAAACGTCAACCTTGTCGGCGTGAGAGTATTGAGCTGTAGCGGTTCGGGTTCTACGTCTGGTGTTATCGCCGGTGTGGACTGGGTGGCTGCGAATGCTTCCGGACCTTCAGTCGCCAATATGAGTTTGGGTGGCGGTCAATCTGTCGCTCTCGATAGCGCGGTGCAAAGTGCGGTTCAATCAGGTGTCAGCTTTATGCTTGCAGCAGGTAACTCCAACGCCGATGCGTGTAACTACTCTCCAGCGCGCGTTGTTACTGGTGTAACTGTTGGCTCGACCACCAGTACGGATGCACGTTCGAGTTTTTCAAACTGGGGCAGTTGTGTGGATGTATTTGCGCCAGGCTCACAAATCAAATCTGCGTGGTATGACGGTGGCTACAAAACCATTAGTGGTACTTCGATGGCGACACCACATGTAGCGGGTGTAGCAGCACTGTATCTTCAAGAAAACAGTTCGCTGTCGCCAAGCCAAGTAGAGGCCTTAATCGTTAGTCGCGCAACAAGTGGAAAGGTGACGGACACAAGAGGCAGCGTGAACAAGCTACTTTATAGCTTAACCGATGCAGATTGTGGCCAAGACTGTGGTGGCCCTGATCCAACACCGGACCCAGAAGGCAAGTTAACCTCGGGTGTGCCAGTGAGCGGTTTAAGTGGTTCAACTGGTCAAGTCGCGTATTACTATGTTGATGTAGAAGCGGGGCAGCGCTTAACAGTACAGATGTATGGCGGTACTGGCGATGCTGACTTGTATCTCCGTTTTGGTGCAAAACCAGCACTGAATGCATGGGACTGCCGACCTTTCAAATACGGTAACAATGAGACATGTACGGTCAGCGCAACACAAAGTGGACGTTACCACGTCATGATTCAAGGTTACTCAAACTATAGCGGTGTCAGCATTCAAGCGAGCTACTAGTTATTCTTCTCGTTACTAAAAGAGAGCAAAGCCCGCTTTTCGGTGGGCTTTTCTTTTGGGAATACTGTGCTTTAGGGAATGCAGTGTTTAAGAGGAGACGCCCGACGCTATTCAAACGTATTGGCCTTTTGCTTCAAAAACTCAACTCGAAGCGAAATCGAAGCGGCATCAAGGCTTTCTATTAGTAGTTAGTAGTACTCACATAAGTCGGGTTCCTCAAACAAAAACGCCCTTCATATAAGTAAAGGGCGTTTGGTATTTGACGTTTTGATTAGCGAGCTATAATACCAACCCACCGTCAATCTTGAGCACTTGGCCTGTGATGTAGGCGCTCTTGTCTGAGGTTAGGAAAGAGACGCCATTGGCGATATCTTGAACTGAGCCCATGCGCCCTAATGGGGTTTTGCCTTCCATCATTTGAATGACTTTCTCTGGCAGGTTCTTGGTCATGTCGGTGGCGATAAAGCCTGGCGCGACACAGTTGACGCGTATCTGTGCACCCTTTCTTGAAAGTTCTTTCGCCCAGCCTTTGCTCATTGAGATGACGCCGCCTTTACTTGCGCCGTAGTTGCTCTGGCCGATATTACCATCCGTTCCCACTATAGAAGAAATGCTAACAATACTGCCTGTGCCCTGCTCTAGCATGACAGGAGCAACACGTTGGGTGAGTAAGAACACCGCTTTTAGGTTCACGTCGATCACGCTGTCCCAGTCTTGCTCTAACATATCTGGCAACAATGCATCTCGAGTGATGCCCGCGTTGTTAACCAGAGCATCGATTCTTCCGTGCTGCTCTACAACACTTTCTACTACTTCACTGACGGCTTCGGCATCACACAAGTTGACTTGATAACTGCTTAGCTGCGCCGACTGACTCCATTCCACGGGAGATATGTCTAGCCCGATTACGTGGAATCCATCCTCCAGTAATTGCTCACAAATCGCTTGGCCAATACCACGAGCCGCACCAGTGACTACTGCTACTTTTTCCGGTTTCATCTTGGTCTTCCTTAAATGTTGAGATTACAAATTCGCTTGTATCCCTAGCGTTTTTTGTTTTTATGCCTAGTCGCGTTACAGCTGCGCTTCTCATACGCAGGGTCTTTTATATCTTATAAAAACTATAGAAACAGTCTGGGAGTCGGATGTGAACTAATCAAGGCAACTTGATGACTATGGCAAGATCAACGTAAGAAAGTGTGTTGGAAGGCGCAAAGTTACACGATTGGAGGACTTGGATAGAAAAGTATTGGTCTGATTAATCAAATACTACTTCATCAGACCAATATTACTTGTCTCTTAATCTCTTACAAAAGCTGGTTTTGTTATTTTCACCAGAAAAGGCTGAAGCAAGAGATTAAACAACATGCCAGCAATAAACAGGGTGATCACAATACTCGCACCACTCGGTAAGTCATAGCGAGCCGATGCGGCAATACCCGTTAATATCCCAACAATACCGATGCTGATACTGGCGACAAAGAATCGAGTTCCCTTCAATGCTGCCGCACATAAAGCTGGAATCACCAACAAAGCAAATTCTAAATAAATGCCGGTTAACTTGACCGTAATGGGCATCAGAATAGCAAAGATCAGATAAAAACCACTACCGCGCATAAACGCAGGTTTTAACCAAACTAATAGCAACATCGCAGTGGTAATGAGTGCCAAAGGCCAAACGTCTGCCCAAGTCGCCCATAACAGTTGCCCATTAAGAATGCCTTGAATAAAGTCTCCGCCGTGTGGGTCTTTACTCACCAGCAGGATCGCCAGCGATGCAGACACAACAAACAAGCTGCCAATCATGGGCTCTAAATGCTGCTGGTATCGTTTCTCCATTAAAGCAATCAAACCGCAAAGCATCAAAGACATCACCCAAGGGCCAATCATTTCGCCAAAGAATGAACCTGAGAACAGCGCGTATTGGCTCAACCAGTAGTGGCTTAGTGCTGCCCCCAATGCCGCGACTTGCGCCACCGCCAAATCAATAAAGATGATCTGACGATTAAGAACTTGCTGCCCCAGTACGATGTTGCCAACCAACGCAATTAAACCACAAAAAACCGCAGGTAAAAGCCATGCATAATCCGCCATGACTTAGATCTTCACAGGAACGGGTGGCACTAACACATCCAGTAAATCATCAATGACCTGATCGTACATCTCATCTAAGCTTTCACCCTCAGAAACGGTCAATGGCAGTTGAGTCACAGGTTTGTCAGTATGATCTTGCAACCAGTTCGCTGGACGCTGATCCTGATGAGAAGAGTAAACAATCGCATCAAAACTGTCAGCATCTAACTTGGTAAGTGATTGCAGGTGAGATGTGGTCGGTGAAATGCCCGGTTTAGGTTCGAGATCGGCAATCTGCTTCATTCCGAGCCAATCGTACAAATAACGATACGTCGCGTGATAACCGACAACTTGCTTACCCTTTAAAGCAGCCCCTTTCTCATTCCATTCTTTAAGCTTTTTACGCCAATGAGCACGAAACTTCATACCATTCACTTGGTAACTTGGTGCGTTGTCGGGATCAATCGCTTTTAGGCGCTCCGTGACTTTACGAGATAATGGAATCATGTCATTTGCCGCAAATTGAACATGTGGGTTACCGTGAGCGTGTATATCTCCCATGCTACGGTCAACGTGAGCATGAGTATCTAACATGCGCACGAAGTCCGTCGCGTAGATCATGCTCGGCGCACCATTTTGCACCGCCGCATTGCTGCTACGAACTTGCAGCATAGGTAACCACCCCACCTCTAGCTCTGCGCCCGAACACATTGCCATGTCCGCTTGGCGCATCTTCGCAATCAAAGAAGGACGAGCTTGTACGTAATGTGGGTCTTGCTTAGCCGTTGTCGCTGAATAAATACTGGCATCTGGCGCGTGGCTTTCAAGAAAGGCTTTCCATTCTGGCTCACAAACGAAAATGTTTAGAGCCGAAGCAGGCGAAGCAATGATGGCAGCTCCTGCCGCCATCATCACCAAACTGCATTTATTTAATGTCAGCTTAGAACGCATGAGCACCGTGCGCTCCAAATGTCATCACGTATTGCAGAGTGAACACGTTGTCTGTCTCACTGTCTTGGTTATCAATGCGAGTGTATTGCGCACGGATAGTACCGAAGTGAGAAGAATCCCATGCGATCATCGCATCCATTTCTTTATCATTCAGCTCAGTAAAATGCATGTGGTCGCCATGTGCATGACCATCGTAGCTTTCTGCTTCGCCGTAACGTAGACCTGCTGACCAGCTTGGGTTGAAGCGATAAACACCCGAAACATAGTAAGCGCTTAAGTTGTCTGGTGACTCTGCATCGTTTTTATATTTGCTATCTACCACACCGTCTAACAGCATGTATTCAGCCGATAGCGTGAAGTTGCTGTATTTGTAATTACCGTCTGGTGCCCATTTCCAAACAAAATCAGCACCGTAAAGGTTCGCACCTGTCACTGCTGCGCCATGATGGTGATCGTGCTCATGCTCTTCTTCATGACCGTGGTCGTGATCTTCGAATTCTTTAACCTTGCCGTTTTCGTTACGCAGGTAACTTAAACCAAACTGCCAACTTGAAGATTCGGAGAAGTCACTACCAAGCTTCAGCGTCGTGGTGTACACGCCAACTTCAGAACCATCTTCGACAGAAGACATTTTGCTACCACTGAGCGCTTCTACACCAAGTTTTACATAAAGGTCGGTTGGCAACACGATGTTTGCACGTACACCATCATCGTAGTAGTGCGAGCCAAGGAAAGTACGATAAGCAATTGGACGCTCAACAAAGCTATCGGTGTGCATGTGTTGGTTGTTCAGGTAACCAAAGTCAGATAGGAATCGGCCAGCGCGCACGTTTACACCATATGGCAATGCCAAAGTTTCGATGAATGCCTCTTCAAGCTCTAATTCTGTCTCATCACCATGACTTTCAAGAACCGCGGTCAATGCGCCGTAAAACTTGTCGTCGATATTTGATGAGAAGTTTAATTCCGTATGGCCTAGACCAAAGCCTTCTTCGCGCTCAGAATTATGACGTTGGCCATCTTGGTAGTAGCCATCAACAACAACACCAATCTGTGGGTTCGATAGTGTGTCGGCAAAAACAGGGGATGCAAAAATGCTACCGATCACGAGAGACACCAATTTCTTATTCACTACCATTTCCTTTTTGTTATGTTATAACATTTAATTTTGCGATGTTATAATATAACAATTCTCATTACACAAGCAGAAATTTAAATTAGGCTCCGATTTCATGTTCGTACTCAATCCATGAATTGGGCTATCAACAAATGAATCAATTGATGTTTTTTATACGTATACTAATGAGAATTAGTAATTAAATAAGTAACGGAATTTCAATATGTTGAATATGGATTTTTCAAAAAGAATCGTGATAGATACTGCTCAACAGGAGTGGATCGCCAGCCCTTCCAAAGGTGTGTGGCGCAAACCTTTGGAACGAGAAGCCAAAGAATCAGGGCATACCACCAGCGTCGTTAAGTACGAGCCAAATTCGCAGTTTTCGACTCATCCTCACCCTCAAGGAGAAGAAATATTGGTGCTCGAGGGGGTATTCTCTGACGAATACGGTGACTATCCTGCCGGCACTTACCTTCGTAACCCTCCAGGAAGTCAACACGCACCATTTAGCAAAGAAGGCTGTGTGATTTTAGTTAAACTAAATCAGTTCGAATCTGAGGATCTTGAAACAGTTCGCATTAATACAAACCAAGCGAGCTGGCAGAGTGGTGTCGGTGGGTTGCAAGTCATGCCGCTGCATAATTTTGAGCACGAACATGTCGCATTGGTTAAATGGCCAAAAGGTAAGAAGTTTCAACCACACCGTCACTTTGGTGGTGAAGAAATTTTCGTATTGTCAGGAGAGTTTAGAGACGAGCTAGGTACCTATCCCGCTCTCTCTTGGATTCGAAGCCCACATATGAGTGAGCATTTTCCTTTTGTAGAGCAAGATACGATCATTTGGGTAAAAACTGGTCACCTGCCGCTCCAAGCTCCTGCTCAGCACTCCTAGTGTTTGCACACTTGGCATCGTCCATTGGAACTAAAATCGGCCCGCAATTTACGAGCCGATGATCATTTCGTCACTAAGAACCCATTATTCGCGAGTGGAGCCAGTCTTTGAGCTCAGCCCGGTTATGTTTTAACACGTTCATTTCGTGATCATCAATCGGGCTTCCTTGAAGTTCTAGTACGCGGATTTCCTTATCTAAAGCATTGTAGTTTTTAACGGTTTCAGCAAATGATGCATCGTTTTCGGTAAGCTGAGTAATGGTATCCAAATGTTCTGGGAATTCATGAGTTAATGAGTGATTTTCACCTAACATAGAGACCTCTTGGCTATTATTTGAGTACAAAATAGTGCCTAATTTTTGAGCACCACATGTATAACCGTAGCATCTAATGAGACGTTAATTCGTCGCACCGTCCACAAAAAGAACAACAAAGTTATTTTCAATTTTTCCTAGAAAGTGTTTTCTTTTTAGTCTCAATAGTCGAATGCAAAAGATGCCACTATGATCGTTCTATATTAACCTTCAACAATGAGAGCGATCATGCGAAAGACAATTCTAGTTACTGGATCTACTGACGGTATTGGTTTAGAAACCGCGAAAATGTTAATTAACCGTGAACAACACGTAATAATCCATGGCCGGAATATAGAGAAAGTTCAACAAGTTGAGCAAAGTTTGAGGGAGATGAAAAGTGGTAAAGTTGAAAGCCTTGTTGCTGATTTATCCTCTCCCAATGCGGTAAAACAGATAGTGATGGAGATAACAGAACGGTTCAATCATTTAGACGTCATCATTAACAATGCTGGTGTGTACGCAACACCAAATCCAAGAACTAAAGAGGGTCTTGATGTACGCTTCGCAGTCAACACCATTGCTCCCTACTTACTCACTAGAGAGCTATTGCCGTTGCTCGGAGATACGGGTCGTGTGGTTAATTTGTCTTCAGCTGCACAAACAACAGTAAACACTAGCGCTTTACTCGGTAACAAACCATTGTCAGATGGCGAAGCATATGCCCAAAGCAAATTGGCATTAACGATGTGGTCACGAGCAATCGGACTAAAGCTTAAGAACACTGGCCCTATGTTGGTATCAGTAAACCCAAAATCATTCCTAGGTAGTAAGATGGTTAAAGATGCTTATGGGGTTGCTGGTGGTGATATCCGCTTAGGAGCAGATATTCTAACTCGCGCTGCGCTATCAGAAGAGTTTGCTCAAGCGCATGGTATGTACTTCGATAATGACATTGAAGCATTCGCGCCCCCACACCCTGATGCATTAGATCAAAGCAAAACACAGCAGATAATTGATACTATTGAATTAATCTTAAGCAAACTCTATTAATAACAATTAAGAATTATCTTGAGGTTCGTTTTTATTCGGACCTTAAAAACAATGTATTCGATAAGTGAAACTTGTTATCACTTTTCCGCAAACTCCCAATAAGGTGGCGTGCCATAGTATTCAGCAAAGTAATCAATAAAGGCACGCACCTTAGGCGCAATTAAACGAGAGCTTGGGTACACAGCCCAAATCCCAGCATCCATCGCTAAAGGGTGATCTTCGAGTACTTCCACTAGCTGACCACTTTGTAATTCTTGATAAACACTCCAAACCGAGTTGATAGAAATACCTAACCCGTTTACCGTCGCGTCTCTCATCGCATCACCATTATCGGTTTTAAAACGACCAGAAGTTCTTACATTGACCATTCCATCTTTTGTATTGAATGACCAATTATTCATTCCAACTAAGTTAATACATTGATGATTCGTCAAGTCTTGGGGCTTGTTAGGTCTCCCAAATTGTTCAATATAATCTGGTGATGCAACGATAATACGACGATCTGGCGCAAGCTTTCTTGCGACCAATGAAGAATCTTTCAACTCAGCGACACGAATGGCGACATCGAAACCTCCCTCAACCAGATCAATAATGGAATCAGAAAATCGGCAGTCCACGGTTAACCCTGGGTAACGCGCCATAAAACCTTTTAATGCGGGCACAATATGCAAGCGACCAAAAGTTGCAGAGGCGGTTATACGTAATACTCCCGTTGGCGCGCTCTGCCCTGAGCCAACAGCTCCCCTTGCTGCCTCCACTGTTGCAAGGACCTCCTCCGCGTGAGGTAAAAATGCCTGCCCCTCTTCAGTTAAGGAAACTTTGCGTGTGGTGCGATGAACTAAACGAACTCCTAAGCTGTCCTCAAGTTTATTGATGTGTGCGCTAGCGACAGCAGGAGAAAGTCCAAGCTCCTGACCAGCCATGCTGATGTTGTGTGTCGAAGCCAAACGGACAAATAGCTTTACATGATCGATGTTCATTTAATTTTCAATTATTTGTAAAAAATCACCATATAGAGCTTAGCATTTTCTTCCTTACGGATAGTAAATAAATACTCCAGTTAGAAAAAGCTGATGGGCAGATAGAAGTCCAGCTCAAACGCCTCATCATGGCTGAGGAAATGGTTTTTATGATAGTGAACATAAGCGGGAGTAGAACGCTGCTTAAAGCCTGAATTCGGCAACCACTTCTCTAACACCATACTCAATTGAGGAAGAAGCTCTCCATATACCCCTGTTAAGCGAAAAACAGCATGCAAACCACCCGGAATCGTCATTTGATTCACGACACCGCGTACTTTAAGCGGCTTATCAATCGCCATACAAGCCACATAGCGACACTTATCGAGCTCGACCCAAGCGGGGTTGGAGTGATGCAAACCGTATTGAACCGAAAAGTCCCGATTCTCAGAGCTTGCCCACGCCTTCAAAATCAGCCACGCATTGCGAATGGAACGGCTATAACCCTCATGCCGCACATAAGCCGCAAAGCGTTGTGGAACCTCCATAATTTTAGGTTCTGGCAACTCGCGTTTCGCAACCCGATGATAACCCGCAGCCACTTCCGGATCTTTTAGATACGGCTTTTCTGCGACTTGTAAATCATGCTTTCGCCACGCACCAGGAGACATAGCGAACGTTGCTTTAAACGCTCGGCTAAAAGAAGATACCGAGCTAAAGCCGCACTTGTTAGCAATGTCTAACACCGATGAGCTGGTATCAAACATCAGTTGATTGGCGGCGTATTCCATTCTTGTGCGACGGATATATTGATGGACAGACTCCCCTACCACATCTTTAAAAATACGATGGAAGTGCTGTTCAGAATAGGCTGCTACATCTGCTAGCTCTTTAGCCGATAAATCTCTGCTAATGTCCTGGTGAATGTAAAACAGCACGTCATTGATTCTGGAAACTTGTTGATGGCTCACGGAGTAAACTTTCGCTTAAATAGCATAAATGGACATATTTAACAGCATAAATGGACACACCAAGCTTGGCAATTTACCTATACTATTTCTGACATAAAAAAAGACAATTACGAGAAGCACAGCACATGGAAATCGCACAGTCATTACAACAAACTAAGTCATCCTACATCCGAGAGATCCTCGCAGCAGCGAGCGATAAGAACGTCATTTCTCTTGCAGGTGGCTTGCCGGACGAAAAAACCTTCCCGATCGACTTAATGAAACCGACGCTCGAAAACCTCGCTAATATGCCAGAGGTGTTTCAATATGGCGCAACAGCAGGCTACGCCCCGCTACTTAACTTTTTGACCGATTATTACCAGCTGCCGGAATCTCATTTGGCGATGATCACAACGGGCTCTCAGCAAGGGCTAGATTTGATTGCGCGTGCGTACGTAAATCCGGGCGATAAAGTGGTGATGGAAGCACCGAGCTACCTTGGTGCTATGCAAGTATTCGGTCTAGTGCAAGCCAACATCGTGACCGTTTCACAAACCGAGTGTGGCCCAAACCTTGAAGAACTCGAACAGTGCTTTGCCACGCAGCAACCAAAAATGTTCTACGCCGTACCCGATTTTCACAACCCAACGGGCGTATGCTGGGCGCTAGAGACTCGCCAAAAAGTTGCCGAGCTTTGTATACAATACGACGTGGCGTTCATTGAAGACGCACCATACCGCGAGCTGCGTTTTTCTGGTGAAGCGCTTCCACTGGTTTCGGACTTCTGCCCACAGCACTCCATCGTATTGCGCTCTTTCTCCAAAATAGCTTCACCAGGCTTGCGTATTGGTGTAGTTACGGGCAAGAGTAGCTACCTTGAGCCACTCATCAAAATTAAACAAGGTGCCGATCTGCACTCTAGTATTCCTATGCAAGCTTTGCTGCATGGTCTACTTCAACATGACAACTTCGAAACGCACATTTCAACCATCTGTGCGCTTTACAAATCACGTTACGATGTCATGTTTGCTGAACTGCAAAAACAGCTGCCAGAAAGTTGCGTACTCAAACCCGTCGATGGTGGTATGTTCGTTTGGGTCGAGATTCCAGAATGCGACACCTTCGAACTGGCGAAAAACCTTCTCGCAAACTGGGTTGCTGTAGTGCCTAGCCCGGTCTTTTATCCAGAAGGTTCAAAGGTAAAAGCCGCTCTGCGTCTTAACTTTACCAATGCTACACCAGAAGAACTGACGACAGCTGTCTCTCGACTCGCGGATGTCCTCAACACGTTGTAATTGAACGCGAGTGTAAGAACCTGCCTTTGAGATTCAAAAAAAAAGTCTCAAAGGCAGCATCAAAAAAGTTCCCAAAAAAATTTATATTTTTCCTTCAAATCAACTCTCTACAGTAAGTGCCTGTTTTCTCTTGAACCTCTCACTCATATAAAAATGAGAACTCAATCACGTATTTGATGGTTAGAAAAGTTACGTCTATCTTTCAGTCAAAGACATCAACTTCGCAGCGTTAATGCTCTCAATTTCAGACACTTTATCAATCGTGGCTTAGCGGTTGATAAACGACTAAATAAGCATCTGTGGGCATACCCACTACGAAGGGTTGACCAGAACCATTCTGAATGTCGCGAGCCAATCTTTTGATTGGCTATTACGTCAGTGAATCGCACCAAATGACAGAGGGGTTATCAGGATGAATACTCGAACCACGACAGGACTCGTCACCATCGGCTGGTCCGTTACACTTTCACTTTTTACCGCATTCGCCGTGTATGCCAATACGTCGCCAAACTGTAGTGACGTATTAGCGGGCAACACAACCGCCGCATCGCAAAAAATGATGGTTTTATTGGGCGAAGACATCACCAAATCCAACCGTATCACTACGGTGATTCCTGCCGAAAACAATCCATTTGTGACCGAAGAACTGGTCTCGGTTTCTAACGACGTATCGCCAAACGGTCGTCTTTCACAAAAGAGTTTGGAAGAGATTCGGAAAGTCCGCTCAAATCTAGAGAAAGCAGCACAGGAAGTAAGCCGATTACAGGGCACTTTTGAAGTGGCTTTAATCAGTTTGATTGATGGTTACTGCCAATTTTCTAATCATAAACGTACTCAACATGCCAAAATCGACTTTGACCATTTGGAAGGCCTCACTTTGTATTCAATCCCCGCTTTAATAGCAATGGTCGATCAGTCGTACTACATGGCAAAGAATCGAATCGCTAATGAGCAGAAACAGTTAAGCGACATTGAAAAAGAGAAACAGAGGCAGAAACAGCAAGCAACTGCGGCGGCAGCCGCTCGTTACCAAGACAGTAACGTACTTGTAAGAGTCGAGAACTTTGATGGCGCTAATGTGACATTTTCCGTTACTAACATTGGTTCACAAGGATCATTGCAACCAAATTTCAACTCGTTTAATGCATATCGCACAGAAAGTGGAGAATTAATCTACAAGTCAGAGTCTTTATTACACCTGGCGGATACTGCAGGTAACACACTTGAAACAATGGGTATCGCTGAGCTCTCATCACAAGGTGGAAGTGACATATCGATCTCTCCTGGAGAAACCCGAAAATTCGTTACTAGCATTGCTTCAGAAGTCGCGCCACATACGCAGTTGAGCTTAGAGTTTCCAGCCAAAGTGCTTAATACCGAGCGAGACTTTACATTGTCGTTTTCTGATACATCAGCGGTGGCGACAGCAAACGTTAATTAACGCAAAGTCTCCAGTATTTGTAGAACGCATCAAAGACAGGCGAGCAGCGCCTGTCTTTCAATTATGAGCAAGAAAATCGCTACTGTTTGCACTTGTAAGCATTTGCAAACATCGTCACTGACGTAGAAAAGCTCAACGGTTGATACAAGTACAAGGTATCTGCGCCTAAATCCACCGCCTTGATGCGCATTTGGTTTAGCGTCCCCCAAACCATGTCTTTATCTGCGTGAAACCAGTAATCGTAAAAGTGTCCTTCTGAGCCGATCACGGTACCCATTAGTTCACAGTTTTCAATCGCATTCACATTGTCCCAAAGCACCTGTACTTGCTCAGATTCTTGAGTTGGGAACGTCACACATCCCGTTAATGATGCCGCTAACGCGAGAGTCATCACTCGCTTTTTCATACTTATATCGCCAAAATTTTTCATAGATGGCAGATTTTATGAATGGCTGATGTGATGACTAGCAAAAACTTTTTATCGCGTGTTCAAGCAGAATTAATGGACAACGGAAAAGATCCAAAAGGTGATCATGCAGCTAGCGAGCAAAAGCCTAATCACTCAGACCTAGCAATAAAGCTGTATCTGAGATACAACAGTAACGATTAAATAGCCGCGAGGGATAGAGTTTGGTTGCTAAAAATAAGCTAATTCGCTACACAGCTACGGAAGTCGCTGATGCATTTGACAAAGAAGATGAGCTCATTAAACAAGTTCAGTCCAACCAACTCTCGCAAGTGCTATTGCTTTGGCAAGTAAAAAGTCCAACGCTCGTGCTTCCCGCGGGTAAGAAATGGCCAGTGTCTAATGAGTTAGAACATGCGTTAAATACGTCTGGCTGGAAGCTCTTTTCTCGTAAAACCGGTGGTGCCCCAGTCCCTCAGGTGCCAGGTATTATCAATCTATCCCACATTTACCACTGGCCAGAAGGCGAGCCTTACAACATCAAAAAAGCGTATCTCGATTTATGTGCGATATTAACGGTTTTCTTTAAACAGCTCGGCGTGAAAGTGGATGTTCATGCTACGCCTTATTCCTACTGCGATGGCGAGTACAACCTCAACATTGGCGGGCAAAAAGTCGTGGGAACCGCGCAGCGTGTTTTACTTAAAAAAGGCGGCGGACAAGTGGTATTGTCACAAGCATGCATTCTGATTGATGCCGACGTCGAGAAGATTGTCGAACCAGTACGAATGTGTAATCAGCTTTGCGGTCACAGCGATGATATTCGTGGTGATGTCCACACACCGCTCTTCCATCATGTATCCGACCGCCCATCGGTAGATTCGCTCTTTCAGCAATTGACGAGTGCGTTTTTAACGCATGCAAAAGCGGAGTAATGAAAGGAGCAAGCCTCCCCCACACTCCGAACAGCATTTGATAAACTAAAACTGCATACCGTGATAGCGATGTAAGAATGGGCATCGCCAACGTAAAACCATTCAATCGATCGACCAAACCAGTTATCAGTTTTGCCTGCCAAAAAGAAATGAGATCCAGTTCAAATATTTATCCATGACGGAATTAGTTGAAGCCTGCGCGTAAAAGCCTCAGAATGTCGCACTTTTCGCACCGATTTGTTTTCGGCGCGTTGTTATCTAACTCTACAATTGAGAATCATACATATGGGTTTTACCTCGTTAGGTCTATCTGCTCCAATCCTTAAAGCTATTCAAGAGAAAGGCTACGACACCCCTTCGCCAATTCAGGCAAAAGCAATTCCTGCTATTTTGGAAGGGAAAGACGTAATGGCAGCAGCGCAGACTGGTACAGGTAAAACCGCAGGCTTTACGCTACCGATTCTTGAGCGTTTATCGAACGGCCCTCGCGTTCGTGCTAACCAAGTTCGTGCACTTATCCTGACGCCAACGCGTGAACTGGCGGCTCAGGTGCAAGAAAACGTGTTTATGTACGGCCGTCATCTTCCACTAAGCAGTGCGGTTGTTTTTGGTGGTGTGAAGATCAACCCGCAAATGCTGCGTCTTCGCAAAGGTGCGGATGTGTTGGTTGCGACACCAGGCCGCCTGATGGATTTGTACAACCAAAATGCAGTGAAGTTCGACCAACTAGAAGTTCTGGTACTGGATGAAGCAGACCGCATGTTGGATATGGGCTTTATCCGTGACATTCGTAAGATCCTAGCTCTGCTACCAAAACAGCGTCAGAACCTACTGTTCTCGGCGACTTTCTCGGATGAGATCCGCGATCTTGCGAAAGGCTTGGTGAACAACCCAGTTGAGATTTCAGTGAATCCGGCAAACTCGACAGCGAGAACGGTTGAGCAAAGCATCTACCCAGCAGACGTTAAGAAGAAAGCACCGATGTTGGTTAAATTGATCAAAGACGGCGATTGGAAGCAAGTGCTGGTGTTTACGAAAACGAAACACGGCGCAAACCGTCTGGCGAAGTTCCTGATCGAACAAAACCTACCGGCTGCTGCCATCCACGGCAACAAGAGCCAAGGTGCGCGTACCAAAGCACTGGCGGATTTTAAATCGGGTGAAATTCGTGTGTTGGTCGCGACGGACATTGCTGCGCGCGGTATCGATATTCCGCAATTACCGCAAGTGGTGAACTTTGAGCTACCGAAAGTGGCAGAAGACTACGTTCACCGTATTGGTCGTACTGGCCGCGCGGGCGAAGTAGGTAAAGCGATTTCACTGGTGTGTGCGCTAGAAGCATCTGAGTTGTTTGCGATTGAACGTTTGATTCGAGAAGTACTACCACGTAAAGAGTTGGAAGGTTTTGCGCCAACCAATGTGGTGCCAGAATCTAAACTGGATACGCGCCCAATCAAACCGAAAAAACCTAAGAAGCCGAAAAAACCAAAAGCGCCAAATGCTGCAAGTGAAAACGCCCCAGCAGCCGAAAAGAAAGCAGGCAATGGTGCAAACAAACCTAAACGTCTCTTCAACGGTGGTAACAACGGCAACAAAAACAGCACCAACCAAGGCGGTGCAGACAAGCCTAAAGGTAACCGTGAAAACCAAGGCCGTGCACACAGCAAACCAGATGACCGCAAACCTAACGGCAACAAGCCAAATGGCAATAAACCGAATGGAAATAAACCAAACGGTAATAAGAGTGGCAACGCTGGTAAACCGTCTGGTAACCGCAAGCCAAACAATGCTAAGCCTGCAGGAAACAAACCATCAGGCCAACGCCGTAAGCCTCGTCCGCAAGCTGCAAACTAACCTGTAAACGGCCCCCGATAGCAAATACAACAAAGCCGCTGATAATCTCAGCGGCTTTGTTTTTCTTAGAACACAGTTTTTTATAACACAGCTTTGTTAAAACAGCCTACATTAAAGGTGTGATTCGAATATCTGCGATTTGCGCTTCGTTCTTTTCACCCTCAATACCACCAGCGTAGATGTAGGTTTCATTCGATGTGAGGTAACTCATATTGAAGTGGTCCTTCAGCGCGATCTGATAGGTTTTCCCCTGCTCCAACGCTACTTCAATTGGCGTCGAGTAACGCATACCTTGGTTTTCACCAATATGGCCCATCTGCAAGTAACCTTGGCCAACCACTTTACCTGCATCATCCAATACCTCTAACAATTTCACGGTGTTCGTGATACCAGTATTAAGTTGCCCTAGGTTATTGTTGTACCAAGCATCGAACTGGTAAGTGCCCGTTACAGGAGCTGTAAACGACTCTGCACCTTTTACGACGCCGCTGTCTTTGCCCACCGTAACCACTGAGACATTGTCTTTGAGTGGCTGATATTCGCCATCAAGTTTGATGCGGATCTCTTCACCGACACAAACTGGCTGGCTTGGGTTAGAACGGAAGCCTTTATCGTTAATGCTTTCAGCCAAATAACAAGCAAAACCTGTTGGCGTATCGGAATAAGATTGAGCAATCACGTTCTTTTGAATCAGCTCGCCATTGCGATACAAGTTCACGTTGTACTTGCTCGTCACGTCAATCGAAACCGAATTATCAACGCTTTTTACCACCAATGTTGGCTCTTGCGGAGAATAAACGCGACTGTCTTCACTCACATACGGTTTCACACCAGAAACCAAAGTAATGCTGCTATCTACATTCACAAGCGCACCCAGTGTCACGTGGAAATGCCCCTCTTCGTCCATCGTGACATTTTCAACTGGGTAGTAGCCCGTTTCATCTTTGCTTACTTCAGGCAAATCAATGGTTACCGAGTAGTTCTTTCCTTTGAAGGCAAAGTTTTCCAACTTGATTTGTTCAGACTGAGCCAACAAGTTATTGCGCACCCAACTTGTGATAAATGGCTTCACTTCCAACTTACCCGTTTCGGTATGGATGCCGAATAGGGTCTCTACCACCATGTTCAAGTAGCCACCCACAGACCAAAGCTGACGCTGAGAGTTAATCACTGGGCCATCCAAGCTCGGATCTTCGCCATGATCACTATGGATGATGAATGACTTACCAGAAAGCCACTCTAAGTTTTCCATGTTGGATAAATTGGTTGCCGTACCACGAACCAACGATTGAATGGCATTGTTCGCTGCTGCCACGTTTTGTGTTTGATGCGCGGCACGCAAGCTGTACGCGGTAACAAATGGCCAAATTGCGCGGTTATGGTACACAGGCACGTCTGGTTGTTGAGGGAAATAAACCGGCACGCCAAACTCACTGTGTGGGTAATTGGCCATGATTTGTTTCGCCTGCGCATCACTTGCCACACCACTGATGATCGCAAGTGCTTCGCCCAACATGTCGTATTTGTCGACCGCGATGTCTTTGCCATTATCAAACAAATAGCTTACGTACATACCGCGTTCGGCATTCCAAAACTGCTCGTTGATAGCGTTTTTTAACTGAGCAGCCCATTCAGTGTATTTGACCGCGTTGGTTGAGTCGTACTTCTCTGCCAACTTAGCCGCGAGCTGAATCGCGCGGTAGTGAACCACGTTTGTCGATAACGCTTTGCTGCTACCAATCGCATTGACATCGTTTGGCGTCCACGTTGAATACGTTTGCTCACGCCAATCAAGGAATGATTGCTCACCAGTGTATAAACCAGATTTCGCATCAAAAGCCGCCAGGCGATCGGCTTCAAGTGTATTACTGATCGCTTTGTAAGCGCGCTCGGCAAACTGGTTGTACTCTTCTCCATCCAATGCCGAAAGTAAGCGTTCTGCACCAAGCGCCCAAGTCGTGCGGTCGGTACTAATTGGCCAGCTACCGCCCGTGCCCGTATCTTGCACAATCTGCTCGCCATCGTATTGCTGATCGGTCGTATCGCGGAAAGCGGACAATTTGAAATTCAAACCATTTTGCACGCGAGTTGGATTCATCAATGCAAGCGAAAGGTCTGCTGCGTACGCCAAATCACGCGTCCATACGTAATGCCACTTCGCGCCCGTCTCAAAAACTTCCGCTTTGATTGGGTTGTTGTAGTTGTAATTGCCGTCTTTGATTTCAGAAACGGCAAGCTGGTCTAGCTCTTTCATCGTCAACGCAAACAACGCATCAAACGCGACATCGCCCGACACCACTCGCGGCCCTGTTTGTTCATTAATCACTAAGCCCTGGTCGAGCGCATCACGCAATTCTGTCGTCGTTGAAATACCAAATTCACGCAGCTCAGCTTTAGGATCTTTCACCGAGAAAATCACGGTATCACTCGAGTCATCGTAATTGGCGAACAGTTTCACTTCTTTATTCTGATGCCCTTCATGCACCATTGCAGGGTCGAGAATCGCATCAGAGTAGTATTTTTCCGCTTCTTCTTGCGTTGCTTTCGTCACAGTCATTGTCGCACGACTTTCATCGGCAAAGCTCACAGAAAACTTGTAATACCCTTTGTCTTCAAACGTGATCTCAGAGTTGCAATCATCGTTCATACACGCTTCATTCGTGTCTGGTTTTGGCAGGTACTCTTGAGCTTTATCGAACGCCGCGGGCTCCTCAAAATAGGTGTATTGGATCTGCCAACCCGGATCAGCAATCTTGAACTGATTGCTACCTCGAGCGACGCGCAGTACGGTTTCGTACTCGTTATTACCCAAATAGTTTAGCTTGGCATGCTCTGCCGTGCCCCAATCCCCATTTAAACCACGTAAATATAAGTCGGCTGAAATAATTGGTTTGTCGACCGGCACAGGCGCATCAGAAGAATCTGACCCACACCCAGCAAGACCAATACAAGACGCGACGGCAAGCGCAATAAAACTCGGTTTCATGTTCATCCCTTAGATTGTTGTTTTGGCGACAGTCTAAAGAACACCCTTTTGAGGGGAAAATAGGAAGTCAGGAGCGAGCTATAGATAACATCTATACGTCAGACCCCAACAGTGATGTAGATCTATGAAATGCGCATAATTTCAATCAAATGAGATTCCAGATTTGTGATTTATAAATGAAATTGTGCAAAATACCCCTCGTTCTTAAAGGGGAAAGAAAATGGACAAATCTCTGCAGCAATTTTTACTGGTTGCACGCTGCCAAAGCATCAGCGCTGCGGCAAGAATGGCAGGGTTAAGCCAGCCAACGGTAACAAGCAATTTAAAGAAGCTGGAAGAGAATCTCGGCGTGACGCTGTTTGAACGTCATCCTAATGGCATGGTGTTGACCGAATACGGACGCATCCTCTATCGCCATAGCAACGCGATGCAGCATGAATACAACCAAATGATGCAAAGCATTGATGAACGGAAACAGTACCAAGTCGGAAAAATTAAAATGGGCACTGGCGATGCGTGGTGGCCGCTATTCGTCAAACAAGCACTCAATGAACATCTGACCAAGCAGCCATCGGCATCTACGCACGTCGAATTTGGCAACCACTTAGGCTTGATGGATTCATTAATCAGCGAACAGATTGAATTCTTCATCGGTCACGAGATTGTCGGCTTGTCGTCTAAATGCGATGTTACGTTTATTCCACTATTTCAAACGGTTGATGCCTATTTTGTTTCCCCAAGCCACCCACTTCTAGGGAAAACCGTCACCGAAGAGATGCTGCACGAATACCCCGCTCTTTCGGTCACTTATGACGCTAAGAAATTCGCTCACGTCATCGACAACCCAATCCCGAAACAAAATGAACGCGAAAGGCAGCAACTGGATGACAGACCGACTTACGAAGTGGATTCTCTGCTCGCCAGTATTGATGTACTGAAAGAAAGCGTCGCGGTGATGTCTTATACCCGCCATCTGCAACCGTATTTGGAATCCTTTGGCTTACGATGCTTAACTATGGAAAACGAACCAAACCCTGGCACCGTCGGGATTTATCGCCACCGCCGAGAAACCTCTGAATCGCATCTAGATCTGATTGCTGGCATCACTCAGCGCGCTAAATTGCTCAACTAGAAAGTCCAAAAACAGGCGAACTCTTTTCGGTTGATATTGACGGCTTTGATAAATGACATGCAGATCCGCTTCAGCGCCTTGCGAGAAGGCGCTGAAGTTTTTCATATACCCATCCAAAACCGTTACTAAACGTTGCTGTTTGAGGTCTTGCTGAATATCTAAAATCGATTTCAACGCAATCCCCGCCCCCTCCAACGCCCATTGTCGAATCACTTCACCATCATCAGAAAAGCGCTTTGGCGTGACCGTGATCGTTTGGTGAGACTCTTCATCTTTAAAGTGCCACGTTTTTAATTCTTCATTGCTGCGCACCATGGCTAAGCAGCGATGATCCGCGAGATCTTGTGGACAGTTTGGGACACCTTGCTTCGCCAAATAATCAGGTGACGCGCACAGCACGCGTTGACTCGACGCCAGCCTGCGCGAAATGAGATTACTGTCCGCTAACTCACCGTAACGAATCACTAAATCGAGCCCCGATTCAGCCAAGTTCGATAAATTGTCATTAAGGTAAAGATAAGGCGTCACATCCGGATATTGCTCAGAAAAAGCCGACACCATCGGCGAAATAATTTGTTTGCCAATATCTCGTGGAGCTGAAATTTTCAACGTTCCGCGCACTTGCGAAATACCCGTTTGCAGCAAGTTTTCCGTCTCTTTCACGCTATCAATGATGTTCAGACAAGCTTGATGGTACATTGCCCCTGCGCCCGTAAGTGATACGTGGCGTGTGCTTCGGTTGAGCAGCTTTACGCCATAGCGTTCTTCTATCGCTTGCAGCCTTGCCGTTACCGTCGCCGGAGACAAACCCAACTCCCTTCCCGCCGCTGCCAGACCTTGATGTTTAACGATGCTGACAAACAACGTCATATCCGAAAACTTATCCAACTTCGCGCCCTTATTATTTGGAAAAACTGAATAATCAATTCAGATATAACCCAATTATCAAATTAAGTCGAATCCATATACTGACCCTATCAACATTGTTTAGACCCAGAACGTTATGTGACAGGGCAAAGTTAAACGCCGTAACGCTGTTCAACGCACAACAACACGCCCTGCCCAGCCAGAGATAGGAAACAAAAAATGAAACTGTACATTTATGAACATTGCCCCTTTAGCGCCCGCGTCCGTTTTGTTGCAGGCATACTGAATATTCAGCTCGACGTCATCAACATTGCTTATGACGACGAGAGCACCACAACAAACATCATCGGCGCAAAACAAGTTCCTCTTTTGATCAAAGACGATGGTGAAGCGATGGCGGAAAGCTTAGACATCATCAACTACTTCCTTGAATTGGCATCTTCCAATGAAAGCAGCCAACCCTCAGCACCGGTTTTAGACTGGCAAAAACAAGCGTTTTTACCGCTACAAAAAGTCGGGTATCCGCGTTGGTCAAACATGACGTTACCGGAATTTGCAACAGAAAGCGCTAAACAAGCATGGCGTGCAAAAAAAGAAACCGAAGCGTTAAATTTTGAAGCCTTGATTAACGATACACCAGCGATTGCGAAAGAAGTCGCCGCTTTGATAGAACAAACTAAACCCTTGCTCAACCTAAGTTCAGAAAAGCAAACGTCACTGGTTGATCAAGCCATTATGTTTTCCATTCTACGCGGTTTTTTCAGTGCGCCCGAAGTGCAATGGGATCCAGCCGTACTTCACTGGATGGCAACCGCTCGGAAAGCGACCAACGTGCCAGTACTTATCTAAGGAGCGCAACATGCAACAAAGAACAAATAAGCTGTTTGAACCAGCTCAACTAAAAGCGTTGTCACTACAAAACCGCATTGTCATGGCACCAATGACTCGCGCACGCACCACTCAGCCGGGCAACATCCCGAATGAGATGATGGCAACGTATTATCAACAACGCGCTTCTGCCGGGCTGATCATTTCCGAAGCCACACAAATTTCGGACGATTCTCAAGGCTATTCGTTCACCCCTGGCGTTTACACCGATACGCAAGTGGCGGGCTGGCAGGGTGTGACCCAAGCGGTCAAATCACAAGGCGCAGCGATGTTTTGTCAGCTATGGCATGTGGGCAGAGTGTCTCACCCAACATTCCAAAATGGTGAACAGCCTATCGCGCCATCTGCGCTCGCTCCGGTAGAGACGCAAGTTTGGATTGCAGATGAACAAGGCAACGGCAATATGGTCGATTGTGTTGAGCCACGCGCCATGACACAAGCGGATATCAACCGAGTTGTCGGTGATTTCGCGAACGCAGCCAAACGCGCTATTGAATCGGGTTTTGATGGTGTAGAAATCCACGGCGGGAATGGGTATCTGATCGATCAGTTCTTAAGAACCAACTCAAACCATCGAACAGACAACTACGGCGGTTCACGAGAAAATCGTATCCGTTTTCTTATCGAAGTGGTGGATGCAGTTATCGCCGCTGTTGGTGCGCATCGAGTTGGAGTGAGATTGGCACTATTCATTACGTTTAAAGATATGGACTGCCCAGATATCGTGCAAACGATCCTAGAGGCATCAAAACAGCTACAGGAGCGCGACATTGCCTACTTGCACTTGTCCGAGGCCGATTGGGCCGATGCACCAACGATTCCTGAGACGTTTCGAATCGAACTTAGAAAGCGCTTTCGCAACGCTATTATTGTTGCCGGTCGCTACGATCCTCAACGAGCAAACGAAGTATTAGAGAAAGGCTACGCGGATCTTGTCGCATTCGGACGGCCATTCGTAGCAAACCCAGACTTAGTCTCTCGCTTGCAACATCACCATCCGTTGGCAGAACTCGATGGCTCAACGTTGTTTGGCGGAAACGAACGAGGCTACACCGATTACCCTGCTCTGCAACAGGAATGCGCAGAACAGGCCTAACAAAAAAAGCCCCAACCTAGCTGCTACGGTTGGGGCTGTCACCAAACTAAAATTGGTTTTAGCTAGCTTAATCTGGCTAAGAGTTAAATCACTTCTAACGCGCCGCTGCGCCAAGGTTCGATAACGACTTTGATGTGATCATTTGGCGTCATTAACTTTGTAAATGCGTCTTCGACACCATCGATTCCCACTTTGGCGGTGAGCATTTTCTGCCAAGGCAACTTATGTTCGGCAATCGCTTGTAGGCATTGCTCAAACTCGTGCGGTTGGTAGTAGTAAGAGAATCTCAAGTCGAGCTCTTTTACCGTCGCGTACGCGTAGTTGATGATTGCAGGTGTAGTATGGATACCCGAGATGACGATTCGCGCTCGGGCAGGAGCACGGCGCAGAAAATCGTCAATCAAGGTATGCTTGCCCACACACTCATAAATGACCAGACGTGAGTTCATCGCGTACTGCTCACCAACGGCGATCTCGTCTTCCTTGGTCGGGTTGATCAATCGATTTGCGCCAAACTCACTAGCAAGTTGCAGTTTCTCTTCCTGAAGATCGACCGCAAGAATATTGCTCACGCCACGTTGTTTCAGTGCAGCAATCACCGCCAGCCCTATAGGGCCGCAACCGACAACCAGCGCGGTTTCTTCCGTTTCGATTTCACTGCGATTGACCGCGTGCAAACCGACCGCCAGCGGCTCGGTTAACGCCGCCGCCTCAGACGGCATTTCGTCTGGGACAGGCAGCAATAACGCTTCATCAAGCAGGAAGTACTCAGAGTAAGCACCATAAGTACCCGGAGTAACACCAACGCCTGCGCCATTTTGACTGAGCAACATCGGCACAGAGGTGACTCGGCTACCAACGGACAACGTTTGCTGCGTACCGGCACCGTATTCGACAATTTCCGCACAGAACTCGTGCCCTAACATCACTTGAGCGTGCTCACCGGATTCATCAGGTATCAACCCGAGCTGGTGGAATACATCAAATACCTCATCCGCGTGTCGAGTAATGTGAAGGTCGGAGCCACAAATGCCACAGGCAAGGCTGCGAACCAACACTTGTCCCGCTTCGGGTTGAGGGATTTCGACTTGCTGCAGGCGGACTCGGCCATCCTGCATTACAATACTGTTCATCTGTTGCATGGGGTTACTCCGCTAGCTCATCGCTTAGGCCAGCAATCGCACCCGGTTTGATATAGCGCGCAGTGAAGCCTTGCGCTTTGGTAGCGGCAACCACCACTTGCTCAATCCAACCTGCATCCATAATGTTGATGAAGTTACCCTCTTCGTCAAAGTTAATGTTCGCACCTTGGATCACCATAAAGCCATCAGCACCACCCGACTCTTCTGGACAGTGAAAGGTATGAATCGAACCACCTGGCTCATACAAATAACTACCAGCGGTTTGGACTTGGTCTGGGTATTCAATGTAGTGCCAAGCGCCACTCAGTGTATAGAAATGCACCACACCAGTATGGAAGTGCTTAGGTAAAGTCACGCCCGGTTTGAATTTGGCGCGAATCACCCACGTACCGTTTTCTGGATCAAGAAACAATGGGTAAACATCCACACCCGGTAGCGCGTCTTTGATGATCGACTCTTCATTGGTATTAAGAGTTAATAAGAAATCTTGGTGCTGAATAACTTCTGGTAATGACATAACTTACATCCTCGCTATTGCTGTAATGTGGCGTACTCGCCTATCCCATAAGTGGGTACTTAAAATTCTCGAAACCGTCAGATGCGCTGATGGTACAACCGTTGATACAGTTGGCTTTCTCGCTGACCAGAAACGCCACCACATCAGCAATCTCTTCTGGTTGTGTGAAGTTTTGACGCATCTGTTCTTTGCGGATGTGGTCCCACAGGCCAATCTCTTCGTATTGCCTTAACATCGGAGTATCAACGCGTCCCGGAGCGACAGCGCAAACACGAATACCCAATGGTGCGAGTTCTAATGCGGCGCATTTGGTCATCATATCGACTGCGGCTTTACTGACGTTGTAGGTAAAGGTCATTTCAGACGCCATTTGCGCATAAACCGACGATGTATTAAGAATTACGCCCGGCGTGCCTTGAGCTTGGAATTGTCTTCCAGAGGCAAGAATGCCGTAGTAAACGCCATTTTGGTTGACCTTAGAGATCGGCTCAAAATCGGCAATTGGGTCGTGGTCAAGCAGAGGTTTCGGCGCGCCAATGCCTGCGTTGTTGACCATGATGTCAAGCGAGCCAAACTGTTCAACCGCGCACTTCACCATAGCTTCAACTTGTTGGTAATCGGTGACGTCCGCGACAAAGGTTCCCAACTGCTTTGGGTCAAAACTTGTGTACATTTGCAATGATTGTTCTGAAATATCGACAGCAAGTACTTTCGCGCCTTGTTCCAGCAGTTTGTGAATAATGGCTTGGCCAATTCCACCTGCAGCGCCGGTGACAATCGCGGTTTTATTGATAAGTTCCATACGGCTTCTCGTCTATGTGTTTTTGTTATCAAAATGTAACTTAGATCAACTCGTTGACACTCACTTGACCTTTTGCGAAGTAAATTTGATACATTGCGATTTACAACCTGTTAACACTTAAAAATCGAGACATGTATATCGTACGAAGTGGCGCTGCCGATAAATTTGATAGCTTGGTTTCCGAACTAGGGCAGAATCCGGTTGAGATTATGGCTGCCGTCGGGCTGTCTGCTGCGCAGTTTCGCAATCCCGATACGTATCTCGCCTACCCTAGGTTGGCGGAATTGCTGGAGGAAGCGGCTGCTCGTTGTAAGCAACCGCTGTTTGGTGCGTTGCTCGCCGAGCGCCAAAACCTGCAAAGTTTAGGTGATTTGCCGATGTTGGTTTCCCGCGCAGAAACGGTCGGTGAAGCCTTGGTGCGGGTGAATGATTTTCTCTATCTGCATTCGTCAGGAGTCACTCTCAACATGACGCCACAAGATGATTGGGTACGGTTGTCGCTCAATATTGATGTGCACAGCGAACGCGGTATCGCGCAGTTGATGCAGTTGAGTGTGTCGCACTTAGCCATGTTTGTTACGAGCTTACTTGATATTGAAGCGAGCCACTTCTCTTTACACCTCAACCAACACGCCAGCTTCGAGGCAGAACAGAGCGCATTTGCCCAGCAGAACAAACTGCGTTTCGGTGATAAGTTTGACGGTATCCTACTTAAAGCGAGTCTACTTAACGCTAAGAACCACCAAGATGAAGACGCACTAGAGCGCCATTTTCAGCAACACCTCAAAGAGCTGCAGACCCGTTACCCTAATAATCTCAGTGACCAAGCGGCAAATATGATTGGCCGTCTGCTCTCAACCGGAGAATGCAGCGTTGAGCGCGTTGCAAGAGCATTGGACCTGCATCCGAGAATGCTGCAAAACAAGCTGAAACAACAGGGCACAAATTATCGGCAGCTTTTACAACAAGTGCGTCAGGATTTCGCCGAACAGCGATTGCATGAGAATATTCAGAGTATTACCGATATCGCGTTGCAACTGGGCTATGCAGAAACTGCGGTCTTCAGCCGCCACTTTCGCCGTTGGACGGGGAAATCGCCGAGGCAATGGCGACAAGAAAAAACTCAGTTACAAACGTTTAAGTCCATCAGATAAAAGCATAAATAACCTATCGCTCAAACCAAAAAATGTGAGGTGGGAGGGTTGGTATCGAGAATTTCAGCAATCACAGATAACCCGTGTTTGATGTAGCCTCGGTTTGTTTCTGCTCCCAAGCTGATTCGCACGTAAGGCATTGGCTGATTTGTATCGAGAACAAACGGTTTATATCCAGTGATCTGCACCCCTGAACGCTTTGCCGAAGCAACCAGGTCATCGCTATTCCACTGCTCGGGTAGTCTCAACCAAATGTGTTGTCCATTCGGGTGCGAGCTATAAACATGCCCTTCTAAAGCGGCTTTTGCTATTCGCTGTCGCTTAGCAAACTCATTGACTTGAAAGCGAATAAGTCGATTTAACGTACCGTTTTCGATCCACAAATGAGCGACTTCAAATGGTAATGGAGTCGCAGACCAACTCGTTGCCGCTAAACGACCAATCGCGTGCTGCAAAAAATGACGTGGGACCGTCAGATAGCCAGTGCGCATGCCTGGCGCTACAACTTTGGTTAAACTGGTGACATAGAAAGCTTGTTCGGGTAACAATGTGGCAAGGGGTGGGACACGGTTAGGTTCTAGTGCTCCATACACGTCATCTTCAATGACATAGATGTCGTATTTCTGCGCAATATTCGCTATCGCCTCTCGGCGTTCAATATCCATATGCGCACTAGTCGGGTTAGCCATGCTCGGTGTGCAACACAATACCTTGATTGGTTTGTGTTTACATGCCCATTCAAATGCATCCGGCGTTATACCAAACTCATCCATTTCAAGTGGTTGCAACTTAAATCCAAGCATTCTCGAGCGAGAGATCAAGCCATGATCAACCAAGTGACCACAAGCAACTAAATCACCGTGTTCAACAACTGTGCTTAAAGCCAACGTTAAACCATGGCATGCACCATTTGTGAGTAATATTTGATCGGCACCCACATCCAGCCCTTGGCTACTTAGAAATCGTGCTCCTGACTCAATATGATGAGGCTGACCTGTTACCGGCTTTGCTTTACTGATCAAACCACGATTGTTTGTTTGCCCAGCAATCTCCATTAACGCCTGATTAAAAAGCGTAATGTGGCGATCGGTCACCACCGGATGTGCAATCGACATATCAATTTCATCCGGCGTTTCTTTCATCTCTTGTGTCAGCATGAACTCCGTGTCCGTACTTTCATCCACAAAACCTGATTTGACAAAAGTACCATTCCCAACCCAAGACTCGATCGCCCCTTTTTTCTCTGCATAACCATATGCATGGCTCACCGTTTGTACGCTGACGCCAACTTGTTCTGCAAACTCACGATGTGTGGGTAATCGAGTCCCCGGTTTTAGATAACCACTGCGGACACATTCGACAAGATAGTTACCAATGGAGATGTATTTAGCGGTGCCTGGCCGAATGATCGGGTTCAAAGAAATTGTCATGACACAATATTTTAATTGATTCATTTTTAATGCTCATTGTAACTTCCATTTAACAAATGGCGAACTTTAACTCACAAAACGAGGTGAAATGCACAAAAATAAACCACAATTGTAATGATTGACATGAAATGTATGGGTTAAACAAACATGTTAAACAGCATCGTTTAATCCAAATACAACCCCAGAGGTAAATTGCAATCATTTTTAACGCAGATCTGGCTAGCTGGTAGAAGGTAGAAATACCTCAGCGTCTCCGAAGGCCCATAAGGCGTCGGATTTCTAACAAGGAGAAAATATGAGAGGCGTTGCTTTGCATTTTACACTGGATGAGTTCCAGGATCGGTTAACGAAAGTTCGGCAATCGATGGAAGAAAGAGAATTGGATGTCCTTATCATTCATGACCCTTCTAACATGGCGTGGCTGACAGGCTATGATGGGTGGTCTTTTTACGTGCCACAATGTGTCGTTGTTGGTCCATCTGATGAACCCGTTTGGTTTGGACGCTGCCAAGATGCCAACGGAGCATACAGGACTGCGTATATGTCGGCAGAAAACATCACCTACTATCCAGACCATTATGTAATGAATCCGCCGTTACACCCGATGGATTTCCTGGTCGAAGCCGTACTGGCTCCGCGCCTTTGGGATCGTGGTCGCATCGGCGTAGAAAAAGATAACTATTACTTTAGCGCCACCGCTTACGAATCACTCACTACGCACCTACCGAATGCTCAACTTCTCGATGCAACTGGACTAGTCAACTGGTGCCGCGCCGTTAAATCCGATCAAGAACTGGCGTACATGTACCGTGCCGCTCGCATTGTTGAAAATATGCACCGTGTCGCGTTCGACATGATTGAACCAGGATTACCGAAACACCACCTTGTTGCCGAGATTAACCGCCAAGCCGTGCTCGGGCATGAAGACCACTTTGGCGATTACACCGCGATTGTGCCGCTTTTGCCATCAGGTTCTGATGCTTCCGCACCTCACCTGACTTGGGATGACAGACCCTTCAAGAAAGGCGAAGGGACGTTTTTTGAAATCGCAGGGGCGCACCGCCGTTACCATTGCCCACTCTCACGCACTATTTTTCTTGGCGAGCCTGACGACAAGTTTAAACGAGCCGACGAAGCCCTAACTCTAGGACTTGAAGCGGGCTTGAAAGTGGCAAAGCCCGGAAATACCTGCGCCGACATCGCCAATGCACTAAACCAGGTTCTCGATAAAGCGGGATTCTCACGCGAAGGCGCCCGTTGTGGCTATCCAATAGGTTTGAGCTACCCGCCAGATTGGGGGGAACGAACCATGAGTTTGCGAGACACCGATAAAACCATCTTGAGAGAAGGTATGACATTCCATTTTATGCCGGGGCTGTGGTTCAAAGATTGGGGGTTAGAAACAACGGAAAGTATCGTCATTACCCATGATGGAGCAAAAACATTGTGTGATTTTCCACGCCACTTATTTGTTAAACACTAATTTTTCAAACCTTAAGCTCTGTTGAGCCAGGTCTGAGAACTAAAAGGACTTGATATGCAAAAAAGCTCGATCACAGCCACCATAGACTTTGACCGAGAAGGTGTACAGCACGGCTTCTTAACGCTGCCCTATTCACATGACGACTCCGCTTGGGGCAGTATTATGATACCTATCACCGTGATCAAAAATGGTCACGGACCAACCGCACTGCTTACTGGCGGTAATCACGGAGACGAATACGAAGGCATCACCAGCCTGCTAAAATTGACGAACTCGCTTCAGGCAGATCAAATCCAAGGTCGTGTCATTATTGTACCCATGATGAACTTACCTGCGGTACAAAATGCCTCACGTACGTCGTTTATCGATAAAGGGAATTTAAATCGCAGCTTTCCCGGCAACCCCATAGGCACAGTGACCGAGAAAATTGCGGATTATTTTACTCGTTACCTAGTTCCTAAGTGCGATTTTGCGTTAGACATTCACTCAGGTGGTAAAACGTTAGATATCGTGCCGTTCGCCGCTGCCCATCGTCTCGACAATCTCGATCAAGAAGAAGCCTGCATATTAGGTGCAAAACTGTTTGGCGCACCTTACACCATGATCTTGCTCGAAATGGACGCCACCAGCCTGTATGACACTGCCGTGGAGTCTCAGGGAAAAATCTTTGTTACCACCGAACTAAGAGGAGGCGGAACCAGCACTCCAGAAACCATCGCTTATTCCGACCGTGGCATTCGCAACTTCTTGCGCTTCTCAGGCAACTTGCCCGGTGACTACGAACAACCAACCCAACCAACTAAGTTATTAGATATGCCTGATGCAAGTTGTTATGTGCAAAGCCAACACCACGGCATCACAGAATACTTATGTGATCTTGGCGATACCGTCAAAAAGGGCGATGTATTAGTGAGAATCTTCTCGACCGAGCGCACAGGTACCGCCCCCGTTGAGTACAAGTCACAGCGCAATGGTATTTTCGCGGCGCGTCGTTTTCCTGCTATGGTGAATATCGGTGACACTATCGCAGTTATAGCCGAAGACTGCGGCGAGATAGGCTGATTGAAAAGCCAACTAAAGAAATCAAAACAAATGGCATACCAGAAGCAAACTGGAAAGCACCTTATAACAGCGACCAGTCATCAGCCTTTCATGAAATGATTAGTATTCTACAGGGAGACTCATTATGCGCCTCGATCGCTACGACGTAAAAATTCTACAAATACTTCATGATAATGGTCGTATCACCAAATCTCACCTTGCCGAGGCCATCAACCTATCCGTGAGCCCTTGCTGGGAGCGCGTCAAAAAACTGGAAGAAGCAGGCATCATTGAAGGCTACGGAGCAAGAGTAAATACCGATATTTTGTTCAAACGAACGTCGGTTATGGTTGAAGTTACGCTCAAAGAACACAACGCCCAAGCGTTCAAACGCTTCGAGCAACTGGTTCAACATTCACCAGAAGTCACTGATTGCTATGCCACGGGCGGTGGTGTCGATTACATCCTTAAAATTCAGTCAGAAGATATCGACCAATATCAGCGGCTTATCGACAACTGGTTAGACTCAGATGTGGGCATTGAGCGCTACTTTACTTACATTGTGACAAAAACAATCAAACGTGATGCGGGCACATTCGAAGTAAACCAAAACGCTTTGTTATAAAAGGGAAAATGCGCATCAGACGTGAACAGAAAAAACACCATATTTAACGGCACTAAAAAGAAAGTTCTGACGTTTTAAACCTCGGTATCAGAAATTATTTCGGTCACTTCTCCATTACAGTTTCATTATGGACAACGATGCTGGGAGAAGGACTCATGACAGCACTGCACAGCTTACATGCAGAGGAATTAAAAGCCTCGCACGACATGATGGCGATAATGAAAGACGTACGTTTGGTGAGAGGTTTAGCGTACGTAAATGGCAAATGGGTAAGTGGTGATCAATTTCATCCGGTGGATAATCCAGCAGATGGCACGGTCATCGGTTACATCACTAAGCTTTCTCAGCAACAACTCTATCAAGCGATTGATGAAGCCGACCAAGCCTTTCGTCAATGGCGAAAAATGCAAGCAGAAGAGCGCGCTGAAATTCTCATGCGTTGGCACGACCTGATTCTAGAATCAAAGCAAGATCTTGCTCATTTGATGGTGATGGAGCAAGGAAAAATACTAGGTGATGCTGTAGGTGAGATTGACTACGGCGCATCCTTTGTTCGTTGGTTTGCCGAAGAATCACGCCGCTGTTATGGCGAAACCATCCCAAGTCATATTCCGAATGCGCAGCTATCAACGGTGCGCGAGCCAATTGGTGTCGCAGCACTGATTACGCCATGGAACTTTCCTAATGCCATGATCACACGCAAAGCCGCAGCCGCACTAGCAATAGGCTGTCCGGTGCTCATTAAGCCCGCCAGTGAAACGCCTTTTTCTGCGTTAGCGTTGGCAGAGTTAGCAGACCGAGCTGGCTTTCCACCTGGTGTATTTAACGTGATCACTGGCGATGCGGTGATGGTGTCACAAACCTTGTGCCACTCCGATAAAGTCAAAGCGCTCTCGTTCACAGGCTCAACTCGAGTAGGCAAACTGTTGCTGCGCGACGCGGCACAAACCGTGAAGAAGTGCAGTATGGAGCTCGGTGGTAACGCCCCTTTCATCGTGCTGCCAGATATGGATGTCGAGCAAGCAGCCAAAGCCGCCGTGGATGCGAAGTTTCAAACCGCAGGACAAGACTGCTTGGCCGCAAACCGTATTTTCGTCCCTGACGATAAGTACGAAGCGTTTTTGGAAGCGTTTGCCAAGGAAATGAGCCACATCGTTTTAGGCAATGGCTTAGACGAAAAAACCACCATGGGACCGCTTATTAATCGCACTGCGGTGGATAAAGCGCATGATTTGGTGCGTGACGCGCTCGACAAAGGCGCGCGATTGGTAGCGGGATACCACCAGCCCGTACCAGGCGAAAATTTCTTCGCGCCGACATTGCTAGCCGATGTAACCCCTGAAATGGCGGTGTATCGCGAAGAGAATTTTTGTCCTGTGGCAGGCGTATTGCCTTA
This sequence comes from Vibrio sp. 1562, assembly GCF_033340155.1. NCBI lineage: Bacteria > Pseudomonadati > Pseudomonadota > Gammaproteobacteria > Vibrionales > Vibrionaceae > Vibrio > Vibrio sp. 1562. Next base: position 175,548 of record NZ_JAWOVY010000001.1, read on the forward strand.
CCAAGACTTAGATACCGTGATTGAAATGAGCAACGACACTGAGTACGGCTTAGCTGCCTATGTTTATGGTCACGATATTCACCAAATTTGGCACTGCATGCGCGGTTTGGAGTTTGGCATGGTGAGCGTGAACTCCGTCAAAATGACAGGGCACCCTATCCCATTCGGCGGCGTGAAACAGTCTGGTCTTGGACGAGAAGGAAGCCGTCACGGATTTGAAGAATACAGCGAAATCAAATACTGCTGCTTAGGCGCTTTACCAACCGTCAGTGGCAGTTGAGGCACGAAATATGGATATCCAATTATTCGAGGAGAAGGATCATGAGTAACAAAACCCAACAACTTTTAGAGATCGATCGTCAGAGAGTATTTCATGCCTCAACCCACCTGAAGCAGTATGCGGCCGGGGAGCTTTCGGGAAGAATTATCTCGAGCGGAAGCGGAATACGCATCACCGATTCAGAAGGCATCGAGCTGATAGACGGCTTTGCCGGGTTGTATTGTGTAAACATTGGCTATGGCAGGACCGAAATGGCCGATGCGATTTATGAGCAAGCCAAAGAACTGGCGTACTACCACACTTACGTCGGTCATACGAACGAAGCGCTCGTGACACTGTCAGATCGCATCATCAAAATGGCGCCTGAAGGCATGAGTAAAGTTTACTACGGCATGTCAGGCAGCGACGCGAACGAAACTCAACTTAAGTTGGTGTGGTATTACAACAATGCTCGTGGTCTACCAGAGAAGAAAAAAATCATTTCGCGTGACCGCGGCTACCATGGTTCAAGTATCGCGTCCGGTTCAATGACAGGTTTGCCGCTGTTCCACGCCCATTTTGATTTACCACTTGAGCGTATCAAACACACCATCGCGCCATATTATTATCGCCGTGAAGGCGAGAGTATGTCTGAGCTCGAATTCTCTCAATATTGCGCAGATCAACTCGAAGCGATGATCTTGGAAGAAGGCCCAGAAACGGTAGCAGCAATGATTGCAGAACCAGTGCTCGGTACTGGCGGTATTGTGCCACCACCAGCAGGGTACTGGCAGGCGATTCGCAAAGTGCTCGACAAATACGATGTGCTCTTGATTGCGGATGAAGTGGTGTGTGGCTTTGGTCGCCTCGGCTCCGATTTTGGCTCACTCCACTACGACATGAAACCAGATCTCATCACGGTAGCGAAAGGATTAACTTCGGCGTATCAACCGCTGTCTGGCGTAATCGTCGGTGAACGAGTTTGGAGTGTGCTAGAAAACGGCACCGACCAATGGGGTGCTATCGGACACGGTTATACCTACTCTGGTCACCCAATGGGAGCGGCAGCCGCGAACTGCAACCTCGATATCATTGAACGTGAAGGCTTAGTGCAAAACGCAGCCGAAGTCGGCGCTTACTTGCAGCAACGCATGGCGGAGACGTTTAGCGATCATCCATTGGTCGGTGATACTCGTGGCGTTGGCTTGTTGCATGCGTTGGAGTTTTCTTCAGACAAGCTCCGCCGTGCACACTTTGATCCAAACTTGAAAGTAGGCCCGCAAATCGCGGCGGCCTGTTTAGAGCAAGGCTTAATCGCTCGCGCCATGCCACATGGTGACATCCTCGGATTTGCTCCACCGCTTATCGCGAACCGTAACGATATAGACACCATTGTCGACAAAGCGCATCAAGCGGTAAACAAAGTGATGGATAACCTCGTCACATCTAAACAGTGGCAGCCATAACCCACCTAGATTTCAGTAACGCTCGCGGGCTTTGGAGAAGGCCCGCTTTGCACTTTCCTTAAAGAGATAACAAGCCAACCAAACATTTTAGACCCATAGAAAGCACTATTATTTACTACAAGTGGCAATAGTGGGTAAAATGCCCAAAATTGCGCACTAACTGGATAAAACATGGCAAAACTTACCCTTCAAGAACAAATGCTGAAAGCTGGCTTAGTTAATGAAAAGAAACTAAAGAAAGCGAAGAAAGGCTCTAAAAAATCACGCGTTCAAGCACGCGAAGTAAAAGCGGCGGTTGAAGAGAATAAACGTCAACAGTTAGAGCGTGATAAACAATTGAGCGAGCAGCAAAATGCTGAGCGATTAAACAAAGAGATCAAAGCGCAGATCAATCAATTGATTGAGATGAACAAGATCGACTTAAAAGATGGCGACATCAAATACAACTTCACTCACGGTACGCTAGTGAAATCTCTTTATGTAGATTCACTTATCCGCGAGCAGTTGATCAAAGGTATTTTGGCAATCGCAATTGTTGGTGAAAGCTATGTTGTCATTCCACGTGGAGTAGCGAATAAAATTGCTCAACGTGATGAGTCCGTCATCATCGAACAAAAAGAACCTGAATCGGACATTCCAGCAGAAGACGATCCATACGCAGATTTCGTCGTGCCTGACGATTTGATGTGGTAACAATAAATAATCGATGCATCAACTAAAAGAGCCGCTGATGTAACATCAGCGGCTTTTTTTATAGAAAAATAATCTACGGAGATGATGTGTTGTTATTGCTTACTTAGTAGCAAATTCGCACCTGATGCTGCTAAAAACAACGAACATCCGCGATTGAAACGTTTCGCCATTTTTGGATTTGAAAACCAGTGTCTCAAGTACAAACCAAAGATGGCATAGATTGAAATGGCGACCATTTCTAATATCAAAAACGTGGAGCCAAGGGCAAAAAACTGCTCTTGAACGTTGGCATTGGCATCAACAAATTGCGGCAAGAATGCAGTAAAAATAAGTATCGCTTTCGGGTTGCCAGCAGCAAGCGTAAATTCTTGCTTCGCAAGTCCTGCGTAATTGCGCGAATTGTCCAAGTCAGAGATCGGGCTGGACTCTGAACGCCAAAGGTTAAACGCAATCCACAGTAGATACAGCGCCCCTACCAGCTTTATTGCCAAAAATAGCATTTCTGACGTATACAAAATCACAGCCAGACCTGATGCAGACAACGCAATCATCGCTGAAAAAGCAGCAATTCTGCCTAAACTGGCCGTAAACGCGGCCCTAAAGCCGTAACAACGCGCATTATTCATTGCCAATAAATTGTTTGGGCCTGGAGCCATATTTAGAGCAAAGCAAGCAGGGATAAAAAGGAGAAGCTGCCAAATATCCATAATAAAATGGTCTTAGTGAGTGATTTTGATCGGTACCCTAACATCTGTTAATAAAGTGAGTAAACCACAAACCGATCTTAAAGCAACTCAGCATCAAATCGTGCCGCGCGAGCTTGAACTAACGTGCAGTTCGTTTCAGCCATCAGCTCCGCTAAGGTGATGTTTGGGCTTTGTCTCACCAAACGTATCAACTTCACGTCCAAAGGTTCCAATTTGTCTTGGTGAGCAAGTAGAGCTTGTTCGATCTTGTTGATCGCAAATCGCATCGTCTCTGCTTCTTCGTTTTTGAGATGCTCTAAAAACGCTTTTACATCCAAAGCCTCGCCCGAGATTTGCCAGTGACGAGATCGTCTAATTCGCTTAAGATCGCACTGTTTTTCTGCTGCGAGTGTTTTCGCTCGCTTGGCATGGTCGCCCCCAATACGGTGAATCAAGGATGGGAGCGAAATCGTAATCTTCGTCTCTTTCATGGCCTTTTCTTTCATCGTCTTAGCCCTCAACCACCGACACATTCTCGCCAACCCATGCCAGCAACTGTTTTGCCGCTTTGGATAACACCTGATTTTGACGCACGATGTAGCCGAAATCAGTGTTTGGAAAACTTGGCAAAGGCGTAACTTCACGAGAAAGCTTTAATCTCGGATCGAGCGAGAAATCCGGCACAATAGCAGTCCCAAACCCCGCTTCCGCCCAGTCGATTTGTGCTTCCACACTGCCCACTTCCATCACGCGATGCTTAGGCAGATTTAGTTCAGGTAAAGACGAATCAATCAGCTCTCGGGTTCGAGTATCGTGCCCTAGCAGGATCAGCGTCTGGCTCTCTTTTCGATTGTCTTGCCACTCAAAAATGTTATCGCCAAACGCACACCAGTGAATCTGCGTGAGAGGCGTAAAATGCAGCGGTTGACTCTCTTTTTGTGCGATAACAAAGCCGATATCGGCACGCGCACTTTTCACCAAATCCACCGCTTGAGAAGATGTGGTATTGAACAATGCCAAGTCGATCCCCGGATATTCACTTTTGAATTGCTGAAATGGTTTGATAAGCAGTAAACGTGAAACAATATCGCTCGCCGCAATAGAAAGCGTCCCCTGCGTAAGATCGTTGATGGCATTGAGATCCGACTGACAAATTTGCAGCTCATTGAGCATCCGCTGCGCCGTAGCTAACAAACGCTTCCCCGCTTGCGTCAACTGCACAGGATTTCGCTCAATCAATTTCGTGCGCGTGGCTTGCTCCAACTGCTTGATATGCAAACTTACGTTCGGCTGTGTCATGTGGAGTTCCGTCGCTGTTTTACCAAAGTGTTTTACCTCTGCAAGAGTTACGAAGGTTCGCAGCCAGTTCAAATCTAACATTGCCAATTCCGATATGAGATTCTTATCAAGTTAATGAGTATAATTAATTTCTCTTATTATGGCGAACACCTTAAGATTTTTGCATCTGTTTTTGGAGATTAAATTATGTCGTCTATCGTTGTTGTGGGTGCAAACTGGGGTGATGAAGGCAAAGGCCGCATCGTTGACTTTTTGGCAGAGCAAGCTTCTGCGAGCATTCGTTTCCAAGGTGGTAACAACGCGGGTCACACCGTGGTTAACGATCTAGGTACGTTTAAGCTGCACCAGCTACCAAGTGGCGTATTCAACCCAGACTGTTTGGCAGTGTTAGGTCCGGGTATGGTTATCAGCCCTGCGTTGCTGTCTCAGGAGATTGCGGAAGTTGAAGAAGCAGGCGTAAAAGTGAATATGTGCATCTCAGATCGCGCAACACTGTGTCTACCTCTACACGCACTAGAAGATACGCTAGAAGAACAACGTTTAGGCGACAAAGCATACGGTTCAACTCGTCAAGGTATTGCACCTGCGTACGGTGACCGCGTAATGAAGAAAGGCATCCTAGTTGGTTGGTTGAAGCAACCAGAAGTATTGGTTGAACGCCTTCAATTCATGATGGATTGGAAACTGCCGCAACTGCGTGCACTTTACCCGACGTTCGAGTTTGAACAAACCGCTGAAGAACTGGCGAACTGGCTGCTAGAAGTCTCTGCACCTTGGCGCGATTCAATTTGCAACGTAACGCTTCCTCTAAAAGAACTACAAGCGAAAGACAAAACTCTATTGTTCGAAGCGCAGCTTGGCGCGGGTCGTGACCTTGTTTACGGTGAGTACCCTTGGACAACATCTTCTAACGTTGTATCAATGTACGCGGGTATCGGTAGTGGCCTTCCGGCACTTCGTCCTGAACGCGTTATTGCGGTTGCAAAAGCCTTCAGCTCATCAGTGGGTACTGGTACGTTGATCACTGCAATGGAAGAGCAAGACGCTTTCCGCGAACTTGCTGGCGAGTTCGGTGCAACTACGGGTCGTCCACGCGACATGGGCTACTTCGACGCAGTCGCTACGAAGAATGGCGTTGAACTGCAAGCCGCAACTGAAATTGCACTAACGAAAGTAGACTGTTTGACTGGCCTTAACGATCTGAAAATCTGTGTTGGCTACGAAGGCGACCACAGCGAAAACCCAATCTGGCCTCAAACTGCCTCTCTTGCGCCAATCTACGAGAAGATGGAAAGCTGGAGCGAGGACATCACAGGTTGTCGTAAGTTTGAAGAGCTTCCAGTAGCAGCACAGAAATACGTTCTACGCATTGAGGAACTCATGGGCGTACCAGTAAAAATGGTGTCTGTGGGTCCTGGTCGTGAACAAATGATTATGCGATAAGATGTGAATTAACACATCATTGGCAAGCGGCTTTTATCTGTTCCGGGGTAAAGCCGCTTTTTTTTACACTGTAAACTTTGAAAAATTGCACGGCTAAATTCATGTTTAGTAACCTCATCACGAGACTCCTACCTCCTTTATTTATAAATCAATAAATTATAGGGCTTAACACGTTGTGCACGTTACTAGCACATCTCACTTGTTAAAGAAGCACATCAATTAGGTTAACTGGTTGATTTGATATTCTTTAAGTGATTAGTTGATCACGATCTTCATCTGCAATTTGTTGAACTAGTACTCAAAAAATCTAACCCGCTGTTTTTAGGATAGATGAGTTCCCCAACATCCAACCTAACAGCAGGTGATTCCCATGACGAAAAATCTTTTCCGCCTCAGTACGATAACCCTTGGTTTGTGCCTTAGTTCTTTGTCTTTCGCGCAATCCGATCTTCCGAACATTAAAATTCTTGCCACTGGCGGCACCATAGCAGGCGCAGGTCAATCTGCAACCGAGTCAAACTACACAGCAGGTAAAGTCGGCGTTGAATCATTGATTTCTGCGGTGCCGAGTATGACCAACATTGCCGATATTTCTGGAGAGCAAGTGGTCAGTATCGGTTCACAAGATATGAATGATGAAGTGTGGCTAAAATTATCGAAAAGAGTTAATGAGCTACTCGCTCAAGATGATGTTGACGGCATCGTCATTACTCATGGTACGGATACGTTAGAGGAAACCGCTTACTTCCTTGATCTGACCGTCAAGAGCAAAAAGCCTGTCGTGATCGTCGGTGCAATGCGTCCTTCCACCGCAATGAGTGCTGATGGACCAGTCAACTTATACAATGCAGTCGTAACAGCCACCGATGAAGATTCAGAAGGACGTGGCGTGCTAGTCGCAATGAATGACACGATTTTCGATGCGCGAGATGTGACAAAAACCAATACAACCTCCGTCAGCACTTTCCAGTCACCCAACTTTGGTGCTATCGGCTACATTCATAATAGCGATGCCAAATATCAACGAAGCCCAGAGCGTAAACATACGACAGAAACCCCATTCGATGTATCAAAGCTTACTAAGTTGCCTAAGGTCGGTATTGTTTATAACTATGCAAATGCCTCCAATTTGCCAGTGAAAGCCTTTGTGGATGCGAAGTTTGACGGCATCGTAAGTGCTGGTGTCGGTAATGGTAACTTGTACCACACTGTGTTTGATGAGCTAGAGAAAGCGAGTAAAGATGGCGTTGTTGTTGTAAGAAGCTCCCGAACGCCTAGCGGCTCAACCACTTTGGATGCTGAAATTGATGACGAAAAATACGGCTTTGTTGCCGCTGGTACATTGAACCCACAAAAAGCACGTATCTTACTGATGCTGTCACTGACTCAGACCAAAAACTATCAAGACATCCAAAAGATGTTCCAATACTATTAATTCTGTCTAAGGTTCATTCGATAGAGGAGGTACACACCTTACCTCCTCTTACACATAGCGACATGAGCGTCTCTTGTTAGCCAAACAAGCGACGCTTCATTCCTGCTTTTTCCAGAATACGCGTAGTAATTTCCTCAACAGACAGAGAGGACGTATTGATATATGGGATCGCCTCTCTTCTAAACAACGCCTCAACAGTGTCTAGCTCCAGCTTGCACTGCTCTGTGCTAGCGTAATCACTTCCAGACAAACGATTTTCACGGATTTCAGTCAAGCGCTCGGGATCGATAGTCAGCCCAAACAACTTATGACGATGGATCTCAAACTCAGGCAACAAACGCATCATCTTCACATCTTCCGCAATGAACGGATAGTTCACAACACGTAAACCAAATTGCATCGCCATGTACAAGCTAGTCGGCGTTTTTCCGCTGCGCGATACTCCCAGCAGGATAATATCGGCTTGTTCCAACCCTTTTAGCGTGATGCCATCATCATGCGCCAATGTGTATTCAATAGCCGCAATACGGTCAAAATAGGTGTCGGAATCTTTCCCCACACTGCGAGAACGCTGCAACTTAGGCTTTGGTGCCATCTGAATGTCGTCTTGCACTTTCTGCACAATACTCTCCAACACATCGTAACTGTATGCCGGCGCTTCAAGCAGCATTTCACGTACTTCTGGAACGACAATTGAGAAAAAGACCAGAGGTTTGACGCCATTGCGCTGGTAGGAAGTTTCAATTTCTTTGACTACGTCAGTAGCTTTGTCCTGGCTTTCTACAAACGGAAAGGTTTTTTCGTTAGGAATGAACGGAAATTGACCGAGAACAACATGCCCTAATGTCTCACATGTTATCGCCGTACCGTCAGAAACATAGAACACATCACGACTTTGGTTATTTATTTGCATTTCTGTTTAATTTTTCAAAATCTTTTGAGTAGGATGGTACACATAATATTAATAAATCAGTTTGGCTTTCAGTTAGGTTCACCACAGCTTTAAAAATTCTTTTGAATTTTTTTCAGCCAGAACGTAATCGTTTGCCTTTGATATCAATCTGAATGAAGCAATGTATGGTCAACGTGTAATAACAGCCAACATGCGATTGTTTAGATCGATTTAAGTCCCCCTACTAAGCTGCAATGTTTCTGGAGAAAGACATGCAAAAGAACACCCTCTGGTTCAATGGCCTATCCATGGATGATGTCGACAAAGTCGGCGGTAAGAATGCTTCACTTGGCGAAATGGTATCTAACCTAGCAAACGCAGGCGTTTCTGTACCAAATGGTTTTGCGACAACCTCATACGCGTTTAACCAATTCCTTGACCACGAAGGTTTGGATGAGCGTATTCACCAATTACTCGATGAACTAGACGTTGAAGATGTAGAAGCTCTGCGTAAGACAGGTGCAAACATTCGTCAATGGGTATTAGAGGCCCCTTTCCCTGCGGACCTTGAACAAGAAATTCGTGAAAATTACCAAGAACTGATCGAAGGCAATCCTGAGCTTTCAGTCGCAGTTCGTTCATCTGCTACGGCAGAAGACCTACCTGATGCTTCTTTTGCTGGTCAGCAAGAAACGTTTTTGAACGTGAAAGGCATCGACGCAGTACTAGAAGCAACTAAGCACGTTTACGCTTCTCTATTTAACGACCGTGCGATTTCTTACCGCGTTCACCAAGGGTTCGACCACCGTGGCATCTCGCTATCTGCGGGTATCCAACGTATGGTGCGTTCAGATAAAGCCTCATCGGGTGTTATGTTTACACTAGACACTGAATCGGGTTTCGACCAAGTTGTCTTCATCACCTCTTCATGGGGTCTAGGCGAGATGGTCGTTCAAGGTGCAGTAAACCCTGACGAGTTCTACGTTCACAAGCCAATGCTTGAAGCAGGCGAACACCCAATCGTTAAGAAAACATTTGGTTCTAAGTTGATCAAAATGATCTACTCAGATAACCAAGAAATCGGCAAACAAGTTGATATCGTTGATACTTCTGATGAAGAGCGCAACACGTTCTCATTGAACGACGACGAGATCAAAGAGCTCGCAAAACAAGCAATGATCATCGAAAAGCACTATCAGCGTCCAATGGACATTGAATGGGCAAAAGATGGCATTGATGGCAAGCTGTACATTGTTCAAGCGCGTCCTGAAACCGTATGTTCACAAACGGAACAAAACGTGATTGAGCGCTACGAGCTACAAAACAAAGCGGATGTTTTGGTTGAAGGTCGTGCAATCGGTCAGCGCATCGGTAAAGGCGTGGTTCGCTTGGTTGACTCTCTGGACCAAATGTCTTTAGTCCAAGAAGGTGACGTGCTAGTTACAGACATGACTGACCCAGATTGGGAACCAGTGATGAAAAAAGCATCTGCAATCGTAACCAACCGTGGTGGCCGTACGTGTCACGCTGCCATCATCGCTCGTGAGCTTGGTATTCCTGCAATCGTTGGCTGTGGCGATGCGACAAGCAAGTTAACCGATGGTGCAACCGTGACCGTATCTTGTTCAGAAGGTGAAACGGGCTACGTTTACCAAGGTGAACTTGAGTTTGATGTAAAACGCTCTTCTGTTGATGAACTGCCACTGCTACCAACAAAAGTGATGATGAACGTGGGTAACCCTGATCGCGCGTTTGACTTCGCACAAATTCCAAATGAAGGTGTTGGTCTTGCGCGTCTTGAATTCATCATCAATAAGATGATTGGTATCCACCCGAAAGCATTACTTAACTTTGATGCACAAAGCGATGAGCTAAAAGCAGAAATCACTCAGCGTATTCGTGGTTACAAAGATCCTATCGATTTCTACGTAAGCAAACTGACAGAAGGTATCGCAACCATTGCTGCGGCATTTTGGCCGAAACGCGTTATTGTTCGTATGTCTGACTTTAAGTCTAACGAATACAGCAACTTGGTTGGCGGTAAAGCCTACGAACCGCATGAAGAAAACCCAATGCTTGGCTTCCGTGGCGCGTCTCGTTACATTTCTCCAGTGTTTGAAGACTGCTTCGAGCTAGAAACTCAAGCAATTAAACGCGTTCGTAACGAAATGGGTCTGAAAAACGTTGAAATCATGATCCCATTTGTGCGTACACCAAGCGAAGCAGCATCAGTGATTGATTTGCTAGCGAAGTTTGATCTGCGCCGTGGCGATCAGGGTCTTAAAGTCATCATGATGTGCGAACTGCCATCCAACGCGGTCCTTGCCGATGAGTTCTTGAAGTACTTTGATGGCTTCTCGATTGGCTCAAACGACATGACTCAGCTAACGCTTGGACTTGATCGTGACTCTGGCGATGTTGCACATCTATTTGATGAGCGCAACCCAGCGGTTAAGGTGATGCTTCAGATGGCGATTGACGCGGCAACAAAAGCAGGCAAATACGTTGGTATTTGTGGTCAAGGCCCATCAGACCACGACGACCTAGCGGAATGGCTAATGGATCAAGGAATTAGCTCTGTATCACTAAACCCAGATACGGTTATCGATACTTGGTTAAAACTCGGTAAAGTTAGCAGCAAGTAACACACGATAAACTCTAGCCCTCACACTCCCCTTGTGAGGGCTTTGTTATTCACACGTCATTTCACAATCAGTTCGTGATTCCTCTCTCAAGTTCGTCATTTAGTCAATTTCATTATCAAAGTCTGATGACCTAAAATGAATGGTATATTGATAACTCCAGAGAGAATTTGATGAAAAAGCCTATCGCACTCCTTACTACTTTGATGCTCCTGGCATCCCCTGCTTATGCCGATTGGGATGAAATTTCCAATAAAATGTCTGAGCTTGGCGACGCAGTTTCTGATACTGCACAAGATGCTTGGGACGATACCAAAGCGTTTTCAAAACAAGCGTGGCAAGATTTCACGAACTGGTCCGAGGAAGCGATCAATACCGCAGGCGAATGGACAGAAGCCAGCATCGAGAAAAGCAAAGAATGGATAGATGCTGCCGACAAAAAAATTGATGAGCTGATGGAAGGCGATACGCCAGAAGAAGCTCGCCAAGCCGTGGACTTAATGGCAGATAGCGCTTTGCTCAAGTTATTTAATGAAAAGCCGGAGGCAAAAGCTATTTACGACAACGCGTACGGCTACGCGGTCTTTGATTCTCGTAAATTATCTTTGCTGTTTCACACCAACTCAGGGTCAGGAGTCGCAGTGAATAAGGAAACAGAAGAACGCACTTATATGAATATGTTTGGTTTGGGCGTTGCACTTGGGGCTGGCGGCAAATTTTACCAACAAGTGGTTCTGTTTGAGAGCAAAGAAGACTTTGATACGTTCGTCAACGAAGGATGGGAGGCCACAAGTGAAGCCTCTGCTGTTGCGGGCGAAGATTCAGAGCAACTTTCAAAACAATTTAACAGCGGCGTCGCCGTCTATCAGTTGAACGCTAAAGGTTTGCTCATCGATGCTAACGTGTCTGGTTCTAAATATTGGGTTAACGAAGAGCTCACTAACTCGCAGTAATGCATAGCAACTAATCGCTTAAATAAAACCGTTGTTATGCACCCTTATCAATAAGTTAACGGGGATATGATTCCTCAAAACTGAGCACTTACGCAACTTTCTCTATGGAAGTCACCAGAAGATGGCGACTTCCCTTTCTCGTTGGATTGCTTTTGGTTATGCTTGCGCAAAACCACCTGCAATTCGGTATCCCATGCCTGACAATAACTTTAATAATCTGCTAGCAGAAGCAATTTCTGCTCTTAACACGCCTAACTTTACTCCTAAACTTATGCGTGTCATTCGCACTCTTTTTCATTTTGATTGCGCAGTTATTTTAGGTTACCGAGAAGGTAAACATCCTATTTATCTCTACGACTCAATTGAGAACGAGCGAGAGTTACTTTTTCAACGCTACCTTACTGACTCATTTCAAAATGACCCTTTTTTTCTCAAACTAAACGAGACAAAGCAACAAGGCGTATTTACGCTCAAAGACGTGGCGCGTAAAGGCGTTGACTTCACCTCATACTGCGAGCAGTTCTATCATCAAACAGGGTGGAAAGACGAACTTAGCATGCTAGTCGAAGTTGAATCTGGCCGTTGGGTCATGCTGTACTTCGGATATATGACTGATGGAAAATACTTTTCTCAGCAACAAATCAATAAGCTAAAGCCCTATTTCCCGATAATTCAGTCGCTTTGTCAGCAGCATTGGAAACAAACGGAATTTACCTTTTCTGAGCCTGTTTTTGCACAGAGTGCTTATTCTGGCAGTATGCGATTAGCCATTGAGCAAGCTTTAGCAACGTTTGGCGTAGAATCACTCACCCGTCGCGAACAAGAGGTGGCTTCGCTTCTCGCTCAAGGGTTTGACACCAAAGAAATTGCCGCGCGGTTACACTTAGTTCAAGGCACGGTCAAAAATCATCGAAAGCGAATTTACTCGCAATTAAATGTGTCTTCATTGAGTGAGTTATTCCAGCTTTTCCTCAATCACCTCATTCTCCATTCAAGATAAAAAACTGTCCCTTAAGGGATATATCGAGAAAAGGTGTCGCGTTTTAGTCTGAATGTAACAACCACTAAAACAGACAAAAAGAATGACGACACCATTACTGCAAGATTTACAAGATCGCGGCTTGATTGCACAAGCCAGCGATTTGGAAGAAATTCAGACACTTCTCTCACAGCCACAAACCGTTTACTGCGGCTTCGATCCTACAGCTGGCAGCTTACATATCGGCCACCTCGTGCCTTTGATTATGCTTAAGCGCTTTCAAGATGCCGGACACCAAGCTGTTGCCTTGATTGGCGGTGCAACGGGCATGATTGGCGACCCAAGCTTTAAAGCGACTGAGCGCAGTCTGAACTCAGAGGAAATCGTCTCAGGCTGGGTTAACGATCTTTCTAATCAAATTCAGCAGTTGATGAATCACCAACTGGCCAAGCCGATGATCATGGTAAACAACGCTGACTGGATGAAAGCGATCAATGTGATCGACTTCTTCCGCGATGTGGGTAAGCACTTCTCAATCAATACTATGGTAAACCGAGAATCGGTAAAACAACGCCTGCAACGACCTGACCAAGGTATCTCCTTCACCGAATTTAGCTACGCCCTACTGCAATCGTACGATTTTGCCGAGCTAAACCGTCGATACGGTTGCCGTTTGCAAATCGGTGGCAATGACCAATGGGGAAACATCGTCAGCGGGATCGATTTAACTCGCCGTCAAAATGGTGAGCAAGTATTTGGCTTAACTCTGCCGCTGATCACCAAATCCGATGGTACCAAATTTGGCAAAACCGAAGGCGGTGCAGTATGGCTAGATCCTAGCAAAACCTCTCCTTACGCGTTCTACCAGTTCTGGCTTGGCGCAGAAGACGCCGACGTTTACCACTTCTTGCGTTACTACACATTCTTGAGCTGCGAAGAAATTGCCAGCATTGAAGCGCAAGACCAAGCAAGCCAAGGTAAGCCACAAGCACAACGTATTCTCGCTGAAGAAATGACGCGATTTGTTCATGGCGAAGAAGGCCTAGCCAGTGCCGAGCGTATCACTCAAGCTTTATTCAGCGGTAATGTGCAACAACTGAGTTTGGGTGAATTAAAACAGTTGGAGTTGGATGGTTTACCAAGCATTGAGAGCACACAACAAGATTTGGTTGAGCTGTTGATTGAGTCGGGCTTAGCAAGTTCGAAGCGTGTTGCACGCGAACACATCAGCAACAACGCCATCAGTGTAAACGGTGAAAGAGTGGCGGCTGATAACCCGAGTTTAAGCTTCCCACTGTTTGATCAATATTGGTTACTGCAACGCGGTAAAAAGCACTTCTGCCTCGTAAAGCGTGCCGCGTAGCAACACTCGCAGTACAAAACTTATAAAAAAATTCCCCTCACCACTTTCGTGATGAGGGGAATCCAAATTTGAACGATTTTAAGCCTAACAATAGGCAAAGACGTTGCTTATTGCGTTCTTAAACGTTGCCAGTACTTTTCGTAAATCGCTAACGTTTCTGCGCCAACATCATTAATAAACTCGCCTTTTTTCAAGTCTTCTGATGAAGGGAAAATAGTACGGTTGTTTTTCAACTCTTCTGGCAATTTGTCACGCCCAGCGTTCGTTGCCGACGCATAACCCAAACTGGTCACGATTTCCGCTTGGTTCTCTGATTGGTACATGAAGTTAATAAATTTATGCGCCAATGCTTTGTTTTTACTGCCAGACGGAATAGTGAAGTTGTCCATCCACAATACCGCGCCCTCTTCCGGCATCACGAACTTCAGCTCAGGCATTTCAACCTGCCCTTGGAATGCGTTGCCGTTCCATTGCATGCCGACCGATGTTTCACCGGACACGTAAGGGACTTGCGGCGCATCTGAGTTATACAGTAATACGTTGTTTTTCAGCGCAACTAGAGAATCAAAAGCCTGTTCGATTTCAGCTTCGTCTTTTGTATTCACGCTATGGCCATTTTTCTTAAGCGCCATACCAAACACATCGCGCACGTCATCAATCAACATGACTTGTTGTTCGTATTGAGACTCCCATAAGTCTGCCCATTTTGTCACTGGTTGCTCAACCATGGATTCGTTGTAGCTAATCCCGGTAATGCCCCAAATATAAGGCAGCGAGTAATCATTTTTAGGATCGTGCGCTTGGCCAAGTAAACCGTCCATTGTGTCTTGCATGTTTGGCACTTGAGCGTGATCTATTTTCGAAAGCAGCCCTTCTCGCCCCATTTTTTCAATGAAGTACGCAGAAGCAAAAACCACATCGTAACCAGAACCTTTTAGCAATTTTAGCTTGGTGTACATTGATTCATTATTCTCAAAGGTCGAATAATTAATCGTAACGCCTTCTTGTTTTTCAAACGCTTTTAACGATGCTTCCGGCAAATAGCCACCCCATGCATAAACGTTCAACGTTTTGCTATCTGCATGAGCAAACATGCTGAGCACAAGAGCACTCAGCCCCAATCCTTTGATGATTAATTTCATGGTATGCAATCCAACCAGTCCAGCGACGCGCTGGGATTCGGGTGCATAATTAGGTAATTGTTACCCAATTGAAAGAAAATTTAATTAATCTTTAACAGCAAAAATATTTATCGAATTTATAAAATTAACGCATGTTTTTAATAGCGACTGTGCATACCAAAATGATGAGACATTCCATCTTCCATTCGGCCGCCTTTCCAGCCACCAGAGCCGAGTAAATTAAGCACATCTTGAGCGGTATAGTCGGCACCAGAAAAGAAATCATGCGCCACGTCTGAGCGTATTGCTTGCAACTCTGGTTGATTTTCCAAATCAAGATCTTGCGGATCCGCATATAATGCCAACGCAATTTTTTGTTGGCACGCGCTTAACTCACTGGTGCTCGTCTTTACCTGATCAACCGAAAAATACTCACGACTGCCGTATCCCACCACCAATCTAGTACTCATTAGTTTAATCACTTTCTTAATGCGACGACGTTGTATAAATCTCAACATGTTTTGTTATTCCTGTATTAAGTTGGCTATGGTCGTATTCTTTTGTTCGAATTAAAACACTCTGTTTTATCCGCGAAATTTCTCTAGCGCTTTTCGCGATGATCGGTTGTATAATACGATCCTGAAATATTTTGTTACGTTACCTCGGTAACCCCTGAGACTGCAACATGAACAACAGCAGATGGGTCGGCTTTATAGGCGGCACGATTGTCTTACTTAGTACCTTTATCCTATTCGGATCTTCCGTCCACGCTGCTTGGTACCGAATCCCTGCGGAAGCCATTCATGGTATCGCCTTCACTTTGGCTTTTGGTTTAGGGTTAAACAGCCTGCTGGCGTACGCGACGGCAGTGATTACTCTTGCTGCACTATTCTACATTGGCTTTGTCGTTAGCTATCGGGTCCATCAGAAACTTAAATAGTCTTCTGTCTCAACCTGAGCTTAATAACGGATACTTGGTAACTAAAAAGGGAGCAAACGCTCCCTTTTTAGTTATCAGCATATAGATGTTCTATGCCCGCTTTAATCATTAAGGTGGCATACCCTCAACGACTGCTGCATACCTGAAACATCATCACCTAAATACTCAACCGTCATTGGAACGTTGACCAACAGAGTAAAACTGGAGTCACTGAATCTTCCATCAGCATCACTCTCCAAATGAACAAAAAACGCAGGCTTATCCGCAATCAATGTAATTCGCCTCCCTTCAATAGAGACATCTATATTGGCTTTCGCTATCGGCAAGGTTTTTAGCTCGTGAGTACTAAACCATGTGTTGCTTATTCTGTCTTCACCGATTTGCGCTTCAACATAGAAGAAGCCTGACGTAAGTTCATCCTTCTCGATCAATTCATCCAACTGCCACAAAATCGTATTGCTGTCTGCTATGACTGTTTGTTCTAAGCTCCAACATTGCTTTTCTTCCCCTTGCCAATCTACCCACTTAAGCAGTGCGTTGACGCTTGCGGACTCTTTGGCATCATTGAGCAAATGTAGGCTCAACATGCCTGTATGCTCGGAAAATACCAAATACTGCGGCGCAAAAAAGCGTTTTGCATGGTAGTGCAACTGCTTCCATCGACCACTGTATTCCAAACTAGACCAAGAACTGACAGGCCAATTGTCGTTGAGTTGCCAGTACAGCATGCCGCGACAAACTGGAGAAATGGCACGCCAATGATCGCATGCAGTTTTGATCGCGATTGCCTGCTGAACTTGACTTAAATACAGCATACTCTCAAATCCAGAGGGAAAACGAAAATAGCGCGTGAACATCTCTGTGATAATACTATGACCTCGAGGGTTCTTCTGATGTTGTTCGAAAGTTGGGGATGTAATATTCCAGTCTTGCTCAGGGACAAACCGCTTAACTTCAGCAAAAGATGGCCAAGATTGAAAACCAAACTCAGAGCAAAAACGAGGATTCACGTCAACGTAGGCACTGAATGATTTTCCTGAATGCCAAACGTCCCAAAAGTGCATATCGCCTTTACTATCATCATGCCACGCATCACCGAAATCCAGTTCACCATTACATGGGGAACTTGGCCAGAAACGGCGAGTGCTATCTCGCTCGGTAATCTCCTTCTCAATCATGCGGTTGAGGCGATCGTAGTTTACCGTGTATTTGACTTTGCTGCGCTTAGATTCGTCATACCAACCAATAGCTCCAATCACTTCATTGTCACCACACCAAAGTGCGATTGATGGGTGCTCCTTGAGCCTCGGGATTTGGAATCTAAGTTCTTCTTCTACCTCTTTTAAAAACTCGTCGTTTGATGGGTACAACGAGCAGGCGAACATCATGTCTTGCCACACCAACAAGCCAAGTTCATCACAAAGGTTATAAAAGGTTTCACTCTCGTACTGACCACCGCCCCATACGCGAATCATGTTCATGTTGGCATCAACCGCACTTTGCAAAAGGTTGCGATAACGTGTTTCGCACTCTCGCCCCGGCATTGCGTCAATAGGGATCCAGTTGGCACCTTTAGCATTAATCGGTACGCCATTGACGATAAATTCCATTGCAGAGCCGTGCTCATCAGCTTGGTTATTTAGGGTTAACTGACGCAAACCAATGTTGTGCGTTAACTTTTGCTCTCTGCAAGAAATGGTAATGGGATAGAGATACGCTTCGCCATAACCCGATGGCCACCAGCGTTGAGGCTCAAAAATGTGGAACTGGCAATGATAGTGATCACTTCCTTTTGTTTGAATACATTGACGCTCACCATTAAATTCAACAATCATTTCATGGCGTTGACTGTCCGTTTCCACTTCAACTACTACATCAAGAAACACACTCCCATCGGCTTGCCATTGCTGCTCTGTCGAGAAGCCTTTGAGCCAAAGCTCATTCACAATGTCGATTTGAATGGGGTCGTAAATACCCGATACCATCAAGCAAATGCCCCAGTCCCATCCGGAATGGCATTGTGTTTTGCGGATCAAGTTCATGTGTGGAATTTGGTTGTTGCCCATTGCCGATGGAATAGGAAATGGCAGTTTTTTTGCTCTTGCGATACCTTCTAAATCCGCCCGAGCAAACTCAACCCGAATCGTGTTAGTACCTTGCTTTAAATGCGGTTTAATATCCACACGTTGCTGGGTAAACATGTTGCTGCAAGTTAGTGCTAGCTCACCATTAACATAGAAGGTTGCCAATGTATCGACACGAGTTAGCGTCATCCAAATTTGCTTGGCAGACAACGTAAACGCGTCGACGTCAAACTCACGTGAGATATGCCACTCACACTCTTCAATCCATCGAACTTTGTTTTCATTATCGGCAAAATAAGGATCTGGAATCTGCTCTGCTTGTAAAAGCGCCGACACATTATCGCCCGGAATAAACATTGGAATTTCAAGATTGGGGCGCTGTGGCGAGGTAAGCATCCACTGCCCGTTAAGTTCGAAGTGAGCCATCGAGTTAAACCTTAGCTTGGGAAAAACATGTTTTCTCAATGTAATCCTGATAAACCCATGCAAAAACAAGGGAAATGTTAATTACATACGAAATGCGGTGCATTTCACGTAAAAACTCTTTCTTTTGATCTCTACCCAAAAATCAGCAACTTGGCTAACCTGTTAAAAATTAATCGAAATCTAAGGTTATATTTGCAACTTCGACATGTTAACATCATCGGCTTTTTGAACATCCTCACACTTTTCGTTGAAACGATGTGAGGGGAAATGCACGGCTTCATAGCCCTAAAAAGCGAAGTAATTATGTCAAATATGACGAATGCCGCCTCCCACACAGCGCCTATTCAGGATGCTGACTATTCTGCTATTCATCCCCCATCTTTACTCAAGCGCCTCGAACTCACCAATCCTGTCTTTTGGTTAAGTGGTAGCTTCCTCACTCTATTCGTTTTACTTGCTCTAACGAATACCGACTCTCTAACCGCAATGGTTAACACCGGCTTCGGCTTTGCTACTAAATATTTCGGAGCTTACTGGCAAGTACTGCTTCTTCTGAATTTCCTAATTGGTTTGGCTCTTGCGTTTGGTCGCACTGGTTATGTGCGCCTAGGTGGTCTAGCGAAACCTGATATTGATAACTTTAAGTGGTTGTCAATCGTACTCTGTACTCTACTTGCAGGTGGTGGTGTGTTCTGGGCCGCAGCTGAGCCTATCGCGCACTTTGTGACTGCTCCGCCTCTATACGGGGAAGCCTCACCGAAAACTGCCGCAATCAATGCCCTATCTCAGTCTTTTATGCACTGGGGCTTCTTAGCTTGGGCGATCCTTGGTGGTCTATCTTCCATTGTCTTAATGCACTTGCATTACGATAAAGGCCTGCCTCTTAAGCCGCGTACTCTGCTTTACCCTGTGTTTGGTGATAAAGCCATTAAAGGCTGGATTGGTGATGTTGCTGACGCATGTAGCATCATTGCAGTAGCAGCAGGAACCATCGGTCCTATCGGCTTCTTAGGTTTACAAATTAGCTACGCGCTAAACTCATTGTTTGGCCTGCCAGATACGTTCGTAACGCAAAGTATGGTTATTATGGCGGCGATCCTGATGTATACCCTTTCCGCACTGAGCGGTTTGAGCAAGGGTATTCAAATCGTCAGTCGTTACAACATTATTTTGTCTGTACTATTAATTGGTTACATCCTGTTCTTCGGGCCGACAAGCTTTATCGTTGATGGCTACGTGCAAGGCGTTGGTCGTATGGTGGATAACTTCTTCCCTATGGCACTTTACCGTGGTGATACAGGCTGGCTAAGTTGGTGGACAGTATTCTTCTGGGGTTGGTTTATCGGTTATGGCCCAATGATGGCGATCTTTATTGCTCGTATCTCTCGTGGTCGTACAATTCGCCAATTAATCATGTCTATTAGCATCGCGGCACCGCTGATTACTTGCTTCTGGTTTAGTATCGTTGGTGGCAGTGGCCTTGCGTTTGAACTTGATAACCCTGGTTTGATTTCATCTGCGTTTGAAGGCTTTAACTTGCCCGCAGCACTGCTAGCGATTACTGGTGAATTACCTTACCCAATGATCATTTCGGTTCTGTTCCTGATCTTAACGACAACATTTATCGTGACGACGGGTGACTCGATGACTTACACAATCAGTGTAGTGATGACGGGCTCAACAGAACCAAACGCAGTGATTCGCTCGTTCTGGGGGCTGATTATGGGTATTGTCGCTGTTGCGCTTATCTCAATGGGCTCTGGTGGTATTTCTGCATTGCAGTCTTTCATTGTAATTACTGCCGTGCCTGTGTCTTTCATTTTGCTGCCAAGCATTTGGAAAGCACCCGGCATTGCAAGCAGAATGGCAAAAGAGCAAGGCCTCGTTTAAACCGCCTCTCTAACCAATATGCGAAAAAGAGCCCTTCATTGGGCTCTTTTTAATTCTGCGCTTTATCCTACGCTATCAATGCGAATCATCACTGCGTCTGGACGCCAATACTCGAATTCGCAGTCCATTAAATGCCCATCTTGTTTGTAGTTTACCCGCCGAATTTTCAGAACGGGTTGTCCTTCAGCTAGGTTCAACGCCTTAGCGACATGAGCAGGAGCTGACGTGGGAATCACATCAAAACGAGAGCGCTTTGTCTCGTAACCATACTTCTCACGATAAATGCCTGTCAGGGACATGGTGAGGTTCTCAGACAATATACCCTCAAACAGTGCCGCTTTGAGCACGTTCTCAACAAACAATACCGCTCGCCCATCAATAAAACGTAACCGTTCAATTACATAAATTGGGGTAATTCGCTCCACCTCTAACGATTTGGCATACTCACCTGCGGCCATTTCACTTCGCACGTTGAGTAGCTTAGTTTCTGCAATACGATGCTGCTCTCGAATCATCTGATGGAAGTGAGAACGAGACAACGGGTTGTAACAGATACGCTCAGGAGATACATACCAACCCCGGCGCTCTTCTCGATAAATAAGACCTTCCGTTTCCAAAGACACCAACGCATCTTTGATTGTGATTCGAGTCGTAGAAAACAGCTCACTGAGCTCTCTCTCTGACGGCAGTTTTTGTCCTTCCGACATGATGCCGGAAAGAATCTGCTGTTTTAAGCTGCTTCTAATTTTTCCTAATTGGGTACCAAATTGTCCGGTGCCTGTCGCTCTCATTCTGATCTAGTCCAAGGATAATTTGACGAATAACATAAGGCGTTTACGTAACAAAAATATGACATTAATCAACAGAACACATACTGAACGTATGAAATATAAGTGCCATATAAAATCAGCAAAACTGTCAAATTACTTGCGCTAAATCGTCACATTCCATCCATAGCATACAAAGCGAACTTACTGACCTAGTCCAGAAGGATGGAGACAATGAAAACTTTGCTAAGTCGTTCAATTACCGCACCAGCGGCAATCATTGCGGTAACGCTCGCTACGCCAACAGTAGCGAAAGAAGCCGATATTGAATCTTTGGTAGCAGCAGCACAAAAAGAAGGGGCGGTTTACAGTGTGGGTATGCCTGACAGTTGGGCAAACTGGAAAGACACTTGGGCTGATTTAAAGTCAAATTACAACCTTAAGCACCAAGACACGGATATGAGCTCGGCTCAAGAAATCGCAAAATTCGAAGCTGAGAAGAAAAACGCGACCGCAGACATTGGTGACGTAGGCTTTGCCTTCGCACGTGTAGCGGTTAAAAAAGGCGTCACTCAGCCATATAAACC
This sequence comes from Vibrio sp. 1562, assembly GCF_033340155.1. Classification (NCBI taxonomy): domain Bacteria; kingdom Pseudomonadati; phylum Pseudomonadota; class Gammaproteobacteria; order Vibrionales; family Vibrionaceae; genus Vibrio; species Vibrio sp. 1562. The sequence continues at coordinate 197,473 of NZ_JAWOVY010000001.1, forward strand.
AACAACTTGGAATGACATCCCAGATTGGGCAAAAGACGAAGATGGTCATTGGGCACTTGCTTACACTGGCACTATTTCTTTTATCTCCAACAATAACCTCGTAAAAGACGCGCCAAAAACGTGGGATGACCTATTAAAAGGCGACTACAAAGTGACCGTAGGTGACGTAGGCGTAGCAGCACAGGCAAACAACGCGGTTCTCGCCGCAGCGTTCGCCAACGGTGGGGACGAATCCAACCTCAAGCCTGCGCTCAAATTCTTTTCTGAACTCGCGAAGCAAGGTCGTCTTTCATTTACCGATCCGAACATCGCCAACCTAGAAAAAGGCGAAGTGGAAGTGGCGATCATGTGGGACTTCAATGCATTGAACTACCGCGACAAAATTGACCGCGACCGCTTTACAGTGAGCATTCCTCAAGATGGCTCTGTGATTTCTGGTTATACAACCATAATCAATAAATACGCGAAGAACCCTAATGCAGCAAAGCTTGCTCGTGAATACATCTTCAGCGATCAAGGGCAAATCAACTTAGCAGAAGGTTATGCGCGTCCAATCCGCACCAACATCACACTGCCTCAAGCAGTGCAAGACAAGCTAATTGCTAATGACCAATACAGCAATGTACACCCAGTGACTGACTTCTCAGCTTGGGAAAAGTCCGCACGTAAGCTGCCACGTCAATGGCAAGAAAGTGTCTTAATCCACCAGCAATAAGAGTAAGTCGTTATGAGCAATAAGGTCATCCTTGTTGTTCTAGATGGACTGAACTATCAGGTAGCCCGTGATTGCATGGGCTACCTCAATGGTCTTCTAGAACAAAGTCGTTCCCAACAAGAAACTCGCGCAACGCTTTATCCTGTGCAGTGTGAGCTGCCCTCTATGTCTCGCCCACTTTATGAGTGCATTTTAACGGGCGTTCGCCCTGTAGAAAGCGGCATCGTAAACAACAATATCGTTCGTCTATCCAAACACGATTCCATTTTCAGTTTGGCAAAAGCCCAAGGAAAAGTGACCGCTGCGGCTGCCTACCACTGGGTAAGTGAGCTTTATAATCGCGCGCCATTTGAACCTGTTCGCGATCGTTTCACGCATGATGAAACCCTGAATATCCAGCACGGCTGCTTTTACCATTGGGATCATTATCCTGATGAAGCCTTGTTCCTGGACGCAGAGTATTTACGCCGCAACTATCAACCTGATTTCTTATTGATCCATCCGATGAATATCGACGATACAGGACATAAGTTTGGCCTAGACTCTCGCCAATACCGCAATTGTGCGCGAGGTGCAGACATTATTCTTTCCAACTACATCGATCAATGGCTTGCTGATGGGTATCAAATCATTGTGACCAGCGATCATGGCATGAACAACGATCTTTCTCACGGTGGGATTTTACCTGAAGAACGAGAAGTTCCCCTGTTTGTCATTGGTGATAAGTTTACCCATCAAGATTGTCATATTAAGCAAACTGATATTTGTGGCACCGTTTGTCAATTGCTAAACCTTGACCACACGAAGCCATACACTCAGGAATTGTTAGCACTATGAGCAGTTCAGTCCTCTCCCCAAGCTCTAGCGAATCACGTTCAAATTTGGCAAGTACTTGGTTAAAGCGCTTTAAGCCAGCCATTTGGTTGGCACCTTTCGCACTGTTTTTCTATCTATTTCAACTCGCACCGATGATTTGGGTGCTGTTAAACAGCTTTATCTACGATGGCGAGTTTGCCCTCGATAACTACATTGAAGTGCTCGACTCCGCCTTTATGATGCAGGCGTTTGGCAACAGTTTGTGGTTAGCTGTGTGGTCGAGCATTTTTGGCTTAGCCATTGCGACTCTGTTGGTCTCTTCTCTGCGCAGAGTCGATTCTAAAGTCCGCGACGGTGTGATTGCGTTTACGAACATGAGCAGCAACTTTGCAGGCGTACCTCTGTCATTCGCTTTTATTATTATTTTGGGCACCAATGGGGCGATTACCCTTTTGCTCAAGCAGTATGGCTTACTCGGTGATTTCGACCTTTATGGTAAATGGGGCCTGCTGGCAATTTACATCTACTTCCAAATCCCGCTGGCGGTGTTGTTGCTCTACCCTGCGTTCGATGCGTTGAGTGATGATTGGCAAGCAGCTGCTGCGCTACTGGGAGCCAAAACATCACAGTATTGGGCGAAAATCGCTCTGCCAGTGCTCTCACCAGCCTTATTCGGTACCTTTATTATCTTAATAGCCAACGCAATCGGCGCATATGCGAGTGTTTATGCGCTGACCTCCGGTAACTATAACGTCATCACAATTCGAATTGCGAGTCTGGTATCGGGAGACCTGTTCCTTGAACCTAATCTCGCCGCTGCAATTTCGGTGATTCTAATGGCGTTACTTGCCTTTATCACAGTGATTAACCAATGGCTCATTTCGAAAAGCTATGCAGGTAGGAAGTAGTCATGAACAACGTTAATACTCGATTCCATAAAACGGTGGTTTATTCCATTGTTGGGATCATGCTCATCCCGATTTTAGCGACCTTTGTCTATTCGCTTTCATCACGCTGGGGTGCCACGGTGCTTCCAGATGGTTTCACTTTTGATTGGTACGTTAAATTGCTGACCGACCCACGCTTTTTGCAAGCGTTTGGGCGTTCGCTGTTTATTTGTATTGCTTCGCTAACCCTCAGTGTGCTTCTGGTTCTGCCAGCGATATTCGTGGTGTTTTACTACTTTCCGAAGCTCGATAAGCTCATGAACGTATTGATTTTGCTACCATTCGCTGTACCACCAGTGGTGTCCTCCGTCGGCTTGCTTCAACTTTATGCTGACAGTGAAATCTCCCTTATCGGTACTCCTTGGATTCTAGTAGGTACTTACTTCACCACCGCGTTACCGTTCATGTATCGTGCGATTTCTAATAGCTTCGAAGCAATTAACCTTAACGATTTAATGGACGCTGCACACTTGCTAGGGGCAAGCACAACCAAAGCGTTTTTGATGGTCATTTTACCTAACCTCAAAAAAGGACTGATGGCATCGCTTTTCCTTTCATTTTCATTTCTATTGGGAGAGTTTGTGTTCGCCAATATTTTAGTCGGCACACGTTATGAAACCCTGCAAATCTACTTGTATAACATGCGTCAGACGAGCGGCCACTTTACGTCTGCCTTAGTGATGACCTACTTCCTATTTATTTTTTTACTGACTTGGTTGGCAAGTCGTTTCAGCCGAGGAGTCAAACAATGAGCTACGTAACAGCGAAAAATCTGACTAAACGTTTTGGTGATAACACCGTATTTGAGGACATTCACTTTAACATCGAGCAAGGTGAATTCATTACGCTTTTAGGCCCTAGCGGTTGTGGTAAATCGACACTACTTCGCAGCCTTGCTGGGCTTAACCCTGTCGATGGAGGCGAGATTTGGGTAAACGGAGAAGATATCACGCATCAAGTCCCGCAAGAGCGTGGTATTGGGATGGTCTTTCAATCGTATGCGCTGTTTCCCAATATGACCGTCGAAGGCAACATTGCATTTGGCTTAAAAATGAAAAAGCTTGCGAATGATGATATTCGACGTGAAGTGGCTAAAGTCATCAAACTGGTGGATCTGGCAGGTAAAGAAAAACACTATCCGCATCAACTTTCTGGCGGTCAGCGCCAGCGTGTCGCACTCGCTCGAGCGTTGGTGGTGAAACCTCGCATATTATTGCTTGATGAACCACTTTCTGCGCTTGATGCCAAAATCCGCAAACACCTTCGTCAGCAAATCCGAGATATTCAGAAAGAGATGAATCTCACCACTATCTTCGTAACTCATGACCAAGAAGAGGCGATGATTATGTCTGATCGTATCTTCCTAATGAGTAAAGGAGAAATTGTTCAAGCAGGAACACCTGAAGAAATCTATACTCATCCTGCTAACGAGTTTGTGGCCGGTTTCATGGGGCACTACAACCTTGTAGAGGCCAATAAAGCCAAGCAACTCTTCAACATTGATACCGAATGGAAAGTGGCGATTCGCCCAGAGTCTATATATGTAAAAGAGCAAGGTCGTCAATATGATAGCCACATCTCAGCGCCACAAGTAGGTACGATCACCAACCACCAGCTTCTAGGTAATGTTATTCGCTATCAAGTGAACGTTGAAGAGTGTGAGCTCACTGTTGACTTGCTTAACCGCTCTTCAGAACGCTTACTAGCGAATGGCAGCCAACTAGAGCTACTCTTTAACCTAAACGAAATTCAACCAGTGAGAGCCTAAACATGTCCAAACCTTTGTATGTTTTTGATATGGATGAAACCCTAATAAACGCTGACTGCGCAATGATTTGGAACGAGTTTATGGTTGAGAAAGGCATCGCGACTGATCCTTTATTTATTATGGAAGATCAGCGTCTAATGGCCTTGTACTCTGAAGGCAAAATGGACATGGAAGATTACCTAGCGTTCTCCTTGAAGCCACTAGAAAACATGCCGATTGAAGAAGTAAACGCCTTGGTTGAAGAATGTGTTGAAAGCCATATTTTGCCTAAACAGTTCCCTCAAGCCAAAACCCTGATTGAGCAACTGTCTCGTGATGGTATAGATATGGTTATCATCTCTGCCAGCGTCACTTTTTTGGTGGAAGCCGTTGGTCGCCGTCTTAATATTCCAACCGCACTCGGAATTGATTTAATCGAGAAAAACAACCGTTATACTGCTGAAATCGACGGTATCCCGAGTTATCGTGAAGGCAAAGTCACGCGATTAAAACAGTGGCTAGAAAATCAGCCTGAGCCTTATTCCGAAATCCATTTCTATACCGATTCAATCAACGATTTACCGCTTTGTGAATACGCGAACTACGCTTATCTGGTAAATCCATGCCCACAACTAAAAGAACACGCCAACAGACCGAATTGGAGTGTGTTAAGTTGGGGGTGATATAGCCTCACAAGACCGTTCTTCCTAAGTAAATACTTTTCTATTTGTTCAAAGAGCAGTTCTTTCTGCTCTTTTTTACTTCTCTTCATCACAAATTAATCACTTGATTAAATACTGATTAATTTTTCACATGTCGCATGAGAAATCAGCGTCTTATAATTAATCAAATGTTTAATATTTTGAGAGAAGATTGTGACGGAAGCGCATCGAAGGGCGGGAAGACCCACAGATAATATCGACGCAAGGGAAAAACTGATTTTCCACGCGCGCGAACTCTTCACCATTATGGCTTATGACAAGGTCTCTACTCGCCTAGTCGCGCAGAAAGCAGGCGTGAACGTGGCGATGATTCGTTACTACTTTGGCAACAAAGAAGGCTTGTTCGAGACCATGTTGCGCGAAACACTGTCACCGATGCAAAAGCAGATGCAGACGTTGGTATCCAACAGTAACGAGCAAAACTTTCTCGATCTAATGCGCACCTACTACCGCGAAATGATCAAGGTACCACAGTTCCCACGCTTAGTTGCCCAAGTTATGAATATGCCCCCATCGGAAACCCAACGCAAACTGCTCGAAAAAGTCTTCGCAGATATCAGTAAGCCAATGCAAGGCGTGATCTTTGATAAGTTGATCGACAGTGGCGTTTTACGAAAAGACGCCGACCCTCAACTTTGTCGCGTCTCTTACATCAGCTTGATGGTATTTCCTTTTATGGCACCACCAGCACTGCTCGCCATTCATGGCATTGAACTTTCTGAAGCCTTCTTGAACCGATTATTCGAACACAACATACAACTGATGAAACATGGATTTTTAGACTCGGGCGACCAATATGAAGATAAATAAAAAGCTGCTGTTCTTTCCTGCTCTTGCGGTGGGGGTCGTCATTCTGTTTTTGGCGATTAGCCTCAAACCAGATTTGCCCGTAAAACCCGCTGGAGATCGTGCACGGTTGGTCGAGACGATTCCACTTGAGCTCAAAGCCATTGCTCCAGTAGCCATAGGGTTTGGCAAGATCGCCCCAAAAGTGGAATGGAAAGCGATAGCCGAAGTGACGGGGAAAGTGGTCTACCGCCATCCGCAGCTGGAAAAAGGACAAGTGTTGCAAGCAGGGACAGAAATCTTGCGAATCGACCCACTCGATTACGAACTGAAACTGGTTCAAGCTCAAGCCGATCTCAAATCTGCTCAAACCTCTCTGGCTAAGCTGAACCAAGAAGAAGCGAATCTCAAAAGCACACTCAAGATAGAAGCCAACCGTCTGGTTATCGCCAACAAAGAGTTAGACCGTAAACAAAACCTACGTAAAAAAGGCCTAACGTCTCAATCGGATGTAGATCAGCAAGAGCAAAGCGCGCTCTCTCAACGTAAGTTAGTACTGGATATTGAAAATCAAATTGGTTTGATGCCGGATGAGAAACGAGTCGCGGAAGCCCTAGTTAAAGTTAATGCATCAAAAGTGGATGAGGCCGAACGCTCGCTTGATAAAACCATCATCACGCTTCCTTACGATTTGCGTATTGCTGACGTAGAAATTGAGAAAAAGCAAGTGGTTAATCTACAACAGACCATGGTGACCGGGCATGGTATTGATGTTATGGAGGTTGAAGCTCAACTGTCCATTCATGACATGCAAACTTTGGCTGCGAGCATCGGTGAGTTTGTTCGTGATGAATCTGGTATTCCACAACCTGATATGAATGCGATTCATGCCAACATTGAACTCAGCAGCGGTAACCTCTCTGCAAGCTGGCCTGCGAAAGTTGCACGCATCAGTGAAACGGTTGATCCAAGCCAAGCGACTGCCGGTGTGATTCTGGAAATTGAACAAGACTACCGTGCATTAAACCCAACCTCTGCGCCTCCACTAGTGAACGGCATGTTTGTGCGAGCCTTGATTGAGGGACAAGAGAACCCGAGTTGGGTCATCCCAGAGCGTGCGCTTCATGGCGATAAGATTTACCTGATGGGCGATGACAATCGTCTGCAAGTCGTGACGGTTGAAGTGTTATATCGCCGAAATAACCAAGTGGTGATCGATGGCGAATTGGAGCAAGGTCAGAAACTGATCATCAACGATTTGCTGCCTGCGATTAACGGCATGCTATTGAAAGAGTCACCTGAACAGTCAGAAACGGCTATTGAGGAGTCTGATTCATGATCCGATTCTTCGCCAAGCACCCAACAGCAGCCAACTTGCTGATGCTAACGCTGCTGATATTGGGGATTTCTTCACTTTCCACGATTAAGCGGGAAACCTTTCCTGAGTTTGATCCGCCCTACATCCTAGCTGGTGTGGTTTACCCTGGCGCTTCCCCGCAAGAAGTCGAAGAGAGTATCTGTGTCCGCATGGAAGATGCTGTTGATGGCCTTGCTAACATTGAAGAAACGCAATGTGAAGCGATTGAAGGCTCTTCGCGTCTTATCTTAAAACTGAATGAAGAAGCCGACATCGGCCGCATGTTGGTCGACGTTCAGACTCAAATCAACTCAATTAATGACTTCCCACAAGAAATTGAGTCTCCTGTGGTCCAAGAGCTAGATTGGAATGAGCCCGTTGTGGATGTCGCGATCACTGCAGACACCACATGGCCAGAGCTAAAAGCCTATGCAGAACAACTTAAACGCACATTAAAGCTCGATTATGATGTGTCTTTGGTTGAAGTTGCAGGCTTCTCTGACCACCAATACCGAGTAGAGTTAGATACTCAAGCTATTCGACAACTTGGCTTAAGTGTTGGTGATATTGCTGAGCAGATTGGTCGTCAGAACGTCAAGCTGCCAAGTGGTAATGTCGAAACGCCAGATAAGAACTTTCTGATCCGCTTTGACGAACGACGCGTGACACCAGAAGAGCTTGAGACTATTGTCGTGGGCTCTGGTCCAAATGGATCAATCATCCGTCTAAGAGACATTGCGACGATTACCGACCGATTTGAATTGGACGAACAGAAAGTCCTCTTTGATGGTCACCCATCTGCCCTACTAAAAGTCAGCAAAAACAAAGAAGACGATGCACTGCGCATTAAAGAACGTGTTGCTCAATTTGTCCAAGAACAACAAGCCATTGCGCCAGATGGTGTGATGCTACAAATGACCAATGATCTTTCATCCGTGCTTTGGGATCGCCTGACCATGATGGTCAAAAACGGTTGGCAAGGTATCATTCTGGTTTTCGCCACCATGTGGTTGTTCTTTAGTTTTCGCTACTCTTTTTGGGTCGCAGCTGGTTTGCCCGTAGCCTTCTTGGGTGGCTTATTTTTGATGGCGCAACTTGGCCTGTCCATCAACATCATGTCTTTGGTCGGGTTACTCATGGCCATCGGTATCATGATGGATGATGCCATCGTTATTGCCGAATCGATTGCCGCTCACCTCGACCGAGGAGAAGAGATCGATGATGCCGTTATCAAAGGAGTGAAAAAGGTACTGCCAGGGGTAATTTCTTCCTTCCTAACTACGGTGTGTATTTTTGGTAGCTTGTTATTCCTGCAAGGTGAAATGGGTGCGGTACTTAAAGCAGTTCCTCAAGTTCTGATCCTCGTTTTGAGTTTGAGTTTGGTGGAAGCCTTCTTGATCCTACCTAACCACCTTTCTCATTCGCTACATAAACAAAAGCAAGAGCGAAAAACACCGAAGTTCAAACAAAAGCTGCTCGCTTCTTTTGAAAACTTCCGCAACACCACCTTGGTCAACGCAGTAGATAAAGTGGTCGAGTATCGCTATGCCTTTATGGGTGGCGTGGTTGCCTTGCTTCTTATCTCCGCGGCCACGTTAGTAGGTGGTTTACTCAAGTTCCAACCCTTCCCTGAATTGGATGGCGACATTGCAGAAGCGCGTATTATTCTTCCTCCGGGTTCTTCTCTGTCTCAAACGGAAGCTGTCGTCGATAAGATCGTCGCTTCCGCTCAAAAGCTAGATAAAGAATGGACAGAGAAAGTGGAAGACGGCAATCCATTGGTTCTACACATCACCAGTCAATTCAACGCTAACGCCGACGCGAATGAATCTGGCCCTCACATTGCCACGGTACGTCTGGATTTGCTGGGTGCAGAGAGTCGTAACACACTCATCGATGAATTTATCGATGCATGGCGTGAAGACATTGGTGAACTTGCCGATCCTATCTCGCTGGTATTTAAACAACCGACCATGGGGCCGGGTGGACGAGCGATTGAAATTCGAGCGAAACATGATGATCTTGATGCGCTCAAAGCAGCCTCTATCAACATTCAGCAATACTTGAATGAGTTTGACGGTGTCCATGGCGTGTTGGATGACATGCGTATGGGTAAAGAAGAAGTCTTGGTTAAACTGCGTCCGGGAGCGGAAGCTTATGGGATTAACGGCCAACTCATCGCCAATCAATTGCGCGCGGCTTTCTTTGGCCAAACCGCAGACGAAATCCAAGTTGGAGTAGAAAATATTTCCATCGAAGTTCGCCTTGATAAAGCGCAAGCTGGTGACTTACAGCAATTGGCAAACTTCCCAATTATCTTGTCCGATGGAAGTCAAATTCCGCTCGCGACCATTGCTACTTTGGATTTCCAACGTAATTACGTAAGAATCCAGCGCATTGATGGCTTGCGCACCGTGAGCGTATTCGGCGATATCGACAATACGAAAGCCAACTCAACCGCCATTATTCGTCAGTTCCAACAGGATGAAGCGCCAAAGCTTATGCAAAAGTATCCTGGTCTTCGCTTTGATTTTGAAGGCGAAGCCAAAGATACCGCTGAAACTGGCGCATCAATGGGTAAAGGCTTCTTGCTTGGTTTGTTTGGCGTGTTTGCGATTCTGAGTTACCAATTCCGCAGTTATTTGGAACCATTCGTCGTCATGCTTGCGATTCCCCTCGCTTTTATTGGCGTGGTATGGGGACACATCCTACTCGGTCACTCATTAAGTATGCCAAGTATGATGGGCTTCGTCTCATTAGCAGGGATTGTGGTGAATGACTCGATTCTGTTAGTTCAGTACATACGCCATCATGTGGATGAAGGGGATAATGTGCATGACTCGGTAGTCAAAGCCAGTCGGGAACGCTTTAGAGCAGTATTCCTAACATCAATGACCACTGCAGCAGGTTTGCTTCCGTTGCTGACTGAAACCAGTTTGCAAGCACAGGTTATCCAACCACTGGTTATCTCTATCGTGTTTGGTATTTTCGCATCCACTCTGCTGGTGTTGTTTATGATCCCTGCTGCGTATGCCATTTTAGCTGACTTCGGCCTAGTCCATAAGCACGAAGAAATCTAAAACGACTGATAAGTAAACTTATCAAAATGAACAAGAGCGGCTTAGGTCGCTTTTTGTTCAATACCAACACGTTAAAAAACACACAATCACTTAACAAACAGAGGGTTATTGTGTCTCATTAAGTGTGAATATGAACAGTTAAGGATTAAGTATGTTGAGTTTTATATAACCAAATCAAATAACCAACACAAGATTTATAATATGTCTTATTGTCAAAAACGGAATTTCACAGAGTAAAAATACACGTAGGCAACACATTCACAATTTAAACTCACGATAATGAAAACATTGATTGAAGAATTAACATTTTAACAATCATTACAACAATGTTAACTTTAGCCTCGTTGGTCGCGCTGGTGGTAAGCCTCTCACCAAGCCTATTGTCAGTTTTATATGGACGTTCGACCACCTCCAAAATGAATAGACACCCAATTTGGTGCCCTTTTTTCGCCCGTGAAAGCATTCTTCGCGGGCTTTTTTCTTTAAGTTAAGTATGAACGCTCTGGATCAACTTTTTTTGTCAACCTTTCGGATTTGGAGGTAGTATGCGAATCAATAAGCGGAGACAGTGCTAGCAACTCTAAAACATTTTTTTCAAAGATTTCATCCGCGTGTCTTACCCAATCTAAAAACTTTTTTTGAGCAAACATAGGCTCGATTTCATATAAAAATTCAATACTAAAGTAAAACTCATTTTTGATAGGCAAATTGTACACTCTTCGATAGTCTTTTTTATACTCCAAATTTCCTTCTACATATTTTGAAAATGTATTTTCACCAATCTTGATATCTTGGCATTTGATTGGAGGGTAACCACGAAGAAACTCTCCTATAAGGAACTCTTCTTTCGCTCTCTTTTTTTCTTCGTTTATCGGGTCCATTCCCCAACGATGATTTGCGTACGCAATGGCATCATTCATCAACTCTGTATGATCACCTTTTCGAGAGCCGTCAGGTGACTCTACAGCATGATAAAAATCCACGTACTCTTTCTCTATAAATGAAGATAGTTGATTAACACTAGTAATATATTTATCTGAAGATTTAATCCTTAACCGAATATATAAGCTACCTTGTTTATTGATTGGTAATAGTGGATTTATTATTCTATTTTGAAAAGAGAAATAAATCGTGGCCAAGTTTATAAACTTTTCATGCCGCTCTACTTTTGAATCAATATTGAATCGTTGTAATTCAATAAAATCTTGGTATACATGACCTTCATATATATTGTTCGGACATTCAAATGATAGTACTAAGTCATCTATCTGGAATACATTATGTAACAAGTGTGCAAAATCTGGTTTCCCTCTAAACCCATCTTTAAAGATTTTGATAAAATTAATATTTATATCTCTTGTTATTTAAATATGTATTGATATTTGTGATAAGCTCTATACTAAATCCATTGGCTTTATATGCGCCATGGCGTACAAAGGTAAATAGACATCCAATTTGATTCATTTTTCTCTCATGGCTACATACTTTGCTAGCTTTTCTTGACACTGACGCTGTGTTACTCAGCCTTAGTTTTTTCGTTCAACCCCTTTACTGCTTTGGCTGTATACGAGTCGATGAGCGGAGACAAATCCAGTAATTCCAATACTTTTTTTTCAAAGGTTTCATCCGCACTTCTCACCCAATCTAAAAACTTCTGCTTAGCAAACATCGATTCGTACTTATACCAAAACTCGATGCTCAGGTAGAATTCATTTTTTATGGGTAAATTGTATACTCTTCGTAATTCACTCTTATACTTAAGATTACCTTCTGAGTATTTTGAGTATTTGTTTTTTCCAACTTCAACTATCTCACACTTTATTGGTGGATAACCACTTAAGAAACCTCTAATTAAATATTCTTCTTTTTCTCTTTTTCGGTCTTCACTTTCTGGAATTTCTCCCCATTGTTTATTCGCACGCTTAGTCAATTCTTTCATCAAGTCTGTATGATACCCCCTCATAGAGCCTTCACTTTGCTCCGGGGCATGATAAAAATCATAATATTCTCTCTCTAAAAATGAGGACAATTGACTAATATTATCAATATCTTCTCCAGTAGATTTAACCCGTAGCCTAATATATAATCCACCTTGTTTGTTAATAGGAAGCAAAGGGTTTAATATTTTCTTCTGAAACAAAAAATATACCGTAGCTAACTTTACAAACCTTTCATGCCTCTCTATTTTTGATTCAACATCGAACTGTTCTAAATTAACAAGATCCTGGTATACATGTCCTTCATATATGTTGTTCGGACACTCAAATGACAGCACTAAGTCATCTATCTGGAACGCATTATGTAATAAGTCAGAGAAATCCGGCTTTCCTCTAAAACCATCTTTACACATTTTAATAAAACTCATATGTCTATCTCTTACTCTTCAAATATGCATCAATACCTTTAAACGAACGCCTGAAATATGAGTTCTAATTCAAGTAAAGGTAAGCCACATACTAAGGTATTATGAAGGTCAAAAAGGAGATCGGATCTTTTCAAAATTTTAAATATCTAACATCACCTCCACTTTACTGAAATCTACACTTTTGAAAGTTACATCCCCTCCATCCAGCAATAGCTCATCAAACACGCCAACTATTGATAATAAGCTTGAGGATCTGATCTCCACCCATGAAATGAGAAACAAAAAAGCCAGCCTTAAAAAGCTGGCAAGTAGAGCAACAAGGTCAGTGCTTACTGCTAACTAACACCGAACTCGTATTGGATTCATTTTCGTCTGTTAGTCTCTTTTATCGGCGTTTATGACTTGCTTGCTTTCTCTTTGTGGCACGTTACCTTTACTAACTGTTCTTGCTCATCTTTAATGTTTTTCACGATACGCTCATCACGTGCGTGAATGGCATCCATGTTCATTTGCTGAATATCTGCTATAGCTTCATGTTTCATTTCAGAAAAGTCCTGACGTAAATCTGAGCTCCACTCCTCTTTGTCTAAAGTGTTAGCAGCAGCGATTGGTGATGACATTACAGCAATAAGACTTAGAGTAGATAGAAATACGCTTTTCATAATAAGCTCCTTGAGGATTAGCAGTTAATTTTAATTACAATTCATATATTGCACATACGATGCCAACTTTTATTTTGTTATTTTTCAAAAGCTTAAATAAAACCTCATATTCAACGTTATCTTCGTCTGGTAAATTTCGCTAACCAAGTGTCAAATTAACCATGCGAATTTAAAACATTAGAAACATACATATTATAAATGCTTTGTCAGGCAGTTTTCTCATCAGATAATTACGTAACTGCCCACTAAAAAATCACTTTGAATCAAAATGCGGAAACAAAAAAGCAGCCCGAAGGCTGCTCCTAATCGTTAACATCAAGCTTGTTAACTCGATACGCTTGCTTCAACGCTCGACGTCACTGGCGACTTTCTGAAACGATTAATCAAACGATGGATAAACCTCTTAATCGATCTGAAAATATTTTTAATATCTTCAAGCATTAAATACAAACAAGGCACCAACACTAAAGTCAGAACCGTTGCGTACAACACCGCAAAGCCCAAAGCGACAGCCATCGGTATGACAAAACGCGCCTGCAAACTCGTTTCAAACATTATCGGCAATACACCCGCAAACGTCGTTATTGAGGTGAGAGTGATAGCTCGAAAACGAGCACAACCCGCCTCAACAACCGCTTGTTTGATGTTCATACCCTTTTCTCTCACTTGGTTTACGTAATCTGTCATAACCAGAGAGTCGTTGATAACCACGCCAGCAGCGGCGATCAAACCAAATGTCGACATCATACTGATGTCTAAACCTAGCCAGAAATGGCCCCAAATCGCCCCCGTCAGACTAAACGGAATGACGGACATTACAATCAAAGGTTGGGTATAACTTTTTAACGGTACAGCTAACAAGATGTAGACGATGATCATGCCTGCAATAAAGAACAAAATCTGTTCATTACGCTGCGCAGCCTGCTCTTCAATATCACCACCCAATTCTGTTTTCACACTCGAGAACGCTTGCTTCATATCCGGTAAGATATTGTCGTCAATGACCTTTACGATTTCTTGAGGTTCAACCAATTCTTCGTCTATCGAACCATAGACATAAACGGTTTGATACCCGCCTTCACGTCGAATGCTACTCACGCCCGGCTGCTCGTTGATCTTCACCACATCACCTAGCATGACCTTCTTACCTGCTGGTGTGGTAATCACAGCGTAACGCAATGATGAGAATGCTTCACGCGTCAGTTGCGGGTAACGCACCATAACTTTAATTTCTTCACCATCACGAATAATGCGCTGTGCTTCGCCACCATAAAAGCTGCCACCAACTTGCTCTGCGATCATGGTGAGATCCAGACCGAGATCGTGCGCTACAGGCGCAAGAGACAGGAGTACTTCTTTGCTTCCAGAATCAATAGAAGATGAAATATCATATAACCCTTCTTCCTGCTGTAAACGCTCTATCAAGTAACGCCCAGCCTCGTTGAGCTCATTGATGTTAGAGCCAAACAACAAGTAGCCAAACTCATCTCTGTCACCACCACCCGCACTCTGCTCACGGATTTTGATGCTCTTCATACCGGGAATAACAGGCATAGCTTCACGCCAACGTCGAGCCAGTTCAAATGTATTGAACGGGCGTAACTCTTCATCAACCAGAGGTACTAATACACGACCTTCGGTGCGGCTTCTGTTGTAAGACAGCACATCACGAATCATTCCTTGACCATGTTCTGCAATGGTCTCAGATTCGATCTTTTGCATGACACGTTCAATAGTCTTGAGTGCACTGATTGTCTGCTCACTTGAAACGGTATCATTCATTTCAATAGTGATCGCAGGATAGTCAGTCGGCACTTTAGGGTTAGGGATCACCCGAACATAATTCGCGTTGATCAAAGCCGCGCTGATCAGCAGTAAACCACAGAACACCGCAAACACTGTCCAGCGCCAATGGGTGCATGTTGTTACAAAGTTACGATATGGACCATTTACAAAACCAAAAAAACGTTGGTTAAATCGGTCACGCCAGCCACCTGGTTTAACTGGCTTAAAATGGGTATGCGCCAAGTGCGCTGGTAGGATCAACTTTGATTCAATCAAACTGAAGATCAAACACAGAATCACGACACCAGCAATGCCGTAAAAGAAAGCGCTATCAATACCACTCGAAAGCAAGAATGGTGCGAATACAGCAATCGTTGTCAGAACACCAAATGTCGCTGGCGTAGCAACACGTTTGACACCGCGTACCACGTTCTCGACACCGCCGCCCTTTTCTTCGATTTCACTGTACGCACTTTCTCCCATGACGATGGCGTCATCCACCACAATTCCGAGCACCATGATGAAAGCAAACAGCGAGACGATGTTCACTGTAATACCCAAAGCTGGCATCATCATTACAGCACCGAGGAAACAGACAGGTAGCCCAATCATTACCCACATAGCCAAGCGGAAACGTAGGAAAATGGTCAGCATAATCGCGACTAATGCAGCGCCTTGCAGCAAGTTTTTCAACATCATGTCGAGACGCCCATTTAAATAATAAGTCGTATCAACTAAGACTTTGAGCTTAACATCCTGCGGCAATGTCTTGTTTTTTGCTTCAATATAATTACGAACGGACTGTGCAACAGGGATAATGTTCTGATCACGAGTTGCTTCAACAGACATGTAGATCGCATTTTGCCCTGAGTATTCAAAATAGCGCTCTTCTTCCGTAAAGCCATCTTTGATCGTGGCGATATCTTGCAGTAAAACCTTCGCACCATTTGCGCCAAGCTTTACAGGAATATTTCTAAACTCATCACCACGGTAGTATTGGTTTTCAATCCTTACTGCAATCATCCCTGAGTTTGTTTTTACTTCGCCCGCAGAAAAGTTAGCTGAATAACGGCTGATCGCGCTGCTGATATCGCTCAACGTAAGGTCGTATTTACGAAGAACAAGTGGGTCAACTTCAATCGCTATTTCTTCTTCTGGCGCACTCAGATACACCAGCATGACGTTTTCTAACTGAAGTAATTCATCTTCGATTTGCTTAGCAAGCGGTTTAAGCTCCTCGAGCGGTCGGTCCCCAACTAACCCCATTTCGATTACATCTTGGCGCCATTCAACTTGGTAGACATTGATTGGTTCCATACCCGCTGGTAAGTTAGATAAGGTATCAATACGTTGGTTTACATCATCTAAGACACGCTTGATATCGGCATTAACGTCTACCTCGATGGAAACATACGCGCTACCTCTAGAGGCCGTTGAGACTGCTTTTTTAATCCCGGTGACGTCTTTAATCGATTCCTCGACCTTAACGAGAATACTCTCTTCTATCTCTTGAGGAGAAGCGCCAGGATAAGTCGCACGAACATCAATGTAGTTCACCTCAATATTCGGAAACATCTGCCTTTGAATAAAGAGAAAGCTCACCACACCCATGATAATGATGAACACCATCAAAAGGTTGGCAGCGACGGGGTTATTCGCAAAATAGGCAATTAAGCCCTTTTGTTTAGTATCTTCCATGACATACTCCTACTTACTGTACGACGGTTTCGGAGTCGTCACTCTTTTTTGCGATTTGTACCGCCATGCCTTTTTGAGGGTACTCGGGCAAGGTCAGTACCAACTTATCACTTTGCTCTAAACCTTCGCCCACCAACAAAAACTCACCTTCTGCTCTCAAAACCGTGACAGTTCTGGGTTGAAGTTGATTATCGCCATTCACTACCCACACGGTACGATTTTTTACTAATTCCTGTGGCAAGCGGTAGATATGCTTAAGTTCCTTACCAGTGAAGCTCACTTCAACGTAGGAGCCGAATTTAATTGGAGGCTGCTGGTTATCGACACCGTATGGGTCCGCGATTTGAATGACCATGTTAATCATTCGGGTAGCGCTATCAATCATGCCTAGATCACGAACTACTCGACCTTCTCTAGTGGTAGAAAACACACCTTGCTGCGTCACTGTCGCAGTGAGTTCACCAATGGATTCGGGTAAAAATGCACTATCAAAACCGGCAATCGGTACGTGCACCTCTGCCACTTCGATGTTGTTTAATGTGGCAACTCGAGAACCAGATGTAACAAATTGACCAACACCAATATCACGCTCAACAACCAGCGCATCGTAAGGTGCAACGACTTTGCAATTTTCTAACTCTCTTTTTGCTCGTTTGAGTGCCGCTTGAGCCGACTTTACTTGCGCTTGTGCGCTCAAAACGTGAGGCTTGCGTAAATACAGATCCGTCACTTGCTTATCGCTCAGTCTCTTTGCCTGACGTTTTGCCACTTCGGCTTTCGCTTGTTCCTCAATCAAGTTTGCGCGTGCACTAGCTAAATCGGCTTCAGCTTGTAAAACCGACGCTTCATAGTTGTCGCTTTCAATTGTGAAAAGAACCTCTCCTCGTTTCACGATGCCACCCGTTACAAAATTCGGGTGCCAACTTATCACTTCACCACTGACTTGCGCGGAAAGGTGTGTTTTTTCAAAAGGGACTAATTCACCGTGACTGGTAATCACCACTTTGTGATCAGTAGGAAAAAGAGAAGAAGCCTGAACAGTAGGTTCTGTAATTGCATCTTTGGTTGACTCTTTTTCCGGCGCAGTTGCGGCAATTGCAGCATATCCTGCATAAGAGCCTCCAACGACGACGAAGGGTAAAAGCCAACGTAATATGGGTTTTGCTAACATCGAAAATCCTTTTTTATTGTTGTTTTCAACACCACACTTTTATTCAGTCCATTGCTCCCGGTAAGCATGGTGATGAGAGAATTGAATTTGAATAAACATCAAAGCGGCGCTTGCCTAGTCTTTTAAGCAGCGAACTAGATAGTTATTGCCAATTCAAAGTTAATAAAATTAACAAAAAATTAACCAACTGCGCAAGTTGCTCTGACTTAACTTTTGTTCTAAACAGCAAATGACATGCCAAGCATTTATTTATTAAAAATCATATGGTTATATAAAAATCATTATTTTATCCAGTGTGCTATTGGTCATAATCACCAGATATTAGTGATTATGACCAATACGGCCATAATGATAATTAAAATAAATGATTATCTGCGCTCTAAAAGTTGAACTTAGTGCAGGCTCTATGGCAATTCATTGATTAATCGCTCGTTATCAAACGGTTCTGGGTGCATGTGGCGTCAGCTTAAGTCTATAATTTGGAGTAGGTAACACTCTGTAAGACAAGGAAATGTGCTTTGTTACAAACACTCGCCAAGTTGCTCTTCCCCTCGCTGCTCACTATTTTATCGGCATGCTCATCCGTATCGTTGAATGACGCCAGTGAAAAGTCCACCAGCTTTCAGCTCGGTTATCAAAAGGATTCTGTTCTTGCGCAGTACTTTGAAGCTTACGGGAGAGACCCTAAGTCCATAACTGGCTTTGCACCGTTAAATCAGGGACACGATGCCCTTCTTGCTCGAACCTCTTTGATCGAGTCCGCCCAGAAAAGCCTTGATCTTCAATACTATATTTACCGTGGTGACGAAACGAGTCAGCTAATAACGTGGCGCTTGTATGAAGCGGCAAAGCGTGGTGTTCGAGTAAGGCTGTTGCTTGACGATATGCAAAAGCGAAACGACGATGTGATGGCTGCCCTCAATGCACATCCTAATATAGAAATCCGCTTATTTAACCCGCATCAGTATCGCGACTCCCGTTGGTTCGCTCTTGCTAGCGATTTTGAACGTCTTAATCGTCGTATGCACAATAAGTCTCTGATTGCAGACAGTGTTTCCGCCATTGTCGGAGGTAGAAATATCGGCAATGAATACTTCTCTTTTGAATCGCAAGTTGAGTTTGGTGATTTTGATCTTCTGCTCTATGGTGAGGCGGTACAACAAACTGCCGATCAGTTCGACCTCTACTGGAATAGCGCCTATGCGATACCAATGGAATGGATTACACCGAATTCACAGCAAATTACCGACCAAGCGATTCAAAAGCAGGTCAATAAACTCCGGTTAGAGGAAAAGTTTTCAACCGGCCGCTATGACTTCACACAACTGGATATGTACCAAGATCTAAAACAAGGCAAACTCAAGCTCTACTGGGGAGAAGCGAAAGTATGGTTTGATCTGCCCGATAAAGTCGCAACCCGAGAGAGCCAACTTATTGATAATTTGTCGGAACTGGTTAAAAGTGTTGAGGATTCATTTGTGCTCATTTCTCCTTATTTCGTTCCTACTAAAGTAGGTACTCAAGCATTAAGTAACGCGGCCAAGCGAGGCGTTGATATCACGATTGTGACCAATAGCCTCGCGTCTAACGATGTGTTTGCCGTGCATGGTTGGTACGCAAAATATCGAAAAGATCTACTCGAAGCTGGAATCAAGCTTTGGGAAGTAAAAGCGAGCGCAAAACTCAAAAGTAAGTGGAGCCTCACGGGGAGTAGCAGAGCAAGTTTACACGCTAAAGCAATGACGATTGATAACAAAACACTTTTCGTTGGTTCAATGAACTGGGACCCACGTTCGGCAGCTTTGAATACCGAAATGGCCGTTGTTATCGAACAGCCAGAATATGTGCAAATGTTTCTA
Source organism: Vibrio sp. 1562 (assembly GCF_033340155.1). Lineage (NCBI taxonomy): Bacteria > Pseudomonadati > Pseudomonadota > Gammaproteobacteria > Vibrionales > Vibrionaceae > Vibrio > Vibrio sp. 1562. Next base: position 217,183 of record NZ_JAWOVY010000001.1, read on the forward strand.
GAACAACTGCCGAATCAACTGTCGAGTAACGCCTACGCCTTAACTCTGCGCGACGGGGACATTGTCTGGATCGACGTAAAAACAGGCGAAGAATACGACTCCGAACCAGAAGCAGGAGTATGGCGAAAAATGGGCGCTTGGTTCTCCGGAATATTACCGATTGAAGATCAGCTATAACAGTTGCCAATACTGCAAATCTCCCCAGTCAAGCAAAACAAAATGGACGCTAGTTTTGGGCAGGGGACACAACCAACATAAGGAAGTTCAATGCCAGCGCAATGGAATGAATACTATCAGAAGATTTTAAGCCAACCTCACCGCCCAAACGTGGAAAATGCCCTGAACCTACTTAAGATAGAAGGCAAAGTCGCTCTTGATATTGGCTGCGGAATAGGTCGAGACAGTCACTTTCTCCTCGAACAGGGATTTAAGGTTCACGCATGTGATAGCAATGAAGATGCAGTAAAAACTTGTTTAACACGCTTTGAAGGTAATAAGCGATTTTCAGTTTCGCAGTGCTGTTTTACTGAGTTTAATTATCCTCAGTGCAGCTTGGTTATCGCAAATGCCAGTTTGTTCTTTTGCCCTGACAAAGGCTTCAAACAAGTCTGGACAAAAATAGACAGCGCATTACAACCGGGCGGTATCTTCTCCGGTGATTTCTTGGGAGTGAAAGACTCCTGGGTTACCTTCGAAATGCACCCAAACATTACCGCATTAACAAAAAAGGAAGTGGAAAGCTTATTCGAAGGTTACGACCTCATTTCATTGCATGAAAGAGATGAAGACGGGACCACTGTAGTCGGAAGCCAAAAACATTGGCACATGTTTAGTGTGACCGCTCGAAAGCGCTAAAAATGGTCTCTCAGTAAAGAAAGCAGCACTTCAAATCAGTGCTGCTATCAGAGATTAATTGACGGGATACACCACTTCAAAACGCTCTAAAACCAGCGTACGTTTCTCATGCCAATCGATGTTCAACTCATCGCATTCAGCTCTAAAAAATGCAGTATGAGCATCACGCCACCAGTTTAAGGTTCTATCACCTTCGCCTTCTGCGAAGGCAAACTCTGCGGTTACATCCTCATATTTGCATGTACTTACGTCAGTAATTCGTATCACGCAAACTGGGTCCCCATCCCAATTCGTCACTACTTGTAAATGACCGACTTGGGGCATGATTTCACCATGTTCTCGATACCAAAGCTCCAAACTGCACGATGCAGTTTTCTGTCCAATACGAACCAAATCTGCGCATACATTCGCGTTGTATTCGTCGGCACAATAATAGTCAGCACTGACTGATGGTACAGCTTCCCTTTGTTCTGGTGATAATAATTCTAGGAATTGTTCTAAGTAATCCTTAGCTCGCGCGTCCATGCTCACTCCATTAATCATAAATTCGCAAGGAGGATAAAAGATATCACAACAAATAACCACCAGGAACAAACTGAAAAACAACAAGAATATGACTTCTACGTAGACGACTGTTATTTCTTTTGTAATAACTTTGCTAAACGTTTGTGCTATTTGCTATTGTTGCATGGTCTATCTGTACTCTTCTCGTGAAAGGACGTTATATGCGCTTATTTATTGGTATTTTTTTCTCGCTGATACTTGCCTTGCCAACAATGGCATCGGAGGAAAAGTATTCAGAATCGGATCTGTTAGATAGACCATTAATGGAACGCTATATTTTAGATGAACTAAAAGCGCTACGTCAGGACTATCAAAGCCTAGAAAAGCGAATGATCACAGAGATCACCGATCGCGAGCTAACGGTCGCAGATAAATCGTTGAACTATGCCAACGTGACCGTTACATACTTCTTCTACATCATTGCTGGTGTCGCATCGCTGATTGCCTTTGTCGGATGGCAATCTCTGCGCGAGTTTAAACACAACACCAAAGAGATGGCTGATAAACGATTGGAGAAGATCGCCCAAGAATACGAGAAAAAGTTTGTCGCCCTTGAGCGAGATTTAAAACGCAAAACTCGCATTATCAGTGAAAACAACAAAGAGATTGAGAAAATCAACGAGATCCATAACTTATGGCTACGTGCACAAAGCTCTCAAACTCCAGAACAACGTATTGAAATCTATGATGAAATCTTATTAATTCGTCCAGGTGATTTAGAAGCGTTGACTTACAAAGCCGACGCAGCGATGGAAATCAACGAATACCATTGGGCACTTAGCATTTGTAACCGCGTACTTGAAGTCGATTACACCAACGGCCCTGCACTGTATCAACGCGCGTGTGCATACTCTCGCCTTGGTATCGAAGAGCAAGCTATTGAAGACTTGGAACGCGCAATTGAATACAGCCCATCCATTCGTGATTTACTTGCAGAAGAACGAGACCTCGAATTGCTGCACGGTAATGAGCGTTTTGAAAAGCTCTTACATCTAGCAAGCGAATAATGGAATAAACAGCATGAGCAGCCACTTTAATCTAGAAGACGCTAGCCAAGTATTGGTTGGTGCTTTTGCCCTAGCAGTCCCGATCTCATTTTCGGAGGAGGCGTGGCGATTGGGTGAGAGCCTACCAATGGCAAACTTGCTCATGCTGTTAAGTCTTTCTGTCATTTTCCTCAGTTTTTTCGCGTATCAAAGCGTGTTTCAAAGCCACATCAAGAATCGCGTATCCATCTTTATTTTTCGTGTGGTTATCGCGTACCTCATTGCGGCCGTTGTGGTAGCGTTAGTTCTTTTCTGTCTTGATAAGCTGCCACTCATGAATGAGCCTTTGGTTGCGATAAAGCGCGTTATCGTCATCACAATGCCTGCTTCGATGGGCGCGATCGTAGTCGACAGTTTCGACAAAGAATAGAGATAATCGCTACTCTTCTTCTAACGTTAAGTTCGACCCCGAGTGGTCTTTCCCTAATACATCTTCTGGGTTTCGCAGTGCGCAGGTTTCTAACGACAAGCACCCGTAGCCAATGCATCCGCCTAAATCGTTTTGCAACGCTTTAAGTTTTTGAATCTTTTGTTCTAACTGTTCATGCCAATGGCTTGCCATTTCTTCCCATTGCGCTTTGTTAGGGGCTTGGTGTTTCGGCAGTTCATCTAACGCATGTTTAATTTCTTCTAACGACAACCCAACTTGCTGCGCTGCTTTGATCACCGCAACACGGCGCAACACACTGCGATGGTAGCGACGCTGATTACCTTGATTTCTCCAACTCGAAATCAGTCCTTTTTGCTCGTAAAAATGTAGGGCAGATACTTTCACTCCAGAACGTTTTGCCACTTCTCCTACGCTGATTTCCATCCTTGACTCCCTGTGTATCAATTTTGTTAAAAAAATGCTTTACCTCAAGTTTACTTGAGGTTTTAAAGTTGCACCATCTTAATTAACGCTAAACCCCGGCGATCTCAAGATAATGTGTTCAGCGCGAACGACTTGGTTGTTAAACACAAGACAGTTGGACATCAACCTTTTGAAATCCATCGGGAGTTAGAGGCAAACATAATGAAAAATAAAACTCAGCCGTACTTAGCTGGCCGCTTCTTCGACAGTATCTCCTCTGGCTTATTCATGATGGCGCTGCCATGGGTCATGCTTTCCGAACCTAACATGGGTACATTCGTCGCTTTAGTTTCTCTGAGCTGCACCGCGATTTCTTTTCTAGCAACGCCTTTCTTTTCCACTTTAATTGACCGACATTCACGCAAAGTACTACTCGTGCTCAATCAATGGATTCAATCGGGTATGGCTTTGGTGGTGTTCATTGCTTATTGGTTAGGGTTTGAGTCACACTGGTTACTGGCTTTTGCACAATTGGTGTATTGGGTTTCGAGTAATTTTGCATGGACGACCAACAACGCCTTCACCCAAGAAAATTATCAGCACCATGAGTATGCGAAAATTTCGGGTCAGCAAGAAATTGTAATGCAATCCACAACCCTCGGAGCTGGCGCGTTGGGTATTGTTTTGCTTGAAATGTGGGGTATGAAAGAGTTTGCTTTGTTTGCGGCCAGCGCCTCTGCGTTAGCAGCGATGTTCTATATTCTAACGCCTTATACCCAACAATTAAGGGCATCAAAATCCGTTGCTTTCATCGCGCAACTCAAAGAGAGCAAACAAATATTCCGTCTCGAACCTCGATTTTATGGCTTTATTCTGCTCTCTTGCCTCTCTTATCCTGCATTGACGTATTTGAGCAAACTGGTGCCGATTTGGTTTTCTGAACAAGGCATCTCTGGCGATTGGTTTGCAGGGTTCAACATCAGTTTTGGCCTCGGCTCGTTGCTAACCGGCTTTATTGTCACCAAAGTGCTAAGCCGTGCCTCCCATAGCCACATTATGTTCGCTTCGATGGTTATGGTCTCTTTTGCGCTTATCGGTATGAGTTTTGCGATGAGCCCGCTGACCATCTTATTGTTTACGGCGCTGTTTGGCGTATTTAACGCGCTAAATCGCATTGCGAGAGTCAACTGGATGCATCATACCGTAGCGGTTCATCAACGAGGTCGCGTCGATGGCGGCATCAGCATGTTTGCCACCACCATTCAATCTCTCAGTTACGTGTTAATCGCGATGTTAAGTCATTACGAGCTAACACAATACGGTTTTGCAATAGCAGCTGTTGTCATGGTGTTAGCAGTGGTTTTGATGGGATTACTCAGCCGAGACGTCGAGCCGTTTAACGACCTGCCCCTTCATGCAGCAGCAAAGTGAAGCATAGAAGTTGAGAAGTTGAGAAGTTGAGAAATTGAAAAAGCGAGATAAGAAGGCAACCAACATCGTCTTCCTATTTTTTACGCCAGCACTTTTGCCTCTATCGCTTATCAGCAAGGTTGGGTATTCTGAGGTGACCAACATGAGCAGGGGGAAATCGCAGTGAACTTAAGGCAATTAGAAGTCTTTTACGCCATTATGCAAGCAGGAACGGTGTCAGGCGCGGCTCGCTTACTGCACGTTTCCCAACCTAATGTCACTCGAGTTCTCGCCCATACAGAACAACAACTGAGCTTCGCTTTATTTGAGCGTGTAAAAGGTCGCCTCGTTCCCACTCAAGAAGCCAAAGCCTTATTGCCAGAGGCTGAAAAAGTCTATCAACAACTCGGACAATTTCGCTCTCTGACCAACAAAGTCAAACAGGGAACTCAACATTTACGAGTCGGTGCCCCGCCTGTTTTGGCCGCGCACTTGTTAGCGCCGACTGTCGCGTTGTTGTCGAAAGAGCACGGCATCTCCTTTGAGCTATTAACGGCCAATCGCGATGAGCTGTGCTCAGGATTACTGAAACATGAACTGGATGTCGCCATTGCGTTCGGTGAAGAAACACCACCAGCGATCATGGGGCACGTGTTATTGAAAGAAAACTTAGCACTGATCGCTCCTAAAAGCGCAGCGATACCCGCAGAAAAAACCGTCATTTTAGAAGAACTCATCAGTCACGATTTACCCATTATCGGTTTAGATAGCCGAGACCCTCTGGGCTTGCTGTTACATCAAACCTTGTCAGCGCGTGACGAGCATTATCAACATGCCATTACCGTCCGCAGCTACTCCGCGGCGGCTGAACTGGTGAAAAACGAAGCAGGATTCGCGATTGTAGACCCTTGGACTGCAAAACAATATCGCCAAGATAATGCCGTTTCCGTGCATGCTTTGGAGCCAAATATGTCCTTCTCTGTCTCTATTTTATTCGCAGAGCACACACCTCAATCCATTGCGACAAAGCAATTTATCACCGCTCTAAAACAACAGATGGTTTAAAGGTATAACCTGAAGTTATACCTGCCTAACAAATAAGCATTCGGTTTCCTAAATCAGTCTGGCTAAATTAATGAGCAATAACGATGACGAAGGGAACCATCATGCAAATTGCTCAACCTTACCTACTTTTTCTTGGCGATGTAACCGATCCACTTGCAGCAAAAACCGCGCGTGGCATTTACCAATGGCGACCTGAGATTTGCCTTGGCCAAATCCGCCTGACGCCAGAAACCGTATCGCTTGGTTTAACCGACATGACAATACAACAAGCGCAGCAGCAAGGAGCAAAAACGCTGGTGCTCGGCACGGCAAATCCAGGAGGCGTCATTCCCGAAGCTTGGCAAGCAACCTTACTTGAAGCGGCAGAGATGGGATTTGAAATTGCATCGGGCATGCATCAACGTTTGGCGGAATTTTCTCCTCTTGCCGATCTAGAACAACGCGGATTAACCAAACTGTATGATGTTCGCCATTATGATGCCCCGCTCAAGGTCGGCAATGGCAAAGCTCGTGCAGGCAAGCGAGTACTTACTGTAGGAACAGATTGCTCCGTTGGCAAAATGTACTCTGCCCTTGCCATTGAGTATGCATTGAAGCGTAAAAACTGTCGTGCAGAGTTCAAAGCAACGGGTCAAACCGGAATTCTCATCGCAGGCAGTGGCATTTCGATTGATGCCGTAGTTGCCGATTTTATCTCCGGCGCAGTAGAAGCGATCAGCCCTGAGTTCACCGATCACGATTGGGACATCATCGAAGGGCAAGGTTCATTGTTTAACCCTTCGTTTGCTGGCGTAAGTTTGGGCTTACTTCACGGCGCACAAGCTGACGCTCTGATACTGTGCCATGAGATTGGTCGCCCGCACATCCGCAACTTACCACATGCGAGCTTGCCAACCATTGAACAAACGATAGAAGCGAATCTGGCCGCTGCTCGCCTAACAAATCCAAACGCTCAATTAGTGGGTATTTGCTTGAACACTTCGGCGGTCAGCGAAGAAGATGCAGCCCAGTTATGCCAGGATTGGAGCGACAAATACCAAGTGCCCGTCACCGACCCTGTACGTTTTGGCGTTGATGCGGTTGCAGATAGGCTCCTTACGATTTAAGAAACATTTACGGTTTAGAAAATAACTGCGGTTTAGGGAAAACTAGTGAGATGAAAATTCATGTAGAACCTGTCACGATTGCCATGGCGACACCATTTCGCATCTCTCGCGGCAGTCGGACAGAGTGCCACGTAGTCCGCGTGACAATTGAACATCGAGGCATGACCGCCCAAGGTGAATGCACGCCATACCCTCGTTATGGTGAATCGGTTGAATCGGTGATTAAGGCGATTTCTCACGCCGCGCATGAACTGCAAAGTTTGTATGCCAAAGGCGAAGCTGATGTCATGGTTCTCAAAAGCCAGCTTCAATCGTTATTACCCGCAGGGGCGGCAAGAAATGCATTGGATTGCGCCCTTTGGCATCTTCACGCGCTTTTGAGCCAAAAGCAGCAGGTTCACGACCTCTTTACGTTACCCGAGGCGATTGTGACGGCGATGACGGTTTCTATCGACACGCCGCAAGCGATGGCAAAACAGGCACAAGCTTACCTTAGCCAAGGCGCAAAACTGCTAAAGGTAAAACTGGATGGTGAAAACGTGATTGAGCGCGTTGCAGCAGTACGCGATGCCGCGCCGCACGCACAAATTGTCTTAGATGCGAATGAAGCGTGGCAAAACCTCGACCTCGCGACGGTATTTGCTCAACTCGAACCGTTTAATATCACCATGATCGAGCAACCGTTGTCACAAGACTGCGACGACGTACTCGCCAGCATTCCACACCCCATTCCACTTTGCGCCGATGAGAGTTGTCACACCAGAGAGCAATTGCATCAACTGCTTGGCAAATACGAGATGGTGAACATTAAGCTAGATAAAACTGGCGGGCTCACTGAAGCACTATTATTAGCCGACGACGCCCAAAAACTCGGTTTTAGCCTCATGTCCGGTTGTATGTTGGGGACGTCGCTGGCGATGCGAGCCGCGTTACCCATTGCTGCTCAGGCGAGCGTTGTCGATCTTGATGGCCCGGTGTTACTAGGACAAGATGTAACGCCAAGCTTGGTTTATCGCGACGGCGAAATCGTTCTTTCCAAATAGCCTAAACAATCCAGAGGTTTTACTCCAAAAGTCAGAACCTCTGAGTTTATGATCTCGATAAAAAAAACAATCAGCCCCATCATGAAATAAGTCACATAAATTATATGGTTATTGAGGCATGCTAAGATTCCAGTAGTCCAAGAAGGTGATCTTATGCATCGAGTCATCCGGAAAATGACGTGGAAAACGAATAGGCGGTAATCCCGCCCTACTCCAATGCAGTGCGTGGGTTTCTATAACAACCCACTTCCTAGTAATTCGTAGGTTTTTCACGCCATCTTGCAAGGAGGCTCTATGCCTATCAATAAAATACGCAATATCGCTTTTGTCGGTCAAACCGGGACCGGTAAAACCACACTGATAGAAAAACTGCTCTTCACCTGCGATGCCACCCACCATTTAGGCAGCGTAGAAAAAGGCGATACTGTTACCGACTTCGACCCTCAATCCATCCAATATCAACACAGTATTGAAGCAACGCCAGTCGCACTGCGCTGGAATAAACACCGGCTCAATATCATCGACACTCCGGGACAAAACGAGTTACTTGGCCGTACTATCAGCGTTTTTCCTGCCGTTGAAACATCCGCCCTTGTCATCGACCCTCAAACACCACTAAACCAAACTTCCGATCGCCTATTCACCTTTGCAAAAGAGCAGCAAAAATGTCAGATGATCATCATCAATAAGCTCGATAACCACGGTAATCAGTTAGAGAGATTGATGGAGAACATCGTTGAGCATTTTGGTGACCACTGCTTGCCGATCAACTTACCTTCGACTGACGGAGAATCTGTAGTTGACTGCTATTTCGAACCAGAATTGGGACGAGAAACCTTACTTGCAACGGTAGATGAAGCTCATGAGACCTTAATTGACCAAGTTATCGAAGTCGATGAAGAACTAATGGAACTGTATCTGGAACAAGGCTCCGAACTCACCGCAGAGCAACTGCATGATCCGTTTGAAGAAGCACTGAGAACTGGACATGTGATTCCTGTCTGTTTTGTCTCAGCACAAACCGGTGCGGGCGTCGAGCTGCTGCTACGCACCTTGGCGGAGATCATGCCCATGCCAAACGAGGGTAACCCTCCTCAACTGGAAAAGAACGGCAAAAAAATCAAAGTAAATTGCGAAACCTTAGAGCACACCGTCGCACACGTGTACAAAGTCAGCGTCGACCCATATATGGGAAAACTTGCCTACTTACGTGTATATCAGGGTGAAATCAATGCGGGCAGCCAGCTTTATATTGGCGAAAGCAACAAGGCATTCAAGGTTGGGCACTTATATCAACTGCAGGGCAAAGATAGAACCGAGATCCCTCGCGCGCTTACAGGCGACTTCTGCGTTTTAGCCAAAGTGGATGATCTCGAATTCGATTCAATCGTTCATGACTCTCACGAAGAAGATGGTGTTCAACTCAAAACGTTGGATCTTCCTGACCCCATGTATTCTTTGTGCTTGAAGCCTCTTAAGCGTGGAGATGAGCAAAAATTAGGAGATGTGCTGAATAAAATTGCCAGTGAAGATCCTTCTCTGCGCATCGAACATCGCGCTCGCACCAACGAAACCATCATCAGCGGCCAAGGGGAGTTTCACCTCAAAGTCGCATTAGAAAAGATGGCGAACGTGTACAAACTGGACGTCGAAACCTGCCAACCAAGCGTCGAATACTTTGAAACCATCACCAAACCTGCCGAAGGGCATTATCGACACAAAAAACAAAGTGGCGGTGCAGGCCAATTTGGTGAAGTGCAATTGAAGGTTCGTCCACTCGAACGTGGTGCCGGATTTAAGTTCATCAACAAAGTGGTGGGTGGCGCCATTCCAACCGCGCTCATTCCTGCTGTTGAAAAAGGTATTTTGCAAGCGTTAGAGGAAGGCGCGATTTCTGGCAACCCAATTAAGGATGTGGAAGTCACCGTTTATGACGGTAAATATCACTCCGTCGATTCGAAAGAAATAGCGTTTGTCATCGCAGGTAAGAAAGCCTTTTTAGATGCGATTAACAACGCAGATCCTATTGTGCTAGAACCCATTGTCCAGATGGAACTGCACATCCCAACCGCGAACGTTGGCGATGTTTCTGGAGATTTATCTGGAAACCGAGGCTTAATCGAAGGCACCGAGCCAATCGACAGTAGCTTCACCTTACTCAGAGCCAAGTCACCAGTAAACGAGCTGCAAGATTACGCTCGTCGATTACGAGCTATCACGGGTGGTGAAGGCAGTTTTAGTATGACTTTAAGCCATTACGAGCCCGCGCCACCAGCAGTGCAAAAACAGGTCTGCCAAGGCAGTGCACAACAAGGTTAATTCCCTACGATTCAAATCAATCACATAAACAAAAAAGCGCCCTCATTTTGAGGGCGCTTTTAGGTAAAAGAAAAATTATTTATCGAGAGACAAACCTATCTGACTGATTTTGCTTTCAAACTCTTCGATGCTGTTCGCTTTGTAAGTCGGAGCACCGTTAAAGTAGCGCGGTTTCTCTGGCAGCATCGCATTTTTCAGCTCTTGTTCTTGATCGATATTGTCATGGTAAACCGTTACACGATTTGGAATATCCTGCTTCATTACAGCCATTTTGGTTCTCCTTTATTAAGACGAATAGTAAGCGTAGAACGAATTTATCGGAGTACAGGCGAGACTGTGTAAAATTTAGACACTCACAGCAAAATCATATTTAAACAGTTGCATTTAATATTTTTGAGGCACTTTGTCGTGGCTATTGGAAAACGTGAGTGCAGCGATTAAGGTGAGCTCTCTCTACATGAAGACAGGAAGTCCGGTGTCGCAACAAGAACTCAACCAAATGGGCAGTGCCAAAGTTTTTCTCATCGAAAAAGATGGCGTCCAAGTAATAGAAAAACGTAACCCTACTCAAATAGAAGTGGCGTTTTATCAACGCTATGCCGAGCAGTTTAACGCGCTTGGAATACACGTACCGCGCTTGATTCAACTCGACGACCAGAAAAACGTTCTGTACATTGAATACGTTCCCCACGCAGTCGAGCAAGCATTCTTACTTGAAGATGATCGAGTCATTGAACAACTCGTCAAACTGCACCGACTTCCACCAACATCAGATGGTGTTTATCACCGCCACCAGTGGACACCACAAGCGACTCAACAAGCACTCGCAACGCTTAAACTGGGCTCAGAGACAGAACAGTTCTTCCACCAGCTACAACAACGATCGGCGCACCTTTTCGATGGGCAGAACTTGATCTCCGGAGACACCAATGCAGGAAACTGGGGACAGCGCCAAAATGGCGAGCTGGTGCTGTTCGACTGGGAGCGCTTTTCTACAGGGCATGTCGCGATAGATTTAGCGCCGCTCATCGAGGGCATGGGCACATTTGATGATTACTTGAACGTAGCAGACAAATATATAAAGTGCGCAGAGAAAGGTGAAACAACAGAATTGGCGCGCGATATCGGACTAGCAAAAGCGTGGATCGTTGTCGAGGTAGTCAACATACTGGTCTCCAGAGAGAATCCGCAGACCAGCAAGTATTTGGACTGGTTTCGGCAAACCTTGCCGCAATGGGCCAAAAGCCTTAGTGCTCAGGTGATGAGTTAGGCTCTGAGATTTGATGTAAACGCCTTTCAGGTTCTGCGCATGAGGTTTCGCAGTTGCATACTTTATCAACACCGACGTTGTTTAAACCGCCGCAACTTCCTTGAATACGCTTGTTATGAAAAATGACACCAAGTGACATCAACAAAATGATTGCGAGAAAACCAAGAAAGGTAAATAACCAAACCATATTAACCTGCCTTATTAGCCATCGACTCTAGCTTAAGTATAGCAGGGCTAGATGTTGCTTTGAGTAGCGCTTTAGGTCTTGCCAACAAGGAGGTTTTTGATTTTTGGCCACCACAACCACAGGAGCCGCAGCCGCCTTTTTGTTTGTGAACACTTTTCTTATGATTGTTTGATGGGCGTCCTTGAGAGGGCTCAATCAAAGGCTCTCTTGGAACCGCAAGCACATCTTCCAAGGAACTACGAGTAGACAGCCTAAATACTGGCGTGCCACTGCTAAGTAGCTTTGCCAATACACGTTCACCGATATTTCGCACAAGAACAGCATCCACGTTGTACCCTTGTAGAGACTGAATCAACTGAGACTTCGCATTACAACCCGCTTGTGGCATAGAAGCAATGTTCGCTAAGTTTTTTAGCATACCGTCAGTATCAGAATAAATAGCAATGTATGGTGCTTTTACAAAGTGGTTTGCCACCCGCTCACCATCATTAGGAATAGCATAAATCATAAGTTTGACTCCTCATTCGGAAAAACTAATGCATGACCTTCAACTAAACTTTTTGCGACTTTCAATCTTGCACTTTTTACTGTGTTACCAAAAGTTTGTCTAGAAACGCCCATCTGCTCCGCAGCTTGCTGCTGGCTAAGCCCCTCTAAGTCGGCTAAACGTAGCGCTTCTAACTCTTCTGGTAATATGGCGACTTGCTCCAACTGATTAAATGGAATACCATTGGGCTTAAAGCAATGGTGAGCCGCACGTCCGCATATTCGTCTTTCTATCTTTGGTCTTGCCATCATTGTCCCTCAAAAACACAGAGTCAAATTACGCCTTAAACTGGCATATGCCAATAACATTTTTAGCATATGCCAATAAACTAAGTTTGCAAAAATCAACACGACAAATACGTAATACATCAGCATTAATTAGACATCTAATAATTTAGGAATTTTGATGACAAACGAACAAAAAGATCAATTCTAATTAACCGGATAATAAAAACGTTAGTTTGCGCAGATTTTTCATACAAATACACGCTAATGTGTTCATTTTATTGAAGAAGAGAAGTTTGACGACATCGGCCTGAGCTTAAAGGGTAATACTTTCGATACAGAACCTGTCGAACGACCATTACTTGGCCTAGGCGCCCTACTCTTCTTGCCAAATTAAGTTTCTTGAAAGCGCTTAGGTATATCAGAAAAAGGAAGTACATATGTCTGACTCAAATTGGCTCAGCGAATTCCCGGAAATGGATGCCTCTGATCTCAGGGCGATTCGCAAAACACTCGACGGCGCCTACAGAGATTTCTCTCGCGAGTATGGTGAACTCATTGAGTCTCTGTTTGATCCGCTCCTTGCGTTTCTTGTCTGGTTTGAAAAACTTCTGATTTCTACACCTTGGTTCATTATTTTAGGTGTCTGCACCACTCTCGTTTATGCCGCCAGCCGCTCTTGGAAACTGGCCGCTGCATGTTTTGGTTCGCTGATTCTGATTGGCTATTTTGGAATGTGGGAAGACACTATGCGTACGCTCAGTATCATCACTGTATGTACTATGCTTGCCATCGCACTTGGTATCCCTATCGGCATCGCTATGGCGCGCTCTAATCGCATTCAGTCGGTGGTAACACCATTACTCGACGTCATGCAAACCATGCCGGCATTTGTGTATCTCATTCCAGTTGTGATGTTATTGGGCATCGGGAAAATTCCTGGCCTTATCGCAGTAGTGATCTACGCGATTCCACCGGTTATTCGTTTAACCAATTTGGGCATTCGTCTAGTTGATAAAGAAGTATTGGAAGCCGCAACCGCATTTGGTGCCAGCACTCGGCAACGGCTTTTTGGGGTTCAGCTTCCGCTTGCAATGCCAACCATCATGGCGGGAATTAACCAAACGATCATGATGGCACTGTCAATGGTGGTCATCGCATCAATGATTGGGGTAAAAGGTTTAGGTCAGCCTGTTCTAAAGTCTATTACCAATCAATATTTCACTCTTGGTCTTCTCAATGGTTTAGCAATTGTCGCCCTAGCAATCCTTTTTGATCGTGCTTCACAAGCGTATGCGAAACGCACTCAAGCTCATTTAGGAGACTCAAAACATGACTAGTCCACTTATCGAAATCAGCGGTCTGTATAAAATCTTCGGTACCAGACCCAATAGCGTGATTGAGCGCGTTAAGTTGGGACATAGTAAAGAGCAGGTTTTAGCGGAAACGGGCCACACGGTCGGACTAAAAGACATCAACCTGCAAATTCAAAAGGGTGAAATTTTTGTCATTATGGGATTATCCGGTTCTGGAAAATCCACCATGATTCGCCACTTCAATCGATTAATCGATCCAACCATGGGGCAGATCTTGGTAGAAGGGGTGGATGTCATGCAACTTTCTAACAAAGAGCTTGAACAGTTTCGCCGTCACAAGATGTCTATGGTGTTCCAACGCTTTGGCTTGCAGCCTCATCGCACTGTTATCGACAACATCGCATATGGTTTAGAAGTTCAGGGAATAAATAAAGAGGCGCGCTTAGAAAAAGCAAATGAATGGTTAGAAACCGTTGGACTGACGGGTTATGAGCACCAGTATCCTGCTCAACTATCGGGTGGACAGCAACAGCGTGTGGGCCTTGCACGGGCACTGGCTACCGACGCCGAAATACTGTTGATGGACGAGGCTTTCTCAGCATTGGACCCTCTGATTCGGAGCGAAATGCAAGATCAGTTGGTAGAGCTGCAACAGAAGCTGCACAAAACCATTATTTTCATTACTCATGATTTAGATGAAGCGCTTCGACTTGGCGATCGCATCGCGATTCTTAAAGACGGTGAACTTGTCCAACAAGGTTCACCGGACGAAATCTTACTGCATCCTGCCGATGAGTACGTTGAAGCCTTTGTAAAAGACGTCAATAGAGCGCGAGCACTGACGGTCGAAACGCTGATGCAGCCACCTTCGTACTGTGTTCGCGCTGAAACCATTGAAGATGCGCTGAGTGAAATGAAACGTGTTAAACGTGATTATGCCTACCATCAGACCAATGCAGGCTATCAAGGCGTGATAACACAGCAAGGATTGCTAAACGCAGCGAAGTTAACTCACCTATCAGATTGGCGTGATGATATCTATGAAGAGGTGCCTACCATCTCTCCACATTTAGCCATTGAGCAAGTGCTGACTGAAGTCATGTCGTGTGAATATTCACTGCCCGTCATCGATAAGCACGGCAATTTGAAAGGCGAATTAAATCGTCAGGTTATTGCGGAGCTGTTTTCTGATCAACGAAGCACAAAACGAGGCACTTCACGCTCAAGCTTCAATAACGTTTCTTAGATGATGTTGATAATACAGCTCACAACAATGTGGGCTGTTATCAATTAACTCGCTCACAATCCCCTTTTAGATATTTGTCTGTGGGCTCAAGCTTGATACCCAAAGCAACATTTACATTGTTCTGATTTTCCTGACAATTTCATGCTCATATCCGGTTTTATTGACATAGTTAGATCATTCTATTGCTTTTTGATGACGCAAATCCTCGATAAATGTCTACTATTACTCTCATACAAAATCTTGATTTAAAGAGGGATAAAATGAAAAAGACAATGTTGGCACTAACAGGCGCGGTAATCATTCTTGCAGGCTGTCAAGATGAGAAACCTGCCGAAACAAGCGCAGTTGAAGTACCTCAGGCAACGGAAACTGAAGTCACCACCAGTGCAGACGTTACGACTGAGACAATTGACACGTTACCAGTAGAAGAAGAACAGGTAATTACTGAAGAGACATTTGTAGACTCTGAACACAACGCACAAAGTGCTCTGGACTGGAACGGCACCTACAAAGGAACACTACCTTGCGCGGATTGTGCTGGTATCGATATGACCATCACACTAAATCAAGATGGCACTTACGTACTTGAAGAAAGCTACCAAGACAAAGAAGGCGGTCAATCAAAATCTGAAGGTCAATTCACTTGGGATGCAAATGGCAGCATCGTAACGTTGACAAATGAAGATGCACCAAACCAATACTTTGTTGGTGAAAACGTACTTATGAAGCTAGACATGAATGGCGAAAAAGTAACGGGTGACCTAGCACCACTATACAACTTAACGAAACAGTAAGAAGTTAGTATCAATACCTGATAAATACCCCAAATCCGAGCCACCCCAGCTCGGATTTTTTCGCTGTTTTAACGAAAGCTATTCCAGCAACCTTTCTATTCTGAAGCAACATTCTGCTTCTTACCCTGATTGTTCATTACATTTCCATACGCTTTGCCGATAGATGCTTACAACGTCATTTTGTACAGTGTTCAAAACAAAACAGAACAACTCGGAAAAATGATGAAAAAAACATTAATTGCACTACTTACTCTGACAGCTGCTGGCTCAGCTTTCGCTGGCGATACTTACATTCGTAACGGTAACATCTACAACAACGAAGGCGGTTGGAACGTAGAAGCTGGTGTGGCTCAAGGCAGCGATCTTTTCAAAGATCAAAAGCATAATACAGCACCAATTCTCAACGGTGGTTACCATGGTGACGACTTTAATGCCGACCTAAGTGGCATTAACTACCGCTTCTTCGGCAACACCAATGAGTTAATCAACATGAGTGCCTACCTTGTAGGTAGCGGTGTAATGCGCGACGGTGATACAGCGAAAAGCCTGAAAGGCACAGATAAACGCCGCTTCGCCGTCGATCTAGGTTTAAACGCAGACTTTACACTGGATCAAAACAACGTCATTTCTACGTACCTTCAGCACGATATCAGTGGTGCTTACAAAGGTTACTTAGCGGGCGCGACTTACTTCCACATCATGAAATTCGGTAGTGTTGATTTTGTTCCTTTTGCTAACCTAACTTATCAAAGTGAAGACTACGTAGATTACTACTTTGGTGTGAAACAACGCGAAGCAAACGCAAACCGCAAAGCATACAAAGGTGATTCAACGGTAAGCTATGGTGTGGGCTACAAACTTGTTATGCCAATCAACGACAACTGGCAAGTAAGCCAAATGACACAATACACGCGCCTAGGCAGCGGTATCAGCGACTCTTCTATCGTTGATAGTGCAAACCAATGGGTTGTTGGCGCAAGTGTGTCGTACAACTTCTAATCCGATACGCCCTTATAAAGCCATCATTTCGATGGCTTTATGCGTTGGACATTTGCATAATCTTGAACACAGACTCTAGTGTGAATGAGCAATCCATAACCTATGTAAATCGCTATAGCCTGTATTCTTCACCTGCACACCTCGCACTTGCTGTGTTTTTGTCACTTCTTCGTAGCCAACAAACAAAGGCAAATATAGGTACTGATCGCGCAGCGCTTTCTCTAGGTTTAATAAAGACTGTAGCGAGTGATCATCTGCCATCGCCCTGCGAACCTTTTCTCTGTGGCTTAACATCTGGCTTTGATCAAAACTAAAACGCAGTCCAGTTGCTATCGACAGCCATTCGAAGATGCCATATTCAAATGGTGCTTCCATGACTTCCTCAATGAAGAGCAAATCTGCTTGGTGAGACACTACCTCAGGAAAACTAATGTCATCAATAACGACGATCTCCAACTCCAATCCCGTTGCACGAATCACACTGTGCAACCATTCGGAATGGCGAATTAGACTCGGTATCGTCCAGACAGGTTCAGCTAATACCACTTTACCTTTCAGTTTAGGTATCACACCACCATCTGTTATTGATAAATCTTGCTCATGAGTCTCTAACTGAATGCTGTCAACGGCACTTGGCGCATCATAAATTCGCTTTTGCACATGGATGTAATCAGCGAGTTGATACCAAGTCTCTTTTGTGAGTTGGGATTCCACGCGTTCGCGGTAGGTCAGATATGAAAATGCGCTAATTTTTTCCACTTCAACGTGATCGGAGCTTTGGTTAAAGCTCAACATATTTAAGGTTTTAACATCACCATGAGACAGCGTTATTTGATCTAACAATGCGCGTGCTGAAAAATACTCTTTGTGCGCTTCAAGAGTCATACTCTCCTGGTTCCAGCCGCTGATTTTAAATGGTCCAGTCCCTATGTGGTAGAAATAACTAGAACCGAAAGAGACGACATCTCGACACAGAATAGACGCATGAGGAGTTGCTAGCATGTATGGAAACAACTTGTTCGGATGCTTCAATATAATTTTTAAGCAGTTAGATGTTTCTGCAACCACGCTATCAATGCATTGCCAGAGCTCGTGAACTGGTCCTTTTATCTCCCTGAGTCTTTCTATACTCCAAACCACATCCTGTATGTTAAGGGGCTCGCCATCATGGCGATATATGCCTGGCCGCAACCATAACGTCATTACCTTGCCTTCCATTTTCCATTCGTGTGCTAACGATGGCTCGATACCACCATTGGAATTTTGGGTCAGCAATACGTCATAAACGCTTTTCGCGACGTGTAATTCAGTGTGACGGTAAGTATTCGCAGGGTCGATTTTGGATACCCAAGGGTAAGAAGAAATCAAAATAGCGTTATTTGATTCATTCAATCGATTCACTTTTTCAGAAGCGATGGTTAGTGCTCTAACCGCGGTTTGACCGAACCAATCAATAAGTTTCGTTATTGAGTTCATTCTTCCTCTGCCAAGCTCCTCAACCAAAAACTCGGTCATCGCTTGTTGGAGGGAAATATTAATACTGAGACGGCTAGCGTTACTTCGGCCAATCGCAGGTTGCCAATCGACCCAATCGTAAGTGGCAAGCTTTTTCATCACAATAGAAACATTGCGCCTCGACGTGCAAATCACCGCTTCTAGCTCAGAAAGCGTAACAAGGTGATACTGGTGAGGTTCAAAGTGCTTTAACAGTAGATCCAGATACCTAAGATTGACATCGTTCACAAAGATTCCTAAGAGTTATTCCAAAGCAAAAAAATAGCACAGGACGCTTAGCAACTAAACTTCCTGTGCTATATCTAAACAAATTCAAAGCTTGGACTCAGCTCGACCAACAGAAGTCAAAAACGTTTACTAAGCCAAGAGGTAACTTGAATAAGTATTCTTAGAAACGGTAGCTCATACCTACAGAGAATACATTGATGTCTGCATCAACCGTTACTTTTTCATTGCCAAATTTCGCAATGTCTAGCTCAGGCATCATGTATTCCCATTCAACTTGTAGAGCAAAGTTTTCAGTAATAGCGAACTCTGCGCCCAAACCGTACATGCCTGTTACAGTGCTGTCAGAAATGGTGGTATGGCCTGCGCTACCGTCAATCACAGAGTTGCTAATTTTGAATTCAGCATTGAAGTAAGAAAGACCAGCTTTAGCAAAAAGGTTGAAACGATCGCCAATCGGTAGAGTCGCTTTTGGCTGAATCGATAGATACTTCATGTCACCAACAGTAACAACTTTGCCGTCTAAAGCATCGTAGCCACCAATGGCTGCTTCTAGAGAAATGTATTCGTTGAATTTGTAACCACCGAATACTTTGCCTGAAAGGCTTGAGTCATCTTCAAGTTTAAGTTTAGTGCTAGCGTTAGTACCACCACCATTGATAGAGCCATTAACATCACCAAACGATGCTTGACCTACAGATGCACCAACGTAAGGAGCTGCGTTTGCAACAGAAGATGTTGCTAGAAGGGCTGTCATTAGCCATGTTTTTTTAAACATTGTATTTCACTGCCTGTTAATTATTGAGGTTGTGTTTTGCCCATCCTTAAGCATGCCATGCTATCCATTTCACTTGGTTTCAAAACCAAGTGGATGTTAATGAATAAAAACTCAATAAAACATGAAATATTTAGACACAACTTTGCCACTTTCTTTCTTAATTTTGACAATTTAGTCATTTCACAAGCATTGCTGCTTCAACCAGTTAGTGAGTTTGATGATTTCCGCTTGCTTGGCTCGACTCTTTTTATGAATAAAATAAAAGCTGTCGCCGGTTTCCAATCCATGAGAAGGGATGTACACCAAATCGTGCGCTTTATCTCTTTCATTGAGCATAAAATCATTCGCAAATGCGATGCCTTGGTCATAACGCGCCGCCTCTATTGCCAACAACATATGACTAAAATGTTGAACATCGACATCTTTCGGCAAGGTGTAACCGCCCGCTCTGCACCACTCAGCCCAATCTTTTCCTCTCTCTCGATAAATTGAGTCTGTCGACAAAATAGGGTATCGCCAAAGCGCTTCTGGAATCGGTTGATCTTGCAACTCTTTCCAAATTTTATGGCTGCAGACCGGATACAGCGTCTCCGCGTATAACTTTACCGACATGTAGTTTCGCTTTGGCTTTTCTACCGTGATAAAACAATCGCCAACGCTGTCTGTCTGTTCAGGATCACCAACGACCATATTGAGTGTCAGGTCGATTTCTGGATGTAAGCGCTTAAAATCAGACAAACGCGGAATAAGCCACTTTACGGCAAGCGAGCTATAAATCGCCAACCGTATGCTGCCTTTGTCCCCTTCTCGCACCTTTTGGCTGGCTATCGCAATTGAACTAATTGCTGGGCTAATATCCTCTAAATAGCGTGTGCCCGTATCGGACAAAGAGAGCTTTCTGCCTTGGCGGATAAATAATGATTCACCCAAGTAATCTTCTAATAATCGTATCTGGTGGCTAACGGCACTTTGCGTCACATTGAGTTCTTCAGCAGCAAGCGAAAAGCTAGAGTTTCTGGCAACAGATTCAAAACAGTGAACCGCTCTGAGTGGTGGCAATTTCATTATCTAAAAATCTCATACTTAAACTAATAAATATCACTTCACTTCATCCTATGACATCACCTACTCTTTGGCAAAGAAAGAGGAGAGGAAAAAGTGAAAGTTACATCGGTCGGAGCAGCGATGCTGCTATTAATTGTTGGAAATCTCATTGCGGTGCTTTCGGACTCTTTAATTAAAAGTGTCGGAAATGAAGTGCCTATTTTTCAATTTGTCTTTTTCCGACAAATTTCAGCGGTGCTTTTCCTGCTGCCAGTCTACTTGCTAACAAAAAATGCGCCTTTTCTTGAAGGGTTTAAGTGGCATGCTGTTCGCGCTCACGTATGGTTACTTGGTGCAATATTCATGGTTTTGGCGATCTCATCTTTACCGCTCGCAACTGCGAACGCGATCTTTTACGCCGCGCCATTAATCATGTTGCCGCTTGCAGCAATCTTTTTTGGAGAACAGTTGTCTAAGCAATCGGTCGCCGCAGCGATAATGGGCTTTGCCGGTGTATTGGTCATCATTCGTCCAGACCAAATCGATTGGGCAGCCATTTCAGCTTTAGTTGTTGCAATTACTTTAGCAATCAATAACTTGCTCATTCGAAAACTGCCAAAAAATCAGTCTGTGATGCAAACGTTATTGATGACAAACTTGGCAGGTATTCCAGTAGCCTTCTTGCTTGTTCTGATCGAAGCAGAACCTTGGGACTGGAGTGCTTTCCCTGTTGCTGCTGGCTCAAGTTTGTTCATCATGATTTATGCAGCAACATGTGTCATCGCTTACCGCTCGATCGATAGCAACAAAATTGCCAGCGCTGAATACAGTGGCTTAATTGGTGCCGTGTTTGTGGGATTGATTTGGTTTGGAGAAGTGCCTGATATATTTATGGCAATAGGAACCATTATGATTGTTGTGCCTCTGGTTTGGCTTTCTAAACGAGAGCGTCGCAAGAAAAAGTTGCAAGAGCAACAAGAAGCGCACGTTACTTAAAGTTGTGCTCTAACCCAAAGACTAAAAAACCGAGCCGTAAGTGCTCGGTTTTTTTATGTGGCTCTAATCGGTTTTTACGTAAGCGACTACGTGAGATAAAAACTGCCTTGCAAAGCGATCATTAAACCGGATGCGATATTCATGATCGGCTTCCGACACTAGACGCCAGCCTTCAGCAAAGTATTCTTTGATATCATCAACCGCCTCTTCTTTATTTTTGATGTGTTTCGCGTTCCACTGATAAGTGCAAGAGACAACGATCAGCCCACCCACCTTGGTGGTTTTTTTTAGAGCATTGATCACGCTAAGTGGCGACTCACATTGATCAATCACATTTAAACATACGACTAAATCAAAGCGAGATTGGAGAGTATCAAGCTCAAAAGGCTGGTTAATTAGCGTCAAATCAACATGAGCACATTTCTGTACGATATCTCTATTCTCTACCTCTAAAGTGTTTAAGGTGTTCACATCGTGAAGGTAAGTAAGCTCGACGCGTTGTTCTTCTATTAATAGTTGCTTCAAGCCATCCATTAACCTATTTGAAGGCTCCACAAGCGTCGCTTCTCTAAGGTTAGGTAAGCGTTGCACTAACTCATAATAATTTCTTCCCAGCGCCGCCCCAACCTCAAGTAGGGAGTACGGCTGAACGCTGCTTTCGATTACCGCTTGCGCAATAAAATCAGCAACTTGGGAGCAGTGAGGTGATGACAAAAAAGAAAGTGGGACTTGTTTTGAGCGACTGGTTATCATCTCAATCTGTTGCTCCTCAATGAACTTGTCGAACCATTGCGCCTCGAAATAACCAGCCAAACCGTGCTCGGTCAGGTAAAAATCTTCCATGTTTTTTCCGTTCGTACTTTAAGAAAAGTGATTGTATCGAACGCGGAAATTAACGGGTATTTCTGGCCGCACATTCCAATGGGAAAACAGATGAAAACGCCGCTTATGTGAAAAAGCCCTTTCATCTCAAAGATAAAAGGGCTTGTTAATCGCTTCGGTTAAGTCGCTAACTATTGTGGTAGAACAACGTTACCATCTTGAATTGGGAACGTTTTTGTCGCTGGTTTGCTCGCCAAACGAACCGTCGTTGGTGCACCTGAAACTTCGTAAGTGACGTCGTAACCCACTACTTTATCAGATGTCGTATATTCTGTATGACACTGTTTTTTCGTCGTTGTTACTACATCACCTTTTTGCACATTCTCCTGGATCTTACGACCTGTCAGTGCACCAGCAATCGTACCAGCTGCAGTTGCAATCACTTTACCTGAGCCACCACCGATTTGGTTGCCCAGCGCTGCTCCAGCTGCTGCGCCACCAACCGTACCAATAATTTTATTGTCATCCGCAGGGGCAACTTGCTCGGTTACTACCACGTCTTTACATACTTGGTGCGGCTTTTTCACCGTTTCAGTCACCGCTTCAACCAAAGTAATGTTTGCTTGAGTTGGAGCTGGTGGCGTTTTGTCTTTACAGCCTGCTAGTACAGCAACAACTGCCGTTGCAATTGCGATAGATTTCATATTCATGATTTACATCCCAGTATGGTTTGCTTTGATGAGCGTTATGGTAAATCGCAAAAGGGAAATCACATCAGACGAAAACAAACCCTCTGTTATTAACAAGTAAAGAAACACTGTTTTATAAGAGGTACGTCAAGAAACACTCAGCAGAATGTCAACAGAGATAAAACTGTATCACTACTGATTATGATTGGGCTGGACTAGTCTATGAGATTTATTTTTAAGCCAAGCTCAAAAATAGTTCGTCATCCGTTAAATACTTATGACGGTGGCTTAGATTACGCACGTGCATAAACATAAAATCAGGGAAACCAGGCGCTATAATGTTATTTGGTTCCCAGCATACACCGCCAACAAACACATATCGCCCCTGCTTGTCATCTTCGTGAAGGGGGTTATTAAGAGGAGAAGAAAACTCTGCTCGGCAACCTTCAACCACACAAACAATTTGTCCTTTAAAAAGGCCAATCACGCGCTTTACAAGATTTGCCTTGATACCACACCTCCATGCTTGGCGAGTGGCCATCTCATAGCCATATTTTCGGATCGCTTTCTTTTGCAAATGTACTACTAGGTTCATTTTGACTCCTGATTCAAGCAACTACGTGAAGCCCAAAGTCATAAAAGCAGATAGACGTCTATACCCGAGTGAGCTCATGGTACGTGGGAATAAACTACGTGATTAGACTGAGTTTAGTGTCGGATGAGATACACCGTCCACGATGCTGTAACGTATCGATTTACACCTATCAAAGGCAGATAACACATCAACTTTTGAGTGCTTTCCTGCGCTGTATCTGGTTACTTCTGTATATTACTATAACGAAATCACCCTCCACGTTTACCTATATAAATTTGTCGTAACGATAGAGGGTGCTTATCATGGAGAGAAGATAACGCCTACGCGTCGATGAGATAATTTTGACCTTCAGTTTCTAAACGATCAATCATTTTACGACACTCATTTAAATCAAGAGGTTGTTCAAAGCGGCGCTTGAGATTCATCAAAAAGAAGATATCTTCACACATGGCTTTCTCAGGTTCGTCACTGATTTTGGCGACCGGTGAACCATTGCACGTGACCATTTTTATCACGATAGAAAGTGGCTGGTAGGCTTCACCATCTTTATTGACATAATCACCCATATCATTGGCAAGAAAAGTACCGATACCAAAACTCACCTGAATACGTCCTTGGAAATACTCGCAAATATCTAACGCTTGTTCGAAGTTAAGTCCGTCGGTAAACACCAGTGTTTTTGTTAATGGGTCTATATTCAGCGACTGGTAGTGTGCAATCATTTTTTCACCCCAGCTATAAGGGCAACCACTATCGTGACGTACACCGAAGTATGCGTTACTTAGTTCTTCATCAAAGTCTTTAAGGAAAGCATCGATACCAATCGTATCGGTTAACGCAATACCTAGTGCACCATCAAACATTTTTTGCCAACGTTGCAACGCCACTTTTTGCGAATCTCGCACATTCACCAGAGCTTGGTGTCCCATAAACCATTCATGAGCAACGGTGCCGATAGGCGTCAAGTTTAGCTCTTTTGCTAAGTGATAGTTGCTTGTTCCTGTCAAACATTCCGGCACTTCCTGGCACAAATATTCCAGCATAATGCGCTGAGCTTGGAAGGAAAAACGTCGACGCGTCGACATGTCAGAAAATTTAAAGTTAGTAATGTTACGACGTTTTAGTTCCGACTTTAGGTGTCGAACTTTCTCTTCTAAAACAGTGGTAAATTGCGCAACAGGGATATCTGACCAACGCTGACGGCTACGAACTTCAGACACGATGCTCATGATGATCGTTTCGTACAAGATGGTGTCTCGCCACAAACCGTTAATGGTAATTCTTAACTGGCTTGAGCCATCAGCCATGGCTTTGTTATGGAAAGAGACATCGCTTTGTGGGTTGAAACGGAAATGGCGCAGTGCATCAACAAAGTCAGGATTCAGGTAAGGCGCGACACGCTTAATATATTCAATTTCTTCTTGCGTAAATTGAATATCTTGCAGTTTAAGGACTTCGGATTTTACCTCGGGCAAAAGCTCAGAGAGGTCTTCCTCACTGCGCACGATAAATTTATATGACACCATCGCATCAGGGTAAAGTGCTGTTACAGCGCTCATCATATTGACTTTGTAGACATCGAAATCCAAAGCGCTTTGAATGATGCGGGAAGAAAATAGTTTGGTGGTCATTAGGTGCCCTTCTACATGCCCTTCCTGGGTATATAACTTTTTGTTACTAACTAATTTGCGTAAACAATAAACACCCATCTATAGTTTGTCAACTTTTGTTACTAACCACTCATTTTTATAAGGTTTTTTTGTCTAGAATTCGAGCAAGCATTGTGAATAAGTCAGAGTCATCCGTAAATTTATGCTCAAACCGTATTACGAACACTACCAAAAACGTTTCTAACAACTCGTTACTTACCCATTGATTGACCACTTGTTATGCGCTAGATTACTTACAAATCAATATTAGGACCCAACCATGATCGTATCTGTCGACATTATTCCATTCAGGCTATCTGGCTGTGCCGATAAGGGATTGGAAGTGTTGTTGATTAAACGTTCAAATCCAAATCGGCCATACCATGGAGTCTGGGCACTACCGGGCGGATTTGTCTTTGATAAAGACTTAACCAGTGAAGGCGGACGCCCGGCCGATGAAAACTTTGAAGCGGCGCGTCGCCGAATTTGCCGTGAGAAAATCCATACCTACCCTCGCCATTTTAGCGAAGCGTTTATCGACGGTGATCCAAAGCGCGACCCAGAAGACTGGAGCTTAAACATTACGCACTACGCCTTAGTCGATCGTAACAATGTAGAGCAAATAAATAATGCAGGTGTACCGGAATGCCAACTTAAATGGTTTTCGCTACAGGCTATTCTCAATGGAGAAGAAACCCTCGCATTTGATCATCAAAAAACCATTGAAAAAGCGTGGCAAAAGCTTCGTGCATCCATTGAATACACATCGGTTCTTTTGTTTGCATTAGACAAAGAGTTTTTGGTTGCGGACATCATTTCTGCTTATCAAGAGTTTGGTATTGATATCAGCCGAATGACGATTAAGCGCCGCTTGATAGATTCAGGCGTACTAAAACCCACTAATAAAGTCGCTTCAACCAACAAAGGCAAAGGTGGAAAACCCGCAATGGTATATACGCTGACTAGCGACGAAGTAACCTTTTTTCAAAACTGTTTGCGTGGATAAACGCAGACAATCAGACAGACAAGGAGTCTGCCATGACTGTTCGAGTAAACTATCAAACTACAGCAGTGATCGACGTTGATCCAGAGAAAGGCTTTAGTGAGTTATGTCCAAATGAACTGCCCGTTGCAGGTGCGTTGGAAATCGTACCGGAGCTTCTGAGTAATCATGCCAAAGGCCGATTAAAACTGGTCAGTCGTGACTTACACCCACCAAAAGCAAAGTGGGATGCAGAATCGCCATCCAATATGCTTGAGCCCGTTGGTTTACCGAATGTGGATATAAAGTGGAACCGTCACTGTGTGCTTGGCACAACAGGTTCTGAGCTGCTAGATGGCTTACCACCCGTGTTGGACTACGATTTTCAAGTTAATAAAGGTATGGATCCTGACGCGCACCCTTACGGTATTTTTTTCCATGATATTGCCGACACCAAAACGACAGGCGCGCATGAATTTCTAAAGTTCAACGGGATTGATACCTTAGTTATCGGTGGCCTTGCCTTAGACTTTTGTGTGAAAAAATCCGTCATGCAAGCGCTGGAACTTGGCTACAATGTGGTAGTTAATCTTGCTTCAACTCGTGCGGTGCTGCCTGATAATGTAGAGAATGTGCTGACAGAGCTCAGAGATAATGGCGCATTATTTGTCGAAAAAGCGGACGACATCATCGTAGAAAAGTTCGCCTAGAAACGATAGTAACCGAGAAGGATTTCACCATGCATCAACATGAAAAATTGAATTACGTTGAATTTGGTTCCACTAATGTCAGTGCGACCAAACAATTTTTTGAGCGTGCTTTTGACTGGAGCTTTACCGATTATGGTCCAGAATATTCTGCATTTTCAGGACAAGGATTGGATGGCGGATTCTTCAAATCTGAGTTTATAAACCAAACCGCAAATGGTGGCGCACTTTTAGTATTTTATAGCTCAGACATTCAGGCCACTCAGACAAAAGTAGAGCAGCATGGTGGAAAAATTATCCGCCCTATTTTCGAATTCCCCGGCGGCTGTCGATTCCACTTCACTGAACCGAGTGGAAATGAATTCGCAGTATGGTCAGAGAGCCATTAAGTCATCACACATCAACAACACACCATCAACGTGAGTCCAAGCTAGCCAGATCCGGAACTGGCATTACATTTCTGGTTGACCTCATCCTTGGTTTAATTCACTGTTAGCGCAACAATTAATCGATGAGGCGCTAGACCTCGACCAAGGATGTCAAATGACTGCCGTCAGTTTTTTTCGCTTACTCTGCCTCGCTGCTATTTGGGGTGGCTCGTTTCTGTTTATGCGAGTCGCCGCCAACACATTCGGGCCAGCTTACTTAATCGAATTTCGAGTTACATTTGCCGCCGTCGCTTTGTTATTGATCGCCGTATATTTGAAGAAGAAACTCACGTTAACTGCGCATACTAAACACTTCTTTATTATTGGCTTATTCAATAGCGCAGTTCCATTTTTACTCTTTGCGTACGCAGCCCAGACCCTGAATGCATCAACTTTAGCAATATTGAACTCAACCGCCCCAATATGGGGAGCACTAGTTGGCTTTGCTTGGTACCGCAGCCCACTCACAGCAAAACCTGTTCTCGGTATGCTAATAGGCATTGGAGGCGTTGCAGTCTTGGTCGGCTTAGATACTTCAACCATAGGTGAAGAAGCCATGCTCCCTATTGCCGCCAGTTTGATGGCTTCTTTCAGCTATGGCATTGCTACCAACTACACTAAAAATGCGCCACAAGTACCAGCTTTTGACAATGCTCACGGCAGCATGTGGGCGGCGGTTATTTGGGTACTGCCGCTGCTACCATTCTTACCAATGCGTGCAGAACCAAGTCATTTCGAATGGAGCTCTGTTGTCACGCTCGGCGTTGTATGCACAGGGTTCGCTTATTTGCTCTATTTCCGCTTAGTTTCTGATATCGGCCCAGCGTCAGCACTGACTGTCACTTTTCTTGTTCCTGTTTTTGGTATCTTATGGGGCTACTTGGTGCTAGATGAGCCCGTCGGCTCTAACACCATCATAGGAACAATTCTAGTGCTTAGCGGCACTATGCTAGTCACCGGTTTCTCCCCAACAGCAATGCTCGCGAAGCGAAAACGAAGCGTGGCTTAATCAGCCTAATATAACTTCCACACCTCGCTTTTTGATTTGTTCAAGGTCGCTTTTCGGAGCGGCTTTGTCAGTCAGCAGCACTGATATTTCGTCAGTCTTACCAATTGATGAGGGATAAATTTGCCCAAATTTACTAGAATCCGTTAGAACAATATTGCGCCTTTTTTTCGCAATGATGGTTTCTGCAATCTCAGCGCGCATCATGTCGCGGCTAGTAAAGCCAGTGTCTTGATGGAAGCCGTCAATACCCAAGAAGGCCGTGCTGAAATGAATGTTCTCAATACACAACTTAGTCAGCGGTCCGACCAAGCTCTCGCCTTGGTGCTGATACACGCCACCAAGCAAGATAATGTTGGCAGAAGTGTTACGGATGAGATGGGCGATATACGCCGATGGCGTAATAATGGTCACATCGCCGCGCTCAGCCAATGTCCGAGCCAACAACGCATTGGCACTGCCTCCTTCAATCAGCACTGTCTCATTCGGTGCGACCAAATCCGCAGCTTGGTTTGCGAGCGATTGTTTAATATCGAAACGTACTTCTAGGCGGGCATCAATGTCATCACTTTGCAACGCGGTAGCTGCGCCGTGAATGCGCTTTAGGTAGCCCTGTTGCTCCAGAAAGTTCAAATCCTGTCTGATGGTCACACCCGACACGCCAATGATGTCAGAAAGCTCCGTGACTTGAACGCGTTTACGGTCGTTCACTAATTGCAGGATTTCATTTTGTCTTGGGTTCACAGGTTCGCTCCTTATTGATGGGCTTACAGTATACTCACCTGATGTTTCATATGAAAAGAAATTGAAAGTAAAAAGGAAAAAACGCGTGGTCTGATTAGCCAAGCTGTACCTTGCGAATCTCGCTCCCATCAACAGATAATAGGGCAACGGAAATGGGATAGAAGAAGAGGGGTTAGCTCCCTACATCCCAACAACGGTAAAGACTAGGATAAAAGTGATGGAAGAAATTTACTTCGCTGGCGGCTGCCTTTGGGGCGTGCAAGAATTTATGCGCCACCTTCCGGGCGTAATCAACACAGAAGCCGGGCGAGCAAATGGCACAACGGATAACACTCAATCCGAATACGATGGCTACGCAGAGTGCGTGAAAACCCAGTTCGATGCTGAGCAAGTTTCGGTTGAAACTTTAATGGGGTATTTGTTTGAGATAATCGACCCTTACAGCGTTAACAAGCAAGGTGAAGACGTAGGTGAGAAGTACCGTACTGGTGTTTATAGCCAAAACGAACAGCATCTCACCATCGCGAAAGCGTTTATCGCAGCACGACCGGACGCCGACAAGATCGCCGTAGAAGTACTGCCACTCACAAATTATGTACCAAGTGATGATGAGCACCAAGACAGACTCACAAACTTTCCGAATGATTACTGCCACATCCCATTAGATTTACTACATAAATACAGGGATAACTCGTAACCATTCAGTCAGCATCGCTTTAAAAGGCAAGATGCATATCAGTTAAAATCGATGCCTTCCACTAATGACAATGTCATTTCTGCCGCCGATATTTCCGTACAACCCGACGAGTTTTGTCCACACCACAACGGTGTGAATTCATCTCGGTTTTGCTTTTCCATAAGCGCTCTTAGTTGAGCCATTTCAATGGAGGCGTATGGGAATTTCGGCGCAAACTCACTGATGTAGCCTAGCTCCGACATCGCGCGATTCACAATGCCTCTCGCTGGTCGGCCCGAGAAAACATTGGTCACAGCGGTATGTTGCGCGCGTTCACTGGCAATGGCATATCGATGTAAAGACGATGTTTTCGCCTCATCACACAACAAATAGGCGCTGCCAACTTGAACGGCACTCGCTCCTAATCTCAACGCGGCTTCCACCCCTCTTCTATCAGCGATTCCGCCTGCAGCAATAACAGGCAAATTCACCCGTTTGGCGATTTGTGGTAATAACGCCATCAAACTTAACTGAGTAGTTAAATCATCCGATAAAAACATACCTCGGTGTCCACCAGCCTCCAAGCCTTGGGCGATAATACCGTCAACGCCTTTTGCTTCTAGCCAAAGTGCTTCGTCCACCGTGGTCGCTGACGAAAGGATCTTCCCTCCCCACCCTCTAATTCGAGCTAACAGATCATCGTCTGGCAAACCAAAGTGGAAACTGATCACTGGCGGTGCAAATGGTTCAATCGCGTCAGCAATATCATGATTGAAAGGCATCCTTGTCGGAGCGTTTGGCTGAGCCTGAACGGTTGCATCAACCTCGGAAAAATACGGTTGCAGCGTTTTTTGCCACTTTTCGTGCTTGTTGGCGTCATACTCCGGCATTTCATGGCAAAAGAAATTGAGGTTAAACGGTCGGTTAGTTGCCTGCTTGATAAGTTGAAGTTCTTTTACGATGGCGTCTTTGTTCAGCATTCCACAAGGTAACGAGCCAAGCCCGCCAACATTACTGACGGCGATGGTCATTTGGCTGTCTTGCACACCGGCCATTGGCGCTTGAATAATCGGTAACTCTGTTCCCAAAAGTGTATTAAATACCTTGTTTATCATGATCTTTCCTTGAAAACTTAACCTTTACCTGTGATAGATCTGCGCCATCGTTATCCAGACTAGACTTTCACATGATTAAACACTTATAAAGTTAAAGTGATGCATTTGTGCGCTATGCACTTTTGATAGAAATGACAAAGGGAGCCTATGGCTCCCTTAATATGCTGAATAACAAGAATCAAAGTGACTATCGTACGACATCTGATTCAAGCTCTAGCTCTGCCACAGACAGCATGGCAAACTCTTCCTCGGCGGTTGCTGCCACCAATTTGTTGCGGCTGTATAACCCATAATAAACACCACCGATAAGAAACAATCCCATTGTCATGAAAAAGGCTGAGGGATCAAAAGCATAAACACCTGTCATTGCGATCAAAGAAAGCACCAGAGAAATACTCGAAGTAATTATCCCACCAGGCGTTTTATATGGACGAGTTAATTCCGGCTGTTTAATTCGCAATAAAATATGGCTCAAGGACATTAATGCGTACGATACAGTCGCACCGACAACAGCCATCGCCAAGATTAAGTCCCCCTCACCCGTAAGTGAAACCAAGAACCCAAAAACGCCCGGAACCAAAAGCGCACGAGAAGGCACTTTTTTGTCACTGGTTAATGACAAAGTTTGCGGTAAATAACCCGCGCGGGAAAGCGCAAACACCAAGCGACTGTAACCATAAATGATTGAAAAGAAAGAAGCGATAAGGCCAGCCAATCCAAGTAAGTTCACGGCCATTGCTACCGTTGAATTGCCCGTAAGCTTTAGGGCGTCAACTAATGGCACCGCGCTATCGCCTATGACCTTTGAGCCAACCGCACCAGCCAAAAGGACGACTACGAGAGTTGCGGTTAGCAATAAAAACAGCATCGCACCAATGATGCCTTTGGGAACATCTTTTGCCGGATTTTTTGCCTCCTCTGCCGCTAAAGGCACACCTTCAACCGCAAGAAACAACCACATTGCAAATGGCAACGCAGCCCATACGCCATACCACCCAAACGGCAAGATTTCTGTTGCCTGAGCCGTCGCCGGAGCAATATCGAATAAGTTATTAACGTCAAAGTGACCAATAAGCACAGCAGCAGTAATTAGAATAGCTAGCACAGCCAAACCGCTGATGACCATCATTACTTTGAGAGCTTCGCCAACCCCTGCCATATGAATAGCGATAAAGACGGCGTAGAAAAGTGCGTAAACAACAGGACCATCGATACCAACCAATTCATTAACTGCTGAGCCAATAAAAATCACTATCGCAGCAGGCGCGAGCGCATATTCAATCAAAACTGATAAGCCAGTGAAAAAGCCACCTGTCGGCCCCATCGCCTGTCTTGCGAAGCTGTAACCACCACCCGCAGCAGGAATAGCCGCAGACATTTCAGCTAAAGACAATACTAGCGTGAAATACATTACTGCCATCGCGATAGCAGCAATAAGAAAGCCTCCCCATCCTGCTTGAGCGATGCCAAAGTTCCAACCGGCGAAGTCACCAGATATAACATACGAGACACCTAAGCCCGCAAGTAAAATCCAACCTGCGGTGCCTCTTTTTAGCTGCCTTTTGGCCAAGTACTCCTGATGTTTAGACATAGTAAATCCTTCTACTTTGATGAAATTAAAAAGTTGTCGCTGTGTTTATCTTCAACGCTTGCGCCACTTGGCTCATTGATATCTGAGCGATCTTTCAGATTCACTCCTGACAGTTGTAATTTTCGAGCCTCCTTGAGCAAGTAAAATGCGCGTTCACAGGCATCGTCATAGTTGAGCCCCTGGGGACGCACATTGGAAATGCAGTTTCTTTGGGAATCTTTAGAGCCTCGTTTAGCCCCCCAAGTGAGATACATACCCATGCTATCCGGAGAAGTTAGACCGGGTCTCTCTCCAATTAAAACCAGCACGGCCTTGGCGTTAAAACATTCACCAACATCATCCCCTACCGCTACTCTTCCTTGCTTTACGATTGTGATAGGTGCGAATTTCCATTGATGTTCATCATCAGCGCTTAAAAGAGAAATCAATCGAGTAACAACAGGCACGGCATGGTTTTGAATTGCGACGGAAGAAAGTCCATCAGCAATAACAATCGCAAGATCAATGTCAGTGTTATGCTCATTTGCTATCAAGTTGAGCGTTTGCCAAGAAGATTCATCGAGTTGCCTTCCTAAATCGGGCCTTTGCAGGTACATAAGCCGATCACTTACTCGGCTGCTCACTACCACTGGAGGCTCTAAGGTATTTTCAAGAATCGAGTAAGAGTCCGACAAACCAGCAACGAGAGACTCAATATTCAAACTGCAATGCACTGCATCCATAGCTTGGGCATGATCCAGCTGAAATGAGAGTAACTCGTTGGTTGGTACACTGTTCCCGCTACGACCCAGAGCGATCCGAGCAGAGGTGAAGTCACGTAACTTGCCCCACGGGTTGTATGTGACAACTTCAGACTCATCTTGTGGGGACTGAGCAATGGTGATTACTTTACCCATGAGAATACCCCTTATTCAGTTGGTTAATTGCTCCCGAAAACGAGCGAGAGATTTGCTCACTTAACCGAACGTCTTGCACGCTCTCGAAAATCTGCATCTCCATTAACCATTGTTCGAACTCTGGTGCTGGCTTCAAACCGAGTACTTTTCTTGCGTAAAGGGCATCGTGAAATGAGGTAGTTTGATAATTGAGCATGATGTCATCAGACCCTGGAATACCCATGATGAACGAGCACTCGGCCACACCTAATAGTGTCAGCAAGTTATCCATGTCATTCTGATCGGCATAGGCATGATTGGTGTAACAGATATCGCAACCCATAGGTAAACCAAGCAACTTCCCACAGAAATGATCTTCAAGCCCAGCACGAATAATTTGCTTGCCATCAAACAGATACTCAGGGCCAATAAACCCAACGACAGTATTAACCAACAAAGGATCGAACTGTTTCGCGACAGCATAAGCGCGGGCTTCACAAGTCTGCTGATCGACCCCATGAAATGCATTCGCAGACAGCGCTGTACCTTGTCCGGTTTCAAAATACATCACATTGTTTCCTACGCTACCTCGATTCAACGACAACGCGGCTTCATGGGCCTCTTTCAAAATCGACAAGTCGATTCCGAAGGTATCATTCGTCCCTTGCGTGCCGCCTATCGACTGAAAAACGAGATCGACTGGTGCACCCATTTCAATGGCTTCGATCGTGTTCGTGACATGAGTTAACACACAAGACTGAGTCGGTATTTGATAGTGTTGAATCACCTCATCCATTAAGTTCATTAACTTAATAGCTTGAGGTACATTATCTGTTGCCGGATTGATACCGATAACCGCATCGCCATTTCCGTACATCAGACCATCAAAAATGGTCGCTGCGATACCGTTGAGAGAATCAGTGGGATGATTCGGCTGTAAGCGAGTAGACAGGCGACTCGGCAAACCAATCGTATTCCGAAAAGCCGTGACAACTTGGCATTTTTTAGCAACGAGAATCAAATCCTGGTTGCGCATAATCTTACTGACTGCGGCCACCATTTCTGGTGTTAAACCTTGACGAATTTTAGCCAACGTTTCACCATCGGCATCTTCACTCAGCAGCCAATTTCGAAAATCTCCGACCGTCAAGTGCTCAATCGGCTTAAAGGCTTCAAGGTCGTGCGTATCGATAATTAGGCGAGTGATATCGTCGCTTTCGTATGGAATAACCGCCTCGTTAAGAAACGTTTTAAGTGGTAACTCAGACAGCGCCATTTGTGCGACTACACGTTCTGCCGCTGACTGAGCACAAACCCCGGCTAACGCATCGCCTGAGCGCTCCGGTGTCGCTTTCGCCATCAAGTCAGCTAATGACTTAAAGGTATAGACTTTACTTCCTTGTTGCCGACGATAAGTTGCCGTCATTGCTCTTCCTCTTCACTATTTGGTTCGCTTTTTGCTGAACTATCAATAAGCTTTAAGAAAGTATTGCCAAATGTGTTCCGTAGCGTTATCAAAAACTGGCAACATTTATAAACCAATAATAAACAATGAGTTATGTAAATACTGCTCCAACATGACTCACAAAAAAGGAATGAGCATCACAAGGATGAGTAACCAAATACCCCAAACTGCACCAATGCTGTGCATCCATCACACTAAGGATGCAAACCAACAAGCTGCGAGTCTGATAAACTGGCAACAGGAATATGACCAACTCAGCGATGGTCGATTTTTAGGTCAAATTCGAGAACGACGATTTCCCAATTTCCATGTGTTTCGTGAAGACAGTAACCGCTCGCTAAGACAGCAATGCAGGGTTGAAGAGGGAGGTATTTGGTTGGGTTTGAGTGCGGAAAATAAGCCGCTACACCTAAATCACAGTCAGTTTAATTCAAGCCAACTTTTGCTTAGGCAAGGTGGCGCTGATTTTGAGTTAATGACACCGGAGCAGTTTTCTATCTATGGAATAGTGCTCGACAAAAACTTCGTTCACATCATAGAAAATCAACTTGAGCTTGGGAGTATCCAAAACAACACATTACACTTAACGGGTTTGACGGAAAAACACATTCAACAACTTAAATACTACTTAGGCACGTTACTTGGTTCCGCCGAGCCAAGATGGTCTGAAACCACACATCAAGCAATCTTAAAAGATATTGTGCTGGAGTTGTTCTCACTCAGTTCACTGCACACGAGCCATCCGATATCAAGCTCTCATCGTCAACACGTGATGCACCGTATAAAACAACAGCTACAGGATCTAGACTACCGTACACCGATAACCGTCAGTGAACTGTGTGACGCAGTACACGTCAGTCGTCGCACACTACAGTACACCTTTGAACATTGCTGTAATACTTCCCCAAAGCAGTTCATACATCGAATGCGCCTGAATCAAGTACGTAGAGTGCTACAAAGCCCTGAAGATAATCGAACAATTGCAGAAATTGCTTTTGACTTTGGTTTTTTCCATCTCGGGCAGTTCAGTCAAAGCTACAAGCGGCTATTTGGTGAGACGCCAACTGAAACGAGAAAATGGGAGTCCAGCAAATAAAATGACAGGCAGTATATTCTTTCAGATCCTGCGTTGGGGCCATGTTATGCAGTCGCAATGATTTGCTGAAACTTAGCATGAAACTCTTCAAGTGCCGCTTCAACATCCGGTTCTGCACGGCTCAAGTGCGAGATTAACGTCATAAAATAGCAGTCAAAAATCAGCGGTATTTTTCCCTCAAGGACGGAGCTTCCGTTTACAGATTGAAACAAAGCTTGGTTAAACGACTGATAATAATCCAAATCCCAAATCACTTCTTTCAACAAAGCTCGGCTCAGCTCAACGTTCGCAAAATAGTAGCGATAGTATTTCTCCGTCAGCGCCAAACCAATGTCGATATCGGTTTTACCTTCCACACTGACTAGCGTTTCTTGGCTGATCTGTTGCAGTTGCGCCAGCATCCCTTCGCGCAAAATCGACAGTTTAGTCGGGAAATGGCTAAACACTGTACCATCGGCTACTCCTGCTTCTCTCGCTATCTGCCTTGTGGTCGTCATGTCATAGCCATTTTGAGCAAAAGATGCCCATGCGGCTTTTAGAATTTTATCTCTGGTTTGTTGTCGCTTCGTCATTGATGTGTCTGCTTAATGAGCCTGAAAGGATCATACCTTGCGTGGTTGAGATTGACAAATTGAGCGCGCTCATTTATAAAATTGAGCATGCTCATTTTATATAAAAACAAAAGGAATCGCTCATGTACGTATTAAACAAACTAGGCCAAGGATTGATTTTCTTCCCGACCATCTTCTGCTTTTCGTATATTTTAAGACCGATATTAATGGTCATCCTTATTCCAGGAGGACTCGCACTTTTGGCGTTAATCGGTGGCGCAGAAGTCAGAGCGGAACTCAAAGCCATGCTGCTTGAGGAGTTTTTTGGCGTTAGCCCATCGCACACCACCTCGAAAAAGGCGTGAGTGCGCTACAAACGTTGGCAAGGCTAAGTAAAAAAGAAAACGCGCAGATATCGAGATCTCAATACCTGCGCGTAGATGCGGTGAAAATAAGACTGGCTTTAGTCAGTATTCATGTTCTGGCCAATTCGCCATAAAACGCCACTAGGGTCAAACAAACAACATTCGCGCATGCCCCAAGGTTGCTCGACTAGCTCTGTCAAACGCGAACCAAATTCCTCATGACCCACTTTGGATAAGTGCTGATGCCAACTTTCTGCGTCTTCTACGAGCAAGTGCATCATGAAGTTATTGCCGTGTTCTGGCTCATAAAAATTCTGTAAAAGAAACGCGCAGCTACCTTGAGAGAAGTATGCTACATCACCGAAGTCCGACGCCATTTCAAAGCCAATCGCCTCATAAAAGCGTTTTGATAGCGCGTAATCTTTCGCCGGAACAAATGATTTGATTTCAACAATATTGAGGTTTTCCATTTCCAATTTCCTAAGCCTTTTTCCATAAAACTGACTGACGTAATCTCGCTCTATGCCTTCTATTCGCCTTGCGTGATCTGCTGTGATGACAGTGGCACACACTCTGCCATTTGCGTTTGTAACCACGTGATAAATTTATGTTCGAGTTCTGTACGCTTTTTATCTTGACTCAATAAAACGTAATTGCAACTTGATGGAGAAAACCCAAATGGTGCGACCAAATTACCACGCTTAATATCGTCCATGACAAAAGGATACGATCCCATTGCGACGCCTAAGCCATCCACTGCGGCTTGTATGCAAAAATAAAAATGCGCGAATGATTGCTGAGTGTTGCCGTTGAAAGTTTCACAACGTGTTGATTGCTGCCAATCCGCCCAAGCATTCGGTCTGGTTTGGCTATTCAACAATCGAGCTGCTTTCAAATTGTCTTTAATGGATTGCCAATACTCAGGAGAAAATACCGGCCCCACCCACTCTTCCACAAGAATGGTTTTGTCGTAATCGTGATGCTGCGCAAAATCGTCTCGACGAATCGCCATCGAAAGCCCAGTTGATCCTAATGTTACCGGGCCACCAGCCGTCGACAAACGAACATCAGCACGGTGTTCATCATTAAACGCGGCCAACCTTGGCATCAACCAGCGCATGGTTAATGTCGGTTCACAAGACACTTCAAGATGCTGATGCTTCTCTTGAATAAGCGTATTCACGCCTGTTTCTAGCGTTTGGAATGCCGTTTCTGTGTATGTCTTGAGTAATTCGCCTTCTGCCGTCAACACGACTTTCCTGCCCTCTTTGAAGAACAAAGGTTGAGACAGATATTGCTCAAGTTGCTTGATCTGCTTACTCACGGCTCCGTGGGTAATGTTCAGTTTGTCAGCCGCTTCAGTGTAGCTTGAAGAACTCGCCGCAACGTGGAAGACATAAAAAGATTTCAGGTGACGCATCTGTGAGTTTTTCTCACCAATATGGGAATGTTTTTCGATTATAGTCAGTAATAAAGACGCCTAAAATTCCGCTACATCCCAGACTTCATCATTCAAACAGGAAATCGATATGGAATTTGTAACTCTTGCGTTATTAGGTGTGATTATTGTCATTAGCCCTGGCGCAGACTTTGTTTTGGTATTAAGAAATAGCTTAAATCAAGGACGAAAAGCAGGCGTATACAGTGCGATTGGTATCAGCATGGCGATCAGCATCCACATCGCTTACTCCATGCTAGGGATCAGTTACTTAATTTCACAAAATGAATGGTTGTTTAATCTCGTGCGCTATCTTGGGGCCGCTTATCTTGTCTACCTTGGGATTAAAGGAATATTCTCCTCGCAGCCTGCGTCAAACTCAGAAACCATTCAACAGAGCGAGTATTCAATGTGGCGATTTTTCATGCAGGGATTTCTGTGTAATTTACTCAATCCCAAGACGATGCTGTTTTTTCTGAGTATTTTTAGCCAAGTGATTTCTCCCGACTCTAGTCAGCAACACATCGCCTTGTTTTACGGGATTTATATGATTGCGCTGCATGGTATTTGGTTTTCTATCGTTGCTGTTTTATTCACGTCATCCCAGCTACAAGCTTTCTTGTTGAAGATTAAGCATCGACTCAATCAAGCATGTGGGGCGGGATTAATCATTTTCGGCGCAATGCTGGGCTTAAAGGTGTAGTGCGCTTGCGGTCCGATTACCCCAGTTCAAATTGATCATTGAACAAGTGGCAGTAATCAAATAAAAATCTACATTATCAATACTTTAAATTAGAAAAAAACAGCCAACGTGCGCTGGCTGTTTCGATACAGTTAATGGATGACCCGAGCGTCCCCTTTAAATAACTGAGACAGATCGATAGTGAATATCGTCACTGTCGGACGTTTAGGCAGAGCATTTTCGATCGAAAACTCTGGCCCAGCTGGAACGAGGGGGAAGTGAATAGCAGTCGGCCACGTTGACGAAGCTTCATTACCGCCCGGCTCAGATATTGAGAAAGAAAACGCAGGTAAACGGGTCATAACACTTACCTCAAATGACTGATTAGCGGGCTCAAGCGAGCCCGCTTAGGTTTTGCAATGTTATTGTTATTTTAACGCTTACTTAATCACTAACGGTTGATGACGTTAGATATCAAGTTCTTTGTCTTCAACGTGGTTGGTGATCATCGCTTCAGTGGTGATCATCAAGCCAGCAACAGACGCAGCGAATTGAAGCGCTGAGCGTGTTACTTTCGCAGGGTCCAAGATGCCCATTTCGATCATGTTGCCGTATTCACCTGTTGCAGCGTTGTAACCGTAATCGGAATCACCCGCTTTGACAGCGTTCGCCACAACAGAAGCTTCGTCACCTGCGTTAGTTGCGATTTGACGAAGAGGCTCTTCCATTGCACGTAGCGCAACTCGGATACCCACGTTTTGGTCATCATTGTCGCCTTTTAGATCCGCCAATTCTTTCGCGATC
Source organism: Vibrio sp. 1562 (assembly GCF_033340155.1). Lineage (NCBI taxonomy): Bacteria > Pseudomonadati > Pseudomonadota > Gammaproteobacteria > Vibrionales > Vibrionaceae > Vibrio > Vibrio sp. 1562. The sequence continues at coordinate 256,805 of NZ_JAWOVY010000001.1, forward strand.
TTAGTTAGGGCAACACCACCACCAGCAACAATACCTTCTTCAACCGCTGCGCGAGTAGCGTGTAGTGCATCGTCCACGCGATCTTTCTTCTCTTTCATCTCAACTTCGGTTGCAGCGCCGATCTTGATCACCGCTACGCCGCCAGAAAGCTTCGCAACACGTTGTTGAAGCTTGTCTTTATCGTATTGAGAGGTGGTTGTTTCGATTTGTTTTTCAATCGAAGCCACACGATCAGCAATCGCGCTTGCTTCTGCTGCGCCACCCACAATGGTTGTTGTGTCTTTGGTGATGGTCACTTTCTTCGCACTACCTAGTTGCTCTAACGTTGCTTTTTCGAGCTCTAGGCCGATTTCTTCAGAGATGACCGTACCAGCAGTTAGTACCGCAATGTCTTCCATCATCGCTTTACGGTTGTCACCAAAGCCAGGCGCTTTCACCGCGGTCGCACGCACGATGCCGCGCATGTTGTTCACAACCAATGTCGCTAGCGCTTCACCTTCGATGTCTTCAGCAATGATCAATAGCGAGCGAGAAGATTTCGCCACTTCTTCTAGTACAGGCAATAGCTCGCGGATGCTGCTGACTTTTTTGTCCACCAATAGGATGTAAGGGTTGTCTAGCTCTACGCTGCCATTTTCTTGGTTAGTGATGAAGTATGGCGACAAGTAACCGCGGTCAAATTGCATACCTTCAACCACAGACAATTCGTTGTTTAGACCTTGGCCTTCTTCAACCGTAATCACGCCATTGCGACCCACTTTCTCCATCGCTTCTGCAATGATTTCACCGATCGCGCGATCGCTGTTTGCAGAAATGCTACCCACTTGGGTGATGGATTCTTTGTCGCTGCATGGCTTAGACATTTCACGTAGTTTCTCAACCGCCGCTTCAGTGGCTTTGTCGATACCACGTTTTAGGTCCATTGGGTTCATGCCAGAGGCTACCGCTTTAAGACCTTCATTGATGAAAGATTGCGCCAGTACGGTAGCGGTCGTTGTACCGTCACCCGCTTCATCATTCGCTTTGGACGCCACTTGTTTCACCATTTGTGCGCCCATGTTTTCGAACTTATCTTTCAGTTCGATTTCTTTCGCTACAGACACGCCATCTTTGGTGATGGTTGGCGCGCCGTAAGATTTATCAAGCACAACGTTGCGGCCTTTCGGGCCTAGTGTCACTTTTACTGCGTCCGCCAGTAAGTTCACACCTTTCAGCATTTTTTGACGTGCGTCATTAGCAAATAATACGTCTTTTGCAGCCATGGTTATCTCCTCAAAAAACTACTACAAAAATAATTACTCAACGATTGCTAACACATCAGATTCGGACAGAATTAAGTATTCTGCGCCGTCAATTTTCTCGGTTTTCACGCCGTAACCGTCATTGAAAATGATTTGGTCGCCCACTTTGACTTCCATCGCAGCGCGTTCGCCATTTTCAAGACGTTTACCTAAACCAACAGCAATGACTTTCCCGCGGTTTGATTTTTTCACCGATTGAGAAGTTAAAACGATTCCCCCTTCAGATTTATTTTCCACCTCTTGTCTTTCAACAATTAGCTTGTCATTTAAAGGACGAATTTTCATTTTTAAGTGCCTCCTACTTGGAACCAAAAATAAAAGACAAAATAAACATCAAGATGGATTTGCGAGTCGACAGCTCGCTTTCGATGAAAATAATAAGGTCGAAAAATTAGAGTTCAAGAGGTGAATTTGATAAAAATTTTTTATTAAATTAAATAAAATTTTCTATCGAATTATCGCATTCACAACCACTTAGCATCTCTTTATGATGGAAAATGTGCTCAATCAAATCTAGAGTGGTTACGTACTCTTAAAAAGGATAATCAAACAATGAAAAAGGCCGTATCTCTATTTCTTGCAACGTTATGCGTTGGCTTCCTCTCACCCAACGTGTCAGCTTCTGAACGCGCTGAACAAGGTTGGCAATTGATTGACGAGGGCGCGATGATTGTCGATGTGCGCACGCCGCAAGAGTTTTCTGAAGGGCATTTGGATAATGCCGTCAACTTCCCTTTATCTGAACTTGATAAACATTTTCAAGACGTCGATAAAGATCAAGCTATCGTGTTGTACTGTCGCAGTGGTAACCGCTCTGGCAAAGCGTATCAATACTTACAATCGCAAGGCTTTACGAATCTGCACAATGCAGGTGGCTTTGAAGAACTACAAGACGCCAAATAGTCGTCTCCGTTCTAATATACAAAGTAAAAGCACAGAGCGCGTCGCAAGCGTATTGTAACGCGCTCTGTTTCTAAATACTTATCTACAACAACTCTATTTTGGCCCTGCATCAAATTGAGTCAGGTTATCCGATATCTCGAGCCACGGCGCTTTCGACGCGACAAAAATATGGAAATCAGGCTTGTGAGAAGGTGTGTCATCCAAGATACCAAGGCGAATATTGACGATCCCATTGTTCTTTTTCGAATACAGACTTGATCCGCAGTGGCGACAAAAGCATAGCATGGTATTTTCGCTTTTCTGATAAGTTTGAATATCTTCTTTCCCTTGGATAATAAGCAATTTATCCAACGCAATACCACCGGCAGATGAATAGTCAGAACCTGTGAACTTGCGGCATTCAGAGCAATGGCAATTTCCCATGTACTTGAATTCATCTGCCACTTCCAACTTTACCTTGCCGCACAGACATGAGCCTTTTAGTACTTCCATTTGAATTCCTTTTTGTTATGAATCTAATTGAATTAGATGGCTATCTCGACACCATGCCACTGCAATACGAAAAATTAAAGACAGGCAATACAGGTTTTCAAAAATGAAACGAAAATGTAAAACATTCCATTCAGAGGGAAGTGCGCTCGACACGTGAAAAATCGAGCTATTTTAGATACAAAAACACCAAGCAATAACGCTTGGTGTTTACCTCACAGAATGTCGCCTCAGAAAAGGCGCTTTCCGCTGTGCTTAAAAAATGCAGTGTTTAGTAAAGCTGGTCGCTTCGTTTGCAGTCCAGTCACCTTTCGGCTTATCTTTCAGGTTTTCACACCATTGCTCGCTGCCGACACCATCTTGCAGAACACAATGCTTTGCAAAGTCTACCGCGTTGTCTGCTGTCCATTCTGTTTTTGGCTTATCGCGCATGTCGTTACACCAGCCTTCAGTGCCCACTTCATCACTACAAGCGGTCAAAGCAGAAGCCGCCAACATCAGCATGACTAGTTTTTTCATAAATTTAAGGTTCCAGTTGCAAACAATAGTAAAATTAAACTCAATCTCTTCAACACATGCCCATTCAAGTGTCTGAATAAAGGCGTCACTAGCTGAAGTGACTTTTGTATCAACTATAACGAAATTATCAGTCTACGTGTTAAGACACCGAAAAATTATTGAGCGACTCTGTGTAAAGCGCGCCATTCTAAAAGCTATAGGCAGCGCGCTTTTGTTAGCTCACCAACCTTAAAAGAGCCAGTACCAAAGCACGCTAAACGCAGCTCTAATGCCATTTGTTCAAAGTGATCGACGACAGACTGCGTGCTGATCGTCGCAGCTTTTAATACCGCACCAGCTTGCCCAATGAGATTAGCACCCAAATGAATGGCTTTCGCCGCTTCAAGTCCGTTATGAACACCTCCCGAGGCGATCAAGGGTAATGTAGGATGCAGTGCGCGGATTTGAGCCAAACATGTTGCTGTAGGGACACCCCAATCGCGGAAAAGCTCGGCTGCACGCTGCATTTTCGGATTATCTTGGCAATACCCTTCAACCGCACTCCAGCTTGTGCCACCCGCGCCCGCAACGTCAATTGCATCCACACCAGCATCAATTAATCGCTGCGCAACGTGTCCGCTAATACCAAAACCGACTTCTTTGATAATGATAGGAACCTTCACGCGAGATTTAAGCATCTCAATTGCCTGGAAAACACCAACCCAATTGTGGTCGCCATTTTTCTGAAACGCTTCCTGCATTGGATTAACGTGCACAAACAAGGCATCGGCTTGAATCGCCTCAACCGCACGTTGCGCATTATCGAGTTTACCTTTATCGAGCAATTGAGCGGCTCCAAGATTGGAATACAACGGTACTTCTTTCGCCAACTCACGAATGGTTTTACCCAAGCCCGAATGCTGACTTTCTTCTAAGCTAATCCGTTGCGAGCCCACACCCATGGCAATACCTAATTCACTTGCTGCTTCAGCTAAACGACAATTGATCGTTTCTGCGTCTTTTGCTCCGCCAGTCATCGAGCTAATCAAAAACGGTAGCGCTAATTGATGACCAAGAAACTCTGTCGATAAATCGATCGCGTGAAAGTCACATTCTGGCAGCGCACAGTGTTCAAACTCGACAGACTCAAAACCCGCCGTTTTATGCTTCATGCTCATATCATGATGTAAAACAGCATCTAGGTGTAAATCTTTTCGGTTAGTTTGCGGAGCCATAATGTCACCCTAAAGTAAAACAGTCGCGCAGTATTGCGATCCTTATCAGTAACGTCAATGCGAATTTTGTGAATTTGCCGGATTACTTTTCCGAAACGAGTAATGAATCTCGACTGCCCCTGACATTATAAGAAAAGAAACTCGCTTTCCGTTTTAAACAAGCCGGCAAGTTTCTCTTCAAATTGAGATAATCAGCGTACGATACCCATGATGAAAATGGATCACATTGCTCTGTAGTTTACTTTACGCTGTCCGACAGAATTAGCGACACAACAGTGCTTGTCGTCGTTGGTTCAAACTGTTCGGGATCATCACAGAATTGAATTTTTCCTTTTTCTTCTACATGGAACAGCGGTACAACTGAACTACCTTTGTGATGCGCTAAATAATCTTGATACGTGAAGTTATCGCTCAATTTCGTGTGTTTAACCTCTGCACCACGACTTAACATACTGGCTAGCTGGGTATAGCTTACATTGCCGCCCATCAGCAATTTACCATGGTACTCCTGAGCCACGGAGTGCTTCTCGCTGCCATTGCCGTTGGTTTTCACTTTTTGTAAGCAGTGAACTTTATCTTCCCCAAACTCGTCGACGAATTGCATGCAAGCCATAATGTTGAAATGCTGATCGGGCGTTAATGCAACCACTTGTCCAACTCCTATCAAGTTCAAGTTGTCGTCCGCGTGACTAGAAATAGGGTTGCCGTAATAGTAATCCAATCCCAACATACGAACCTGACTGATGTACTCCCAGTTTGAGTCAGTCATTAATACGCGGCGGTCATAACGCGCCAGCGCCTGCCCTATTTCTCTTGCTACTCGGTTAGCACCAATCAACAAGAAGCCGCGTGGTGCTGGCTCTGCAACGCCCAACGTCAGCGCTACAGGACGTGCCGTCGCACTTTGTAACACGACCGTTCCTATAATCACCATGAAGGTCATAGGGACCAGTAAAATCGCTTCATCAATGCCGTATTCAGTCAATTTGATCGCGAAAAGAGACGAAATCGAAGCAGCAACAATACCGCGCGGTGCAACCCAAGACAAAAACAGCTTATCTTTGAGACGCAAGTTGCTGCGGAAGGTTGAAAGAAAAATCGATAACGGACGCGACACTAACTGCATAAATACAAACAACAATAACGCACCGCTACCTAGCGCAGCAAAATCATCCAGACTGATTCGAGCCGCAAGGAAGATGAACAATCCGGTGATCAGTAAAATGGTTAAATGCTCTTTAAAATGCAGAATTTGCTGAATATTGATGTCTTTAGCGTTTGCGAGCCACATACCCATTACGGTGACGGTTAGTAACCCAGCTTCAGACTCAATGTGGTTAGAGACCGAAAATACACCTAGAACCACCATCAAAACCGCAAATGGCTGCAAATATTCCGGTAGCCAAGAACGACGCATGATCGTCGCAACTGCATAGCCTGAGGCCGCACCTAGCATGACACCGACAGCAATGATCGTCCCAAACACTTCGACGCTATTTATCGCACTGTGAGATACGATAAACTCGTAAACCATCACAACAAAAAGCGCACCGAGCGGGTCAATCAAAATCCCTTCCCATCGCAAAATGTTAGCAAGCGTACTGTTAGGTCTTACGGTTCGTAGAAGTGGCACGATGACCGTCGGCCCTGTTACTACGGTTAAGCTGCCAAACAACATGGCAAGCTCCCAAGTAAAGCCGAGGAAATAGTGTGTTGCGATACTGGTCGCTGCCCACGAAATGATCGCCCCGATGGAAACAATGCTCCATACCGAACCACTCACGCCACGAATTTCTTTAAAATTTAAGGTCAAACTGCCTTCAAATAAAATCACTGCCACCGCTAAAGAGACCAACGGAAAGAGCAAATTACCTAATATCTCATCAGGGTTTAACCACTGCATAAATGGCCCGACGATCAGCCCTGCCAACAACAAAAATAAAATCGCTGGCAAACGCAATCGCCAAGCTAACCATTGGCAACCTAAACCAATAACCCCAACCGCTGACAGCACCAGCGCTTCATTACCCACTTGCATCAATAATTACCTGTTTTTGTCTTTTTTCGCGTGAATGCGCTATACCCGAATACATTCAGCCTTACGGTCAAATAGAAACAACCGAACGTGCAAATCAAACGACTGACCTTCGATGACATCGCTACGAAACGCACATGTTTGAAGTCATTTGGCGATCGCATCAGAACTATGAATATAGTTGACCCCCAATGACTTAACGACTCATTTTTGTTCATCAGGTTTTAAAGTGGCACACAAGTGTGCGACTTTGTCGAATTCATCATTACGCATTGAGTTTCATTATGTAGAATGATTTCTAAAGAAAGCGCGGAACCTAGCACTATATGAGGCTAAGGCATAGAGCATGAACTAAGCTTTAGCGTAAGTGCTCAAAGTTAAGAATCGTGGGTCACGCGACGTACGCAAGGAGAAATGGATTGTACGTAATACTAGCACTGTTCATGGCGTGTCTCGCCATCCTCATCGGAGTGAAAGCCGCCAACCGAGCTGCACTTTTAGAAAAAGAACTAGCCAAACTTCGTGAGGAAGTCACATCACTACGAGCCAGTGTCCATGGGGGCTCAAACCCACAAGTGCACCAACAATCCAGCATCGAAAAAGACACACCATCTGTAGCGACGCCACCTCACATAGAATCACAACAGAAAAATGTCTCATCCTCTGGGGAACATGATCCAGCTGCCAACCTAGACTTGGACCAGAGCGCTGCGAATCAAGGGTACGCCCAGACAAGAGAAGTGCAACTGGATGTTTTTAGTCAAGAAAATGAGTCATTCCTTCAGAGTAAAGTTCAGAGCCTGCTTAGCAACATTCAAGAAAATTGGTTGGTTTGGGTAGGCGCATTGGCCATGCTGATCGGTGGAGGTTATCTCGTACAGGTGATTGGTAGCCACATCCAGTTTTCGCCATTTATGCGAGTATCCTTTGCCTTTGTGATCTCATTACTTATGGTGCTTGTTGGCGAGTGGTTTCACCGTAAAGAACAACAGAATCCGCAACGGGCAGCACGAGCCCAAGGCTTTACGTATGTTCCTGCTGCCGTTACCGGTACGGGATTAACGGGCATTTACTGCACCGTCATTTTTGCCTTTGTGGTTTATCAAATGCTAACGCCGAGTATCTCGTTGATCATTTTGGCTTCAGCCGCATTTTTCAGTTTAGCATTATCATTGCGACAAGGGCCGTTAATGGCCGTGCTTGGCTTAATTGGTGGCTACACAGCACCACTGTGGATTGGAGGTAGTGAACCCAACTACTTTTTGTTAGCCGGATACATCTGCGCGATTTCGTTCGCGGCGACCTTATTGATGCAAAAAGTGCGTAGGGCATGGATTACGCCAAGTATCGCGATTCCACATGTCATTTGGATGTTGCTGTTAATTGAGAGTGTACCAACAGAACTGTTGTTCTCGTGGCTCGCGATTTATCTCTCCATCACTTTGTATCTCATTTTCGCGGTTCCGAGAATGGGTTGGATGCTCAATCCTCGCTTTCGTCACTATCAAAGCAAGTGGACAAACTCGCCGACCGCTACCGCTCTCGCAACTGCTTTATTGACCTTTTCTGCCGTCACCAGAATGCCGGAGCTGAACACTCTACAAATGGCGTACTGTTATACGCTGCTTGTTGCGAGCATCTGGCTACCAGCACTTCGTACAGGCTGGTCATTACGTGTATTTTTGCCATCCATACTCGTCTCGGCAACCGCGCTAATAGTTCTTACCATCGCTTTTGATGCGCTGTATATGGTAGAGCGAGAAGCTAGCATCCTATTCGCATTGGCGGTGAGTATTGCGCTGATCTGCTATCGAACATATTGCCAATCACTTAGTGACCGTTCGCAACTCAGTGGGCTGCTTCTGCTGGTACTGGCTCCCGCGATGAGCTTAATTACGTTGCTTTATGTTGACGAATTTATGCAAGGCTACCTGTGGTATTGGACTACCTTCTGCGCATTGATGGCCACTTACTATGTTGTGCTTGGTCAGCGTGCACGTTCGTTGGCATTAGAATGCTCTGCCGTTATGCATGCTTTAATCGTAGGTATCGCTTTTGTTTGGTTGAGCGATACTTGGTTAACAACAGCAATCTCAATACAAGTTGCGATAATGGCCTTACAGGCTCAAGTCGGGTTATTTCGACCTGCGAGTTGGGCGATTAAAGTGGCAATGGGAATACTGGTTATCCGACTCACGCTGCTACCTTTCATACCCGAATGGCAACCGGTAGAAGCTGGGCATTGGGCTTGGGTTCTTGTGAGTTATATGCCTTCTCTCTTCATCTTGTCTTATGCTCGTTCAACACTAAAACAAGTGGACCGAGAACTGACCAACTGGTTTGAAGGGGCGTTTTTACATGTATTCTTAATGGCATTGTTCACCCAAACTAACTACTGGTTAACGGGGCAATATGGTTACTTGGGGCACATCGACTTCACAAGTGCGGCAGTCTTTGCCAATCAAGCATTAGTTATGGGTTTGGTATACAGCTACCGCAGCCAATTTGCGCAACGCTTAAGCCGTATCTACGAAATCTATAGTTACTTGCTTTGGTGCGCGTTCGCTATATTGATTATTTTGCTTAATACGGCAGAATCGCCGTTGGTGACTGATAACGTCTCGGCACAAGCACTTCCCATCTTTAACATGCTGAGTATCGGCTGGCTGTTACCAGCTTGCATCCTGCTTATCGCAACGTTTAAGCGCTGGAATACGTTGCAAGTTCATCGATTTGCGATTGCTAGTCTAGGCTTTTTACTTGCAGCCATTTGGTTGGGGATGTCTATCCGTCAATTCTGGCAAACCACATCGATGATGCTGTATCAGCCAACCAGCATGGCAGAGTTGTTCAGTTATTCAGTGGCTGGCTTGCTCGTAGGTGGATTGCTGACTTGGCGCGGCGTGACCCAACAGGGGCTGATGATGCAGCGTGTCGGTCTAGTGGTCCTTGCCTGTGTCGCACTGAAAGTATTCTTATGGGATGTGAGCTCTCTGGATGGGTTCTGGCGAGCGATAAGCTTCTTAGGCTTAGGTGCGTCTTTGATAGCACTTGGATGGCTATTCCAGAAATTGAATCGTTCGGTGGCAAAAGCTCTCGAGCCCTAGACGAGTCGAAGAGAGATTCCCGACAGTGCGCTGTTTTCGTTATTGGGGGACGATAACAGTGTAAAGCCGGGAATCATTGGAGTGTTCGTTACTTCAGTAAAGCGACCACAGTATGACGACGCACGTTTGCTTGCGCATTCAATGCCTGAAAAGTCGAAGTAAACTCGCCAGACTTTTGCATGAATCCATCCAGTTTTGCATTCACCTCATTGACTGAAAGCTGTGCGGTTTTGGTTTGGATAGAACGCATTTGAGTATTCAGTTCACCATGAAAAGCTTTCGCTTCCTGCAAGCTCGTTTGAACTTGTTTCAGATGCTGATTTACTTTGGCAATCGTCTGCTTGATGCCGTCGCGTGAGCCTAGATCAAACCCGAGCTCCGCAATACCATCTGGCTCAGACTTTAAGTTCAAAACGTTAGGCTGTCCCGCAGGGAATCGGTGCCCTTCCCCCGTTACCATCACCTTTTGCTGCATTTGTTGATAAGCGTTGTCTCTGGCTTCAAATAAAATGCTGCCATCATCGGCTAATGAGGCTCGCATTCCTAACGCAATCAAGCTGCGATCCAGCATTTTGACCGTTCGCTCACCGTCTGATTGTCCATCAAACTGAATCATCACCGCTTGACCTTGAGGAAAATCCAAACGGATTTGCTCGGCCTTGTCGCTTAAGCGATGAACATTCAAACCTGGAATAGAAAAGCGACGAATATCCGCTTTATCCAGTTTTAAGTGCAGTTCGTTATTTAGGACTTTCTGGCCATCGAAACGTGCTTGCTCAACGACTTTTTGGATGGTGGCTTTAGAGCGAACCAATGTATCCTGCAAACCAGGAACATTTTGTACGCCTTGATTAATAGCTTGCGTCAAACCACGTTTAATTTGCGTGAGCTCTTTGCCAATCACCTGCAGCGATTTGGACGCGATCTGAACCGCCGTGGCTTGCTGCTGACCCTGTGTAAGCTGAATACCAGATACAGAGTAGGCTGACGCAGTGTCAGCCTGAATTCGCCCCGGGCGCGGTTTAATTGCCGTACTTGAGTCTGCAGAACGGGTCGGCATGATAGAGGCTTGTTCTTGTCCACCTAAGCGTATGCTATGGGGTCTAACCTCTACTGTACTCATTACCATAAAAAGAACTTCCTAACCTTATAAACGGTCAAACAGCGACAAACCATCGATCTTCACATAGCTTGCTTGCGTTGCTTGCAAAGCGGCCATGTAATTACTCAATCGTACCGACGCTTCACCATAGTCCAGAGCAGAGAGGTCTCCAGATACTTTGTCAACGAACAGCTTGTTTTCACTGTGCGCGCCACCAACAAGATCTAAGTTGTTGTGTCGACCACCAATCTCAGTCATGGTCCCTAGTACGTTTGAAAAAGTATCGTCGATAGCGCTGATACTCGCCTCAACTTCAGCTCTGAAGTTGGCGGTAGGGCTCTCAAACTCTTTGATCAGCGCATCAATTTGGTTAAGCACGTTATGGCCTCCCCCAAGGTCCAATATTTCTTTTGCAGTCATATTGGAATCCATCGTGACACCTTTAGCAATTGTTACTACGCGCTTGTCACTATTACCTTCAATTACGTAGCTGCCGCTCGCTTTACTTACAGCCGCAGTATCCGTTTTAGTACCAGAGAAAAGGTAGTGCCCTTCTTCATCCTGCGCGTTAAAAGACGACTCAATAGAGTCACGGTAACTCTTAAGCTCTGTAATCATACCGCCACGACTTTCGTCAGTAAGAGAGCCGTTCGCACCCCAAAGCGCGATGTCTCGCATGCTTTTTAAGCTTTCTTTGATCGAATCTAAATGGGTTTCTTGACTCGATAGCGTCGTTTTTACGTTTTCAATATTGTTTTTGTACTGAGCAATCGCACTGGTTTCTCGGTCTAAGTTAAGCAACTTGATCGAAGCCATTGGATCATCAGACAGCTTGGTCAAGCGCTTGCCAGTAGACATCTGTTGCAGAGCTTCGCCTAGTCCCGCGCTATTGCTCTGCAAGCTGTGCAACATCATTTGACTAAATTGATTGTCACTAATTCGCATCTAAACTTTCCTCTTAGAATAACTGCAGAATAGAATCGAGCAGTTGATTTGCTGTGCTGATCACTTTCATGTTGGCATTGTGCGCATTAGCAAACATCATTAGGTTAGCCGCTTCTTCATCGCTGTTTACGGAACTAACATTATCGCGAGCTGCGTGCGCTTGCTTGTTCATGGCTAACTTCGCTTGATAATCAGCATTAGCTTGGCGTGCTTTAATTGCGGTTTGACCCACCATTGAACTAAAGGCATCGTTCAAGCTTACTGAGCCGTAACCTGATACCGCCACTGGCTTGTTGCTTAACTCGATCAATGATTGCAACGCATCTGCGTTACCAGGTGTTCCATCACTTGAGAACGCAAGCTCATCTGGAGTTAGCTTGGTAATATCCAAACTGGCTGCAGGGTTTGCTGGGTCATAGCTGAACAAAGGTTTACCTGGGTTGCCATTTAAGTCTTTGCCAGTCGCAAGCACGGCGTTGTATTCATCCGCGAGAGCTTTCGCCATGTCATTCAGAGCCAATTGGTTTGGTTTCAACACTTCGGTTTGATAGTCATTAATCGCACCTAATTTGCCACCAAGCGAGTCACCAATCGCAAAACTTTGATTCGAGAACGTGACGTGTAAGTCCGCCAAGTAAGGATCACTCGGGTCAGGAATGGCTTCCAGTTTGCCATGGTCCGTACCCATCACAAGCGGTTGACCAGAGGTTAGTGTGACCTGAACACTGCCGTCATGCTGCTGTGTTGTTTTGATTTCAATGGTTTGAGATAACTCACCGATTAACCTATCTCGTTCATCCATTAACTGTGATGGGTTACCACCTGTACCTTGCATCTCTACCAGTTGCTTGTTCACCTTCGCGATATTTTCCATAAGGCTATTCGCGTGGTTAAGCGCTGCATTACGTTGGTCGCTCATGTCTTTATGTTGATTGTATAAAGACTCGGTAAGCGTATTAAAACGGCGGGCCAAAGCTTCAGATTCGTTAATGATCTGCTGGCGGTAAGGTATGGATTCCGGCTTAACGGTCGCATCGTTAAGCGCAGCGTTTAGCGAGTCCAAGCCAGCCGATATACTGAAACCATCGGCACCAAGCGTATTCTCCAGCTGACTCATGTTACTGGTGTATCCAGATGCGTATGCCGCCATACTGTTAGTCGACCACGTTTGCTTAATCAGAAATTGATCAGTAACGCGGCGAATGCTAGTGACTTCTACCCCTAAACCTGGACTTAAGCGATTGGCTTTACCATCATCGACAGACGCCATCAACGCTTGTTGACGACTGTAACCCACGGTATTCACGTTTGCCACGTTTTGCGCGGTTACGTCTAGGGCCACACGGTTCGCGCCTAAACCTGAAAGGGCAATATTAACTAGGTTCATTTACAGCTCCATTTTTCTGATCAACGGCTGAGAAAACGCGGTAGTCATACCGGCCTCGCCGAATACCTGTTTAACAGAGGCGACGGCTTGAGAAGCGGTATTAAATAGGCTTGAATTCTTCTCCACCTCTTTAGAATCTACTTGTGAGATAGATTCAGAATTCGAACCTTTACCATCGTTAGCGGATGAGATGTTACGCGCAGCATCGAAAGCAACCTCACGCATAGACGGGCTCAGCTGCTGGATGAGCATATTGGCAATGCCTGAGCTCTGTTTCTTTGCTAGTTCCATCGCCAGCTGACCGTCATACATATCACGGAATACCCCTTGTTGCTGACTGGCAAACGGGCTGTCTTTATCAGCAAGAGCATCACTACTGCTACGCATTTGGCGTAACACCATTTGTAGGAACATTGCCTCAAATTGACCTGCGACGACTTCAAGTGCGCCTTCTTGATCACGACTATGCTTGATGTGAGCCAATGCACTGTTGTCGTGATAAAGCATCGAATTTAACTGAGTTTGTTCATTGGTACTGTCTAGCTTCATCCTTAACTCCTTATATCACGACCAATTCAGCGTTCAATGCACCCGCTTCACTCAAAGCTTGCAGGATAGACATCAAGTCTGTAGGCGTGGCACCTAAACTATTTACCGCATTAACTATGGTGTTAAGTTCCGTGCCTGGAGGCCAAATCACCATCTGAGCGAGATCTTCATTCACATCAAGATCCGTTTGGTTAACGACTTTCGTATCGCCATTTGCAAACGCATTAGGCTGACTAACTTGTTGTGATTCAGAAATTCGCACGGTTAAGTTACCGTGACTTACTGCTGCTTCACTTACTTTGACACTCTTACCTATCACCACGGTGCCAGTGCGAGAGTTAAAGACAATACGAGCAGGTTTACGGCCTTCAACGACGCTCATTTCTTCAAGCATCGACATCATGACGACACGCTGCTGTGTATCTTTTGGTGCACGCATATCAATGCGAGCTTTATTGATCGCAACTGCAACGTTAGGTCCAAAAGTGTTGTTAATTTCACGCGCAATATTTTTTGCTGTAGTGAAGCTAGGCTTGCGCAGGTTTAGGGTGATTTCATCACGTTGGTTGAAATCGGTTTTGATTTCTCTCTCTAAAGTCGCACCATTCGGAACGCGACCCGCCGTTGGTGTGTTTACTTCTACTTTGGAGCCACTTCGCCCCTCTGCAGATAAGCCCCCCACAACCACGTTGCCTTGCGCAATCGCGTACACTTCGCCATCAATACCACGTAAAGGCGTTAGCAATAACGTACCACCGCGAAGGCTCTTTGCATCACCGATTGAAGACACAACCACATCCAACGTTTGTCCTGGGCCTGCCATTGGATCAACGGACGCTGTCACACTCACAGAAGCCACATTTCGTAGCTTAGGGTTCATACTGTCATCAATTTGAACCCCAAACTGACGTAGCATGTTGGTAATAGATTGAGAGGTAAATTTCACTTGGTTTCGGTCACCTTGGCCGGCTAAGCCAACCACCAAACCATAACCAACCAGCTGGTTTTCTCGAATGCCGCGAACATCGACCAAGTCCATGATCGGAATTTCCGCTTCAGCATGTGAAGTGCCTGGTAGTCCCAAGGTCAACACCAATAGGAGAGACATAAAGAAAGATTGCATTGTCTTCATTAGAAAGGTACCCATGGGCTGTTGAAGAACTGAGTTAGCCACCCGGCTGCGTTGCTGTCAGCTAGGGCTCCGCGACCTGCGTAGGTAATTCTTGCATCAGCAATTCGTTGAGAAGAAACTTGGTTACTGCGGTTAATATCATCCACACGGACGATACCGGTTAGGCGAATAAACTCGTCGCCTTGATTCAGACGAAGCCATTTTTCACCGCTGATACGCAATACGCCATTAGGTAATACTTCGTGTACCGTTACCGTAATGGCACCTTGAAGCTTGTTGCCTTGTGAACTTGATGCACTGCCATCGAAGTTACGTTTGCCATCCACGCTAACCCCTAACTCATCGATAGTTTTCGTGCCTATGGTCGGCGCCACAAAGTTAATTGCTGAACTTTTACCGAACTTAGTACCCGCATTTTTACTCGATGAGGTTTCTTCTGATAATTGAACCGTTAATACATCGCCAACTCGGTAAGCACGACGATCCTGGAACAGAGTCATCGTGTATTGGTGACGATAAAGGCTACCAGATTGGGTTTCCGGCAGCGTGTAATCGAGCGTTGGTGGTGCATATTCCTCAGCATTCGGCTCAGGCGGAATAAATTCCTGACGGCCAGCACATCCCACCAGCAACACGGCGGCTACTGCCCAACTCTTAGAAAGCCATTTCATTGCTTTTTCCTTCATCATCACCAATTTCATACTTACATTGATTGCGAAACAAACTTCAGCATGTCATCTGCAGCAGAGACCACTTTCGCATTCATCTCATACGCACGTTGAGTGGTGATCATGTCGACCATCTCTTCTACTACTTGTACGTTTGACCCTTCCAGTGCACCTTGCTTGATAATGCCGGCGCCATCAGCTCCTGCAATCAGCTCATCAGCTGGACCGCTGGCTTCCGTTTCACGGAATAAGTTGCCACCCATGGCCTCTAAGCCGGCTGGATTGATGAATTTTGCAAGTGTAATTTGACCAAGCTGCTGAGGTGTTGGATCGTCTGCTGTTGTTGTAGTCACTGTGCCATCAACACCCACAGAGAAAGAGACCGCATTGTCTGGGATCTGGATTTGAGGCTCTAAAGGCAGGCCCTGACTGTTCACCATTAAGCCTTCTGAGTTTCGATGGAACTGACCATTACGTGTATACATGATCTGTCCGTCCGAGTTTTCTATTTGGAAGAAACCCTGACCCATTACAGCAAGATCCAACTCTTGCGTTGTGTTTTGGGTATTACCTTGCGTGAACACTTTTTGTGTGCCAACAACGCGAACACCGCTACCTAGCTGAATACCACTTGGTAGTTCGTTAACTTGGTCTACTTGTGCGCCTGGTTGACGCTGAATGCTGTAGAAAAGATCTTCAAATACGACTCGGTCACGCTTAAAGCCAACCGTGTTTACGTTTGCTAGGTTGTTAGAAATGGCAGTCATCTTCGTGTCTTGCGCTGCCATGCCTGTCTTACTTACCCATAATGCTGAATGCATTTTTTACTCCTTGCGGGGCGAGACTTAGCTCGCCGCCATTAATTTGTTACCAGCTTTTGCTAGAGTTTCCGCCGTTTTCATCATGCGAACTTGCATTTCAAAGTTGCGCGTCAGCGACATCACACTAACCAATTCATCAATAGCAGATACGTTACTGCCCTCAATGTGCTCAGGAGAGAGTTGCACGGTTTCATCTGCCGCGAATGGCACGCCATCTACGCTGTGCAGCAAGCTATCGCTCTCTTTTTGCAGTTGATTAATTTCCGGTTTAACCAACTTCAAAGTGCCTGCCACAATTTCTGCGCCGCCACCTGGTGGGATCACTGAGACTTGACCACGCTCGCTGATTTCAATCTTTTGATAATCCGGCACAACCAAAGGACCATTGTCACCGAGGACAGGGAACCCATTGATTGTTAGAGCGCCAAAAGTATCGACCTGAATATTGCCTGCACGGGTGTAAGCTTCGTTACCCGCTGGGGTTTCTACAGAGAGATATCCCTCCCCCATAACCGCAACGTCCAACGGACGTCCTGTTTTCACAATATCGCCAGCGTCGAAACGTGTTGAGGCAGAGTTGGTCACAACCATAGTGCGACCATCAAAACCTGGGCCTTGCATCTCTACACTACGCACACGCTCCATATCCGCTCGAAAACCCGCAGTATCAGCATTTGATAAGTTGTTTGAACGAACGTGCTGCGCTTTAAGAACTCGGCTGGCACCCGACGTTGCCGTAAATAACAAACTATCCATGCAAAACTCCCATTACACCGCGTTAAACAAAGCTTGAGTAAGCTTGTCGCTGGTAGAAATTGTCTTTGCGTTTGCTTGGTAGTTGCGTTGTGCAGTCATTAGAGCAACAAGCTCGCTGGTTAAGTCAACGTTAGAACCTTCTAATGCACCCGGAGTTAGGTCACCCATCGTACCTGAACCCGGAACACCCATAATTGGAGCACCTGAGCTAAAGCTTTGAGTCCATGATGTTCCACTCACTTTCGCTAAGCCTTGTGTGTTTGCAAAATCAGCAAGAACAACCTGACCTTGTAGCTGTGATTGGCCGTTAGTGTAAGTCGCGTAAACCATGCCGTTACCTTCAACGCGTACACCTGCAAGTTCACCTGATGTGTAACCGTTAGGACTATTAGTACTTACGCCAAAAGCTGCACCAAATTGCGTGCTGCCTTTCAGGTTAATGTCTACACTCATCGCGTTCGCGCCTGCAGCAGGGAATGAAACATTAAACGGCGCAGTTGGTGCTGAAAGCGAGCCGTCTTTACCAAACGTTACAGGCACAGTTGCTACTGGCGTCGTACCGCCATCTACTTGAACGTTCACTTCCCACGAGTTAGAAGCAGTCTTAGTAAAGTACTGAGTTACCGTGTGCGAGTTACCCAGTGAGTCGTAGACTTTTGTTGTGTAAGACGAGTTAAATGAGCTTGGATCTTTTGGATTGAATGGCGTTACGGCTTTATCAATAACAGACGCGCTTGCGTCGAAGTTCGCAACAAAATCTAAGCTGTCTGTTGCTTTAGCATTCAGTGAGGAAGTCGATACCTGAATATTACCCACAGAACCTGTCATTAGGTTGTTGTTGCTATCGACACTGTAACCTTGAAGCTTTGCACCGCTGTTAGCCGTAACAAAGTTGTTCTTATCCGTTGAGAACACACCTGAACGTGTGTACAACATTTGACCCATATTATCTTTAGTAACAAAAAAGCCACCGCCATTAATAGCTAGGTCCATCGCACGGCCAGTTCCTGTGATACTGCCGTCTTTGTCGAAGTTCTGTGAAATTGACGCGACTTCCACACCACCAGGTTGCATGCCGTTATATACAGCGGAGAATTCTGTGCGGCCACCTTTAAAACCATACGTTGATGCGTTGGCAATGTTGTGACTGATTGTGTTTAGCTCTGTGTTGGTCGCGTCCAGACCACTTAGTGCGATGTTAAAACTCATAAATAGACCTCTGATTTCCGTATTTGGTTAAGCACCAAACTGAGTGATTTGATAGAAAGGAACGTTGCCAACGCCATGGACATTGACTAATGCTGCGCCACCGGTATTAGGAATGCGCACTTGCTCAACAGTGCCTGCCATCAGCACATTTGGACTTGCTTGCCCTTCTTGCACTTCTACGGCCACTGAGTATTTGCCTGGTTTAAGACCAAGTTCTTCAGGATTAATTGAAAAGTCGACGTCACCTTTGCCGTGAGCACCTAGTGGCACTTTAGTTGATTGACCAAATTCATCTTTAACAACTAACGTGACTTGGTTTGAGCTATGAGCGAGTTCGATTTTTCCGTTTTGTACGTCTTCACCAAGCTGAAATTCATCCGCATTGACGTAAACCGTTTGCCCAACAAGGCCTGCTGTTGACAGCACTTGCATGTTGTCCAGTAACACCATGCTCTGTTGCATTGTCTTAGACATATTCTCGGTACTTTGTACCTGCGAGAACTGAGCCAATTGACCAACGTATTCCGTACCATCAAGGGGGTTAAGTGGGTCTTGGTTTTGAATTTGAGCCACCATCAAAGAAATAAACTCATTCTCCAATGAAGAAGCACTGTTCATGTCTTTAGGGTTTGGTGAGATACCGTTGCTGTCTTTTGATTTTGTATTTACTGGAGCGTCAGACGATAAAGGGGTGTATTGTGCAATACTCATTAGCTACCCTGCCCTAATCTAAGCAGACCTTGCTGCATACTTTTTACATTGGCTAATACTTCAACATTCGTTTCGAAGCTGCGTGTTGCGGACATCATGTCTGCCATTTCAGCAACTACATCAATATCTGGGTAAAACACATAGCCTTCATCATTAGCCAGTGGGTTGTTCGGCTCAAAACGCTTCTCTGCATCTCCAGCATTTTTAACAACGTCAACAATGCGAACTTCTGCATTGGGATAAGCTCCATTTTCTGTTGTCATTTGCGTTTTTTGGTACACAGTCGCAAATACTGGCTTAAGCGCTTTATAAGCATCTTCTGGATTTGCAGATACTGCATCTGCGTTTGCTAGGTTACTGGCTACCGTATTAAGACGCACAGTTTGTGCTGTCATCGCGGAACCAGTGATCGAGTAAATATCAGTGAATGACATAATTAACGTCCCTCAATCGCTTTCGCTAAGCCATTAAATTTCATGTTGAGAAACGTCAGGCTAGTTTGAAAGTCCATGTTGTTTTGCGTGAATTTTGCTTGTTCAACACCAAGCTCTACGGTGTTGCCATTTTTGCTATTCTGGTAAGGCACCGAGTATTGGGCCTGAACCTGGAACTTTGGCACCGGTTTGTTCACACCACCTGCCGTTACTTGGTTCATTACGGTGGTGAAACTTAGGTCTTTCGCCAAATACCCAGGGGTGTCAACATTTGCTAGGTTACTGGCGAGGACTTTGGTACGCTGAACGCGAAAATTAAGTGCCTCTGGATGTACTCCTAAAGCATTTTCAAATGTGATCGCCATGCATCTTCCTTACAGTTGGCTCGAATACGCCAACATACAAACAAGATACGTGCCATAAAAAATAGCCATATATATCAATGATTTACAAACAAGGATGGAAGCCAAACTTCCGGTTCTCGGAAAGCATTAAAAACAAGAGGAAAGTGTCTACTTCCTCAACAATAATGCTGACGTTACTCGCTTTGACATCAGAACAAGCATTCGCCAACACCAATGACAAAACCCTAAGCGTTGAAGAGATAAGGTCCGTTGTAGCAACGGATTTCGAACAAGAGGTGGATCGCGTAGCGCTCTCCAATCAGTGGGGGGAGTACAAACTAGACTTCGACATATGGGTGCCCGGTTCAGCCAATCACTTGCCAGAATGTGAATCGCCTTTAGTTATCACAGGTCGTGACAACAACACGTTGCCAGTCGGTAACCTCAAGCGCTCAGTCAGCTGCGACAATATCGCATCACCATGGCGAATTAACGTTACGATAAAGTCTTCGCTGACTCTGCCTGTTTTGGTCGCGACAACCACGGTTGGCCGAAATGAAGCCGTAACGGCTAAACACATAAAGCTTGAAACCCGAACCATCTCTCGCCAAGACGATTTTTATACTCGCCCCGAGCAAGCAGTAGGCTTAGAAACCTCTCGTCGTTTGCGGGCTGGACAAGTGGTTAATCCATCCAATTTGTCGGCCCCACCTCTAATCGAGAAAGGCAATGAAGTCATAGTCATTGCGAGCAAAAATGGATTTAGTGCCAGCACAAAAGGAGTCGCCTTAGAAGATGGAGCGAAAGGGCAACAAATTGACGTGGAAAACCCAAGTTCGGGCAAGGTCATAAGAGCAGTCGTAACTGGATTAAACCAGGTTCATACTCAATTTTGATTTTTTGACTCGGGGTAACATTTTTTAATTTTGGCTCTCGTCAGTAACACTGAACTTCGAGTACAAAAAAAATATTTAATGTTTATCACATTCTAACCGCCTACTTAATTTAGAACATGATGATGAGGACCACAGCATGAAAATCGACAAAGTCGCGGGCGGTCATGTCCCACAAACAAAATTACAGCAAGCAAGCAAACAGCCTGTCGACGTCGTCGAACAGAGCAAAGTACACGAGCCTGCATTTCAAGCGAATACCGTAGCGATAGATCGCGCTCAAGCTGAAATGGCATCACTACCTGATGTTGATATGGAAAAAGTAGAACAAGTACGCAACGCATTAGCGCGTGGTGAACTTAGCCTAGATACAAAAGTGCTATCCAAGGCAATCATGCAGTTCCATACAGGTCACGAGTAATAAAACGCTAGGAAGACATCATGGCAAGCGCAGTATCGCAGCGAATTCAACAATTTGTTCGCTCTATATCTGAGGATATTAAGCTTTATCAACAACTGCTTCCTTTGCTTCAGCAGCAAAAGGTATTGTACTTAAAGTTTGATGGAGAGGCACTGAACGACAATGTTCAGAAACAAATGCCGATACTCAATAAACTCAGCCGCTCCGCCAATGACAGAAGCCAGTGTATGCGAGCGCTGGGGTTAACGTGTAATGACGCCAGCGTAAAACGAATTTTCAACGCTTTGCCTGCCCAAATAGGTATGCAAGCTAGAAAACAATGGGCGCTATTGGAAACGTTGGTAAGTCAGTGCCAACAATACAATCAGAGCAATGGCCACAGCTCTGCGGCGTTCCATGAGTTGGTCAGTCAACTCAAACAACCTGTGCAACACACTTATGAAGATAAATCGTTCTAAACGATGTTCGTCTTGCCTACAGATTCAGTCGCCATCTCGGCTGAGTACTGTAGGCCTTTTTATTTTTATTGCCTTTCTGTCCTACCTTCCATTCACATGCCAGGCAAAACCAAATGCTGTCGATATTCAAACGCAGTATCAAGTATTAGCCCCATATAAGCCACAAATTGCCAAGCGTCTCGATTCATCCAAACCGGTAATTAACCACATTTTCAAACAGCTTCAAAACCACTCATTACCAAATAGCCTAGCCTTAGTGCCAATGTTAGAGTCTTCTTACAATCCCAAAGCCGTTTCTCATGCTAACGCCGCCGGACTTTGGCAATTGATACCAACCACAGCGAAACGATTCGGATTAACGATAAATACAAAACAAGACGATCGCTTTGACACAGAAGCCAGCACAACGGCCGCGCTCAAGTACCTGGCGTTTTTATACAACAAATTCGATCAAAATATGGCTCTGACCTTAGCTGCATACAATGCCGGAGAAGGACGCGTTGCACGTGCTATTCAGCAAGCAGGAAGTCGAGATTTCCAACAACTCACGCTGCCTAACGAGACTCGTCAATACGTCAGCCGCTTCTATGCATTGGAAAAGTTGATAGATATCGGTCAGTTACAATCCTCATCATTTCAACCTTTACTCTTGTTTGCTCCAGACACTCCTATGATTTCACAACCGCTGGTCGACTTTAGCCGACTGCCTCCGCTAGTTAATTTGTGATAAAAGCTACGACAGAGCCCAATGTCAGAGAAACGTAAAATTACAAGATCCTGTTCGGCGAATTTGAAAACTCGTGATCTCTATGCAAACGTGTGCAAAAAAGTTGAGGTAAGGTATCTCAAAGATAAGAAAGAGTAGTGGTTTACTAAAAAGCGCCCCAATTGCGCTTGGCAATTGGGTAGATATGCGTCACATTGCGTTTGCAAAAAACATGAAAACCAATGGTCAGACCTAATAATTATTTACACACTAAATGTAAAACAGCTATTGTTTTCATAGTTCGAAACAAATCTAACATATCAAGATGGCGCTTCGCTTGCGCGTCTGGAATAAGTCCGGGTTCCGGGGGGGAGTCCGGACTTTTTTATTGCTCTAAAATCTTTGCCCACAATAGAGCCAACAGAAGCTAAGTCGTAATAATGCAAGCTAGCTGCTTATAGTAATTCTTTAGAAATCAACTGAAGCAAAAACGTTTCGCGCTCAATGCTCATGCCTTTTTTCGGGCTTTCTGCCATCGTTTTTTCATTGTGTGCAATTGCTTCGTGAATGTTCATCCATAACGGGCGCATTCCATTTTTAACTTCGTAATCTTCATACGCCGTTTCGCCTAGCTCACGTTCGATTTTACATGTATAACAATACGACACCATGTGCATCACGTCAGCGTCATCCTTGTACCACGGACGAAACTCCTCAAAGATTCCGAAAGGCTTAATACCATGTATATTTTGGGCGCCCGTTTCTTCCTCTAATTCACGGACTAATCCAGCAATGACATCTTCACCATCATCAATACCACCGCCTGGTAGCGTGTAGTCATGGTAACGTTCTGTATAGAGCAACAGCACATCTTCACCATCAAGTACAATGGCTCGCGCTGCATTGCGCTGAAAAACAATTTTGTCATCCAAATGCTCTATGTCTGGATGAACGGTCGATTTTAAATGTCTCATCGAAAATACCACGGTCAATGTTTTGTGCGCATATTACCGAATTTCACACTTTAAATCATTGTTGTAGGCCAGGTACGTTCGAGCGCTTGTCAGGAAGTGATTGATATGACCTTCACAACAATACGCCAAGAACAGAAGTGTGACGTGCTAATCAGCAATAAATGAGAATATCTAAATTCTTATACGTCCCTCTTACTTTTAACATCGATAAGACAATAATCTCTTAAAGTTGCCTATAATCAATACAATACTCGCCCACCCCATGCGGAGATAAAGAATGAAAAAGACAAATTTAATGATGGCTATGG
This sequence comes from Vibrio sp. 1562, assembly GCF_033340155.1. NCBI lineage: Bacteria > Pseudomonadati > Pseudomonadota > Gammaproteobacteria > Vibrionales > Vibrionaceae > Vibrio > Vibrio sp. 1562. Next base: position 280,191 of record NZ_JAWOVY010000001.1, read on the forward strand.
CTGCAACATTGGTACTGGCTGGTTGTTCAACTTACGAGGGAGCGACCCGATCAACTGAGTATACCTCCGTTGCAAATCCCGCAGCCGTATACTGTGTTCAGCAAGGTGGTGAGCTGGATACCGTGTCGGAAAACGGCGAACGTGTCACTTACTGTGTGCTGTCGGACAATGAACGCGTCGAGCAATGGGAATACTATCGCGAGAAGCACAAAGAAAATGAGGGTGACAACTACTAATTATTTTTGTCGATACGTCACCTTCCCTCTATCACTTAGGAGCCTTTGGGCTCCTTTTTTATTTGATTTATCAAAGTGTTCTTACGTTGTTTTTACATATCTCTGACTTTACCGCACATCGACCCTATATCGAACAGTGTTCTATTCTTGACATTCCCCTGACATAACTTTCCACTTGGACAATAAAATTCCAAACACAGATCACACTAATTCACATTTCTTCCACATTTTCTGGGACAGGTGAGCAAGATGAAAACACAAATAGTAAAAGAAGCCGAGTCAGCCCCAAGCAACGTTGTTACTGAAAAATCAAAGCGCATTATTTATAAATCGAGTTTAAACGCCTTGATGATTGTCGCTATAAGTATTCTCGTTAACCTTGGTCTTCGTCTTGATTATGTCGTGTTGGGATCAAGCCTTGGCGAGCTTTCCGTTACAGAAACGCTCCAGCTTGTGATGCTTGCTATTGCATCATGGTCGTTTTTCAGCTTATCGAAACAACAGCCTCAGCTAAAGCATGCGGCTATTTTGATTGCAGGATTTTTTGCAGTACTGATTATTCGCGAAACGGACTATTGGACAGACATGATTCATCATGGCTCTTGGGTTTTCCCAGCACTTGCTGTCACCGCACTGGCTTGCGCCAAAGCTTACCAAGGTGGTAAAGGTACCATGAACGAAATGGCGACCATTTTAACGGTGCCACATATGAAGCTATTAGTTGGTGCTGTAATGCTATTATTAGTCTTCTCTCGTTTGTATGGTATGGGTAGTTTTTGGCAACAAGTGATGGACGAAAATTACATCCGTGATGTTAAAAATATCTCAGAAGAAGGTATAGAACTGCTTTGCTACTGTTTGATCGCATTAAGCGCCGTCCGCACAAAACGCGAGCTTAATGAATAGACTCTGGGTCAAAGCGACGGTTCAATGCCGTCAGTATCGGATGGAAGATACTTAATGCCTTTTCCGCAGCACCTACAGATTCATCCAAGGCCGTCATTTCGACGGCCTTTTTCATTTCTTCAATATGTTGCAAAGCCTCTTTATCGAGCGGTAAAGAGAGCAATTTGTGAATAGCATCTCTTGCGATCATCAGTGGCTTTTTTCGGACAATTGATAAATCTCGGAAAAATGCGCCATGCTTGATCCCTTCTAAATAAACTCGGTAGGTTGTGAGTTCATCGAGTAGCAAGAATGTCTCCGCCATAAGCCCTTTATGTGGGTATGGCACGCTAATATGTTTGCTGATATCCAGTGGAATATTGAGGGTCACCCCCATGGATTCGCAATCGGATTTAAGTACTCGTAATAAGCCTTGCTCATCCATCAAATTCTGGATATCAATGATTCGTTCGAGGTGGTAGTCATTAGACAGCAAGATAACCTCAACCGGATGCCCCGACCATAACTCGAACAACCCACTTTTGCACAAAACTTGGGAAACATAACGCATGTTTTGAAACGTGTTCAACGACTCCGTTTCTAAGAGTATATGACGTTCAGGGAACGGATTCACAGAGTCTGCGTTTAGGGTTCTAAAATACGCGTACATCGCCTCTGCTTCAGAAACACTTTGTCCTTGCGTTACTCCGCCACAAAAAATAATCGCCGTTCGCTCTGTCGGTAGTGATGCAGTCCTACAAGACAAAGCTTCGACTCTTGTTATGCCCTCAGAGGTCAACCTGTTATTGACGAGGCGTTTACCTAAAACGATGACGATGTTGTCTAACTTCATTTTAAAATCTCGCGCTTAGTTGGCAGTGTTACAAAAATCTTCTTTCACTCCCGACCCACAAGCTTTAACATCTAGTTAACAACACTGTTCTAGAGACCTTTATAAAGGTTCACTGCTAAAGGAAGTCAATTATGCTGTCGATTTTCGATATATTTAAAATTGGTGTCGGGCCATCCAGCTCCCACACTAATGGTCCTATGCTTGCCGGATTCCATTTCACTCAGCTAGTTAGCGACTCTATGGCGAAAGTGCATCGGGTGCAAGTGGACCTTTATGGCTCATTGTCACTGACAGGTAGAGGGCACCATACAGACCGAGCCACGGTCCTTGGTTTGATGGGAAATAAACCTGATACCATCAAAATGAGCAGTGCCAAAAGTGCGCTACAAAATACCATAGACAATAATACGCTCATGCTCGCCGGTACACACCAGATTGAGTTTAGCTACGACCATGACATCGTCTTTCATAGCGACAACCTTCCCCTGCATGAAAATGGCATGACGATTACGGCATTAGACGCAGCTGGAGATCAAGTAGCGTTTGAAATTTATTACTCCATTGGGGGCGGATTCATCGCCACCGCCGACGAACTAGAGAACGGCACGCAACAAAATGAGGTCGCAGTACCATTTCCGTTTACATCCGCAGATGAGATGCTGGAAAAAGCCGAGACGAACGGTTTCAGCTTGGGAGGCATGATCCTCCAAAACGAACTCGCATTTCGCTCAGACGAAGAAATTAACCAAAGAGCAGAGCAAATTTGGAAAGTGATGTCGCTCTGCATGCAACGTGGTTTCGATACGGAAGGGGTTTTGGAAGGTGGTCTAAATGTCACTCGTCGAGCACCAAACCTTTTGAAAAAGCTCGAAGCCAACGCTGCAGTTGAAAACGATCCGATGGAGATCATGGATTGGATCAATCTCTTTGCCTTTGCGGTTAGTGAAGAAAATGCAGCAGGAGGGCAAGTCGTCACTTCTCCAACGAATGGTGCAGCAGGAGTGATTCCGGCGGTATTGATGTACTACCATCGCTTCATCAAAGAGCTCGATGTTAAACAGCTAAAAGACTTTCTCGCAGTCGCCGGCGCTATCGGCATCTTATATAAAACTAACGCGTCAATTTCTGGTGCAGAAGTGGGGTGTCAGGGAGAAGTTGGGGTTTCTTCATCCATGGCTGCCGCTGGCTTAACAGCGCTAAGAGGGGGCAGTAACGAGCAGATTTGTATTGCTGCGGAAATTGCGATGGAGCATTCATTGGGTATGACTTGTGACCCGATTGGCGGCTTGGTTCAAGTACCTTGTATTGAAAGAAATGCCATGGGAGCAATGAAAGCGATTAATGCATCGCGTATGGCATTAAAGCGCACAAGTAAATGCTTAATTTCGTTAGATAAAGTTATCGAAACCATGTATCAGACTGGTAAAGATATGAATAAAAAATACCGTGAAACCTCTTTGGGGGGCTTAGCTGTCATTCATATGGCACCGCCATGCGAATAATGGCAAGTGGTCATTGCGCTTAGCTTCTCACCATACGCTTATCTGGTAATTATGATCTGATGATATTACATATAGAAATGCCGCGTTCTTCGCGGCATTTTCTTAACAAGAAACTATTCGATTAATCACGTCGACCACGAAGTTCAATTTTTTGAGTTGCAGCATCCGAATGGATTGTTACACCGCCATAGGCCATTTCATTGCGACCCTTCAGCGTCAATTGAGAATCTGCACGCTCTACGTCAACCTGATTTTTCGTTGCCATCGTCATATCAATCGTGCCCGTGTATGACCCATCGCCAGCAAATGCTACGTTTGTTGAGCAAACCATCAAAACAAGTGCGATTAGTTTTTTCATACATCACCTCTATTATCGTTCTTACTTTCTTTCGGTGGAAAAACTGTAACAACAGAAACGCGCTCATACGAGGAAAGCCATTATTTACCAAATGGAAATCCATGCTAATAAACTGATGTAACCAAGAATAACTTATCGTTACCTTCAATAAATCAGGGATAAGGCAGCAACTTAAATTGACCAAGCGTTGTCTTTTCTTAAGAAATTCAGCGATATGATTTGTCGACAAAAGCCAAGCGAGACAATGTATGAGCGTTAATCTGGATATTCAAAATATTTTGGTATTAAAACGGATGTATGAGTTACGTAACGTCCGGTTAGTCGCAGAATCACTCGGTAAAACGTCAGGAGCAATCAGCAAAAATCTGACAAAGATGAAAACTCAGCTCAATGATCCGCTATTCGTTCAGACCAAAAATGGCTTTGAACCAACAGCTTTTGTGGAAGCGAACATTGCGCATTTTGAGCAAATAATCAACAGTATTGATTCCATCAAACCACAGCATTTTTCACCAGCTCATTTTGACGGCTCAATCACTATTTATGCCAACACATTGTTTTGGGAGTACTTCGGTGACAAGTTTTACTTGGAGTTACTAAAGCACGCTCCAGAAGCAAAATTCTCATGTTTGCGCTGGGGTAGCGAAGCAAAAAAACGATTAATTGACGGTGAAAACGCCATTGCGATTCATTACTTTGATGAAGATCTGCCACAGTCAATTGTTCAGACCGAACTGGGGCGAGGAAAAGCGGTATTTTTTGTTCGACAAGATCATCCCGCTCAAAACTCCCAAGAGCTAGAAGAATACCCTTTTATACTTTTTAAAACGCCGGGATGGAACGACTACCGATACCCTGTGTTGGAAAGGCTCAAACATATGGGTTTTAGAACCACACCTAAAGTGGAAATTGAGCACCCAGCGATGATTCAAAAAGTGCTTTTGCAAACGAATCATTTTGGCATAACGATGAGTGGACATGTTCCTAAGGGTTGCCGAAGTATCGCGCTTCCTGCTGGGCTAGAGCTTGATGTTCGCTACGTGATGAGCTGTCGTCGCTCTCAACAGCAAGCTCCGGTAAATCAGTGGTTATTAGATGTCATTAAGCATGTCGCTCAGTCCTAGACTGATGACTTGCTACTGCTAATAATAGCCAAACCACACATGCGCTCTACTCACTCGCTGAACGAACATTAAAGACTCTGTATTAACCATTGAGCAAAGGTGTTTACGTGTGATTTTTCGGATGCTCGAACCATCATATAATGTGCACCAGAACTTGGCATATGCCAAGTTCCAACCTGGACTAATACGCCCTGTTGCAGCTCATCCTCAACAAGAAAGTCTCTTACCAACAACACGCCAAGTTGATTCATCGCAGCATGAATAGCAAGCAATGAATGCTCAAACTCGGCGACGACTTTGCTCACCTTCCCTTGATAACCTTGGTGCGCAAGCCAATCTTGCCAAGATTCATGATAACCGCTAGTACAGATTTTAGGCACTTTAGCTAACTGCGAGAGGTCATTTATCGGGTTTAAATGCATAAAGCCCGGGCTTGCGACAACGATCCAGTTTTCTTGGGTTAATCGTATGGCTTCTTGCTCTTGCCAATCTCCATCTCCGTTAATAATTTCGATATCCGCAATTGCACTGGCGTTTGGAACTGTATTAGCAGTGGTCGAGATTTTAAAGGAAATGTCTGGGAATTGTCGCTGAAAATCAGCCAATCTTGGCATTAACCACTGAGAGCAAAAGCTGTGAGCGACATGTAAGTTAACTTGCGTATTCTTGGGACGAGTAAATAAATGCTGCGTCGTGGTCGATAATGTTTGAAGCACATGATTAACCACAGGCCAGTATTCTTGTGCGGAGCAGGTCAGCGTAAGGTGAGTGCCCTTGCGCTCGAATAACGTCGCATTGAGCTGTGACTCTAGCGATTTCACCTGTTGGCTGACGGCCGCACGAGTCACATTTAGCTCCTCTGCGGCTTTTGTAAAACTCTGTAGTCGCGCCGTGGCTTCAAAAGCTCGGAGCAAATTGAGCGGCGGTAAACTTTGCATATCATTCTCCCAAACACTTGGCTGTCATGCTATGAACTGGTGATGACAAATTGATGAAGGTGCTGAGTTTACGTATGTTGAGCACATGTCAAAGCGTCCCGATATAACTATGTTTCTACACAACTACTGAGTTAGTTAAGCGGGATCAAAAAAGCCAGCGTGATACACGCTGGCTTTTGGAACTTTATCTTAAGCAGGAATTATTCTGCTTTTTCAGTTGTTTGGTATTCAAACGCAGGAACAACCACTTCAACACGACGGTTCATTTGACGACCTTGACGTGTCTCGTTGCTTGCCACTGGGTTAGCTTCACCCATGCCTTTCACTGTCATACGCTCAGCCGCAATACCTTTTGCTTGGAACTCGTCAGCAACGGCTTTCGCACGTTTTTCTGTGAGTTGCTTGTTGTAAGCAGCAGAACCTGTCGTATCGCTGTAACCCGTGATCTCAACTTGAGCTTGTGGGTAAGTATTCATCAAATCAACGGTACCAGAAAGGTTCGACGCGTCTTTCACTTCTGCACTTTCTAAGTCGAATTGTACTGTCGCTGTTGTTTGAGCAGGGTAAACGTGATCTACAATGCGTGTTGCAGGACGTGCTTCTACCACCTCTTCAACGGCTTTTTCTTGAACGAGAGGCTCAGAACCAAACTTGTAGTTGAAACCGATACCGAAGAAATCTGAATCCATGTCTTCAATTACATCATCAGACATATCTTGGTAGCGTTGGTATTCAGCACGTAGGCTCCAGTTGTAGTTGATTTGGTATTCAGCACCCAGAGAGCCAGTTGGTACGAAATCTTTCTCGTCACCAGCCATCATGTATGCAGCACCAACTTTCGCGAATAGATTCCAAGAATCCGTTAGCGGTAGGTTAAATTTAGGAGCAAGCGTCAACGCCCAAAGATCACCATCAACGGTGTTTAGGCCAGGCTTTTTGAAGTTTGCAGTGAAGTCACCAAGGTAATCAACACCATACTCTGCTGCAACGTACTTGTTGAAGCTGTAGCCTAAGTGCATAGATGCTGCAAAACTGTCGTCGTCACAAGGTTCGTTTAGGTAACACGCATCGTTTAGAGAGTTGTAACCTACTTTACCGCCCATGTAAGTGTCAGCAAGTGCAACGTTTGAGATCACACCACCAGCAAGTACAGTAGCCACTGCTATAGCGATTTTTTTCATTATTCTTTTCCTTTTTCTTGTACACAAAGCAACACATCGCGGCAGCATACTGCCGTAAAATATGAAGCCGTAACTTTCTCTTTTCTTCGAATAGAAATAGCTAAATAGCGTAGGAAAGAATCAAAAATGATATTCAAACGCCAATGACGTAAAACGGAAAAAGGTAACCTCAAGACCATCTATTCATGAGCTTCATCCGCATACCCAACCGAAAAACAAAGTTCGTTGCGTTGGTTTAGCCATAGTCAATTCGTTGCGGAGAATATCACAAAGAAGCCAACTTTCTGTGACGCAAATCACCATAAAAAGCCACTTTCTCAAATTTAAGAATCATCATTTAAGCTTGTGAATGGCAACAAATTTTTACAGGGGAGCGTGGATCTGGAGAGCACAAAAAACAGCTCATTTAAATGAGCTGTTTTCGAAATAATGAAAAAGCGTTAACTCGTCGCGCTAAATTTTATCCGCTACGGTTAACGTTGCAGCTAATACATCTTGCCCAAACAAGACACTACGCTCAGGAGACCAACCGTAAAGTGGATCTGGGTGATTGTTGTTATCTTTAAATGGCATTTCGATTGTGTAAGACAAGCATTTGAACTGCTCTGCAACCCAATTTGAACCCACCGTCAAATTCGCTTTACCAGGCTCATCTTTATCGTAACCAATCTCATCTTGGAACTCTGGCGTAATAGTCAGTAACGCTTGCTTAAATGATGTCTCTAAAGCGGCAAGATTTTCATCGTAAGAAGGAATACCTTCTGAGCCAGCGACGAAGTTATACGGAATCGCTTCATCGCCATGAATATCTAAAAACATGTCAACACCCGTTTCCAGCATGCGCTGACGCACAAGGTAGACTTCTGGGCTCTTTTCCATTGATGGCGTTTGCCATTCACGATTTAGGTTTACACCTACTGCGTTGGTACGCAAGTGACCGCGAATACCACCGTCTGGGTTCATATTTGGTACGACGTAAAGCACCGCTTTTTCAAGCAATGCACGCGCAACCGTGTCGTTTTCATCTAACAGACGTTGGATCATACCTTCCATGAACCATTCCGCCATGGTCTCACCTGGGTGCTGACGTGCAATCATCCAGATTTTCTTTTTGCCTTCTTCTGGCTCACCAAAAGTAAGCAAGCTCATGTCATTGCCATCTAGCGTATGACCAAGCGTCTCTAGTTGGCAGTGGTGCGCGCTTTGTGCCATGTGTAACAAGTCTAAATGACGATCGTACGTGTATGGCGCAAAGTACGCGAAGTAAATTGAGCTGCGCTCAGGGATTACAGTGAAAGTCAGCGTGTCGCCATCGAACTCTGCCGGTACTCGGAACCATTCTTCACGATCGTAAGACGCAACCACATCGTAACCTTGCCATCCTTCTGGATAAGCCGATTTAGCCAAATCAAGCAATTTGATGGTGTGTGATTGCTCGGCTTCTGTCTCAAGACGGAAGTGGAACCACTGGTAGAATTCCGACATATTGTCGTTAGGAATTTTGAGTTGGATGTCGTTTTTGTCGTCCGCTTTCACTACGTGAATGCTGCCGCTATCGAAGTTGCTGAATACTTTCATTTTATGACTCACCTTTTAAATCTGAGCTTGAAAGACAGAGGCTAACACAAGGCTTCATCGCGCCCCAATGACTTTCACTGCAAACTGTCTCGTTTGTGGCTAAAGTCTTCAGTTTAGTCAAGCTTATCCGCTTTGCCTGCTGGTCCCGCGAGTTTTGCTAGCCACTTATCCCAGATAAACGGCGTTTTCTCGTTATCTTCTGCTTCCTCTTTTCGACGTACCGCGTTGCGCACTATCATAGCCCCGGTCCAGCGAAGCGGTTCTGGTGGGAAATACCCCAACGGTCCTTTGGCTAAACCACTGTTCGTCCACTCGTTATCGATTCCCAATATCAATGAAGATAAGATCTTTCCGCCCATTCGAGTCTGCGCTACACCATTGCCTGAATAACCAAATCCGTAAAAGATATTGCTCTGTTTATCTAGCTCGCCGAAAAAAGGGAAACCAGTAGCAGAACGATCAGAGCCCCCCGTCCATGAATAAGCAAACTCCTCTCCTCTCAAATGAGGAAACAACTTATCGAACGACTTGCGCAGTAGACCTTGGTAGCGTGTTGGCTTGTTAAACATTGCGTCGACTTGGTTATTGAAAGAAAACTGATTGCCGCCTTTCCCCAACATCAAACGGCCATCTGGCGTATCTCGGTAATAGTGGACGAAGATACGTGAATCCAACACGCTAGAACCTGCCTGCCAACCAGATAGAGGTAGTGCGTCACCAAGGGGCTTGGTGATCACCATGTCGGAAGAGACCACCACGATACTGTTTTTGAACTGTTTAAACTGCTCCACCATCCATGCATTTAATGCCAATACCACCTGCTGCGCTTGAACATTTCCTTTAGGTGTACAGACAGTGGCAGGTTTTCCATAATCTAGACGCGTCATCGGCGTGTTCTCATAAACTTCTACACCCAGATCAATAGCAACACGGCGTAACCCCCTCACTAATAATGCAGGTTGAACGCTGGCTGCAACTGGAGAGTGAAAGCCTTCTATATGTCGAGGTGAACCCGCATTGGCACGCAGTTCCTCCACCGAGCAACGACGCCAACTGTTCACTTCTAATCGCTTTAACTCGTCCACAACTGGCTGCATTCCCCCAGTTTGAGCCTGATTGGTTGCAGTGTAATAAACCCCTTTCAACGATAAGTGCGCATCAATGTTGTGCTGCTGACAAAAGTCGTCAATCTCTAGCACTGCTTGTTCCGACTCTTTTACTAACCAAGCAGCATGTTCTTCACCGAATAACCGTTTCAATGTCGGAAACTTGGTAGACCAAGTCAGCATACAACCGCCGTTTGCGCCCGATGCACCACTGCCACAAAGGCCTTTTTCAATCACGACTACCTTTTTTTCCGGAGATTGCTGCTTAATCATAATCGCGGTCCAAAGTCCGGTGTATCCGCCACCAACAATCGCAACGTCAGTATTAATGTTCTGCTGTAACGGTTGTGGCGTTTCTGGTTGCTCAGCTTCAATTGCCTGCTTGAACCAATATGAATGATGTGTCATCGGGTATCCTCGTTAGTGCGTTACATCCATTTCCGCAAACACTTTACAAACGATGATGACAATCAACGAGCAAGAAAATCTAACGCTGAGCGATAGAAAATGTTGCACTGAGAGTGTGAAATTTTCGCTTTCGACAAAAACAAAATGGGGAGCTCGTGGCTCCCCAAAACAAACAGCAAAAAATATTAGTGGTAAACAATTCAAGTCCGTCTTACTGGTTAGTATTTACCGGTATCACGCATGCGGTACTCGTATTGAACATTGAGAATAGGCTGGTAAACAACTTGCCCGTCACTTTGCAAGAACTCATTTACCATGACTTTTGAGTCAGTGATAGAAAACGATTGGCGATCAACATACGTTGTAAGGCTCGTAAACTCATCACGGAGTTGTCCAGATGATTTATTTTGGTAGCTTTGGATCATGTCTCGGCCCATTTCATAAGCCGCTTGTTTGCTATCCATTACGTCGCCATGGATAGTTTCAGTATCGTTTGTCCACTGATAACCACCAGCAAGAGCCATAGAAGGTGCAGCAATCAGAGCAATCGTACTTGCTAAAGTTGTTAAGCGTTTCATAAACCTCTCCTTACTTACCTTTACATCGGGCCAAAATTGGCTCGATACTTATAAGGTACGTATAAAGACCTAAAACACGTCAAAACAATTTCAAATAATGTTCAATTTTCGTTCAACTTATTTCACATTAACTTAGCAACTCAACGTCATATTCAGCCTACATTCGCATTTTCTTCATTTAGAACAATGGGTTTCAACCTGACACTTCCTTACCAAACCATACAATACCTAAGGTCAATTTTCTCTTAGAATTCCAGCAAAAGAACAGTGTTCAAAACCTTACACAAACGTCGGACACAGCAAAAACCACCTCTTTTCAGTCGTGCTTTGCATTCCTCCTTTTCGGGTTCTTCGCTGCTCGTCCGTCGGTTCTTAATTGTCGCTATTGAGCACAAGTTAATCTGGAGTGAAAATGACCGCGAACAAATCCATTTTTTACCATAGCAAATCGATTTACTCAGATGATTATGCTGATGTCTACAAGCCAATTTGGACCTACAGAGCTAAGTTCATCTTACGTGCGCTTTATTACAAACGTGCGTTTAAGCACCTTTCAGACAATATTGAATCGTCATTGTTAGAGTTGCTTTGTACACGTACGCATCGATTTTTAGAGAAGCCGTTTCGTCCGTATATCATCAAAAACAACTCAGCGTTCGATCGTTCTAACTTGGTGGTTGATCACTATAAAACGATTTCAGAACTGTTTTCTAAACAAACAATCGAAGAAATCTACACAGACTCGAAAGGCCTAACATTAGCCTCTTTTGAAATTGACGAAATCCTGTACTCGGTGAGATTAGTATACGAAGCACGTTATCAAAAAGAAGGCGATATGAGCCTAGTGCTGCACAGCGCTGAAGATGGCAACTTCTACACACTCTCTTTTACGCTCGGTCACATCGAATCTGGACGCAGCATTATGATTGGCGGCTTACAAGGACCGCGAAGCAGTGAAGAAAACAACGCGAAAATTAAAAAGCTAACTCGTAAGCTTTACGGACAGAGACCAAAAAGCTTGATGGTGAGCTTGCTCACTTTGCTCGCACAAATTTGGGAAGTGAACACGATTCTAGCAGTGAAAACGCAGTCCCATACTTACGCAGCTAAGCGCTACAGCAAAGGGCGAATCAAAACAGATTACGATGCACTCTGGCAAGAATTAGGCGGCACCGAATACAATCGTCATTTTTACTCAATTGATGTAAATGCACCCCGTCGAGATATCGAAGGCATGTCGCGCTCTAAGCGTTCGATGTATCGTCGCCGTTATGAATGGCTAGACAACACCAAGATCACTTTCGAACAAATATTAAAAGGCGAGCAAGCTAAAAGCTAAGGAGAAGCGTTCATGCGTTATTCATTCATTACTGCTTTAGTGTTGTCGGCTTTTTCTTTGTCAGCCAATGCAGAAACCAGTGAGCACATCATAGGTACAAACATTGGCTATGGCGATGTGAACTACGATGCTCCGACAAGCAAAGAATCAGGCGACATGTTCTTAGGTGAAATATATTACCGCTACATGCCAACACATAACTTTGGTATCGAAGCAGGTTATAAAGGCGCGTTTGACGGTATCGGCTCGATACTCGTGAGTCCGATTTCAGAAGTCACCGATACGAGCTTCTCCGGACCTCGCTTGAGTGGCTATGCTAGCTATCCTCTGGGTTCAGGTTTCGAACTGTACGGCAAGGCAGGTGTCACTCTCTACACTCTCGAATACACTTATAAAGTGAACGGTCAGAGCAAGAACATCGAACACTCAAGTGTCGGAGGTGAAGCGGCTGGCGGTATCGGCTGGAGCTATAAACACTTTGGTTTGAATGCAGAATATGTGTACTCAAAAAACAGCGATTTTGACTCTAGCGGCGTGATGTTTGGTGCGCAACTGCGTTTTTAAACAAGGCTTACAAGTTAATACAAAAGGCAGCGAGAGGCTCATTCGCTGCCTTTTTTCGTGAATATAGGTCAATACGCAAGCGCGAGAATGATCCCCGCCACGATAGAAGTAACGCCAAGCCCTCGGGTGAGATACCATTTCTCAGACAGAAACCAAATCCCCATAAACAATCCAAACACAATACTGATTTGCCTTAGTGCTACGACCAAACTCACGTTGTCGGTCATGGTCATCGCAAACAGCACCAAGCCGTAGGTGGATGCCATCATTACCCCTGCCATGCTGGCTGTTTTTCGGATATGCCAGGCTGTCTTAATCTCATCTGGCTTGCCCGTAACCAAGCACCACACAAGGGCAGGAATACCAATTGCCCAAAACTGCACGCCCAAATAGAAGATTGCACTGTACTGATCATTCAAGATCTCTGATACTTGTCCTGTGAGTAAACTCAGCGCTTCTTTGTCGACCACAGAGTAACCCGTTGTGCCTATTGCGGCAATCAATGCCCAGAACACACCGACATTCAAATAAGAGCCCAATGTCATTTGACGAAAATTCGTCAGTGGCACCAGCATACAACCAAGGGTAATCAGCAAGAACCCAACCCACTGCTGACTGGATAATTCATGTCCCAATACCACAGTGATTGCGCCGACCATCATCACAGGCAGTGCTCGAGCAATCGGATAAACCACACCCACGTCTGCGTGCTTATAAGCGACAATCAAACCGACCAAATAAACCATTTGTGAAATGCCGCTAATGAACAGCAATCCCCAAAACTCGCTCGGTAATGATGTCCAGCCAATGGTCGCCAAATACCAAATCAAATAAGGGGTAAGAATGGCACAGGCAGAGAAGCTGGCGGCCATGGTAAACGCGAGTCCAGAACCTGAGTTGCTTTTACCAAGGATATTCCACCCCGCATGGAGAACAGCAGAAAAAACGACGAGACCAATCGCCAACAAATCCATTTCAATGTTCCTGTCTGAATAAAATAAAGGCCCCGAGATGGAGCCTTACATAATGAGAAAATCCACTTAACGATTGAGTTCCGCCAGAGATTCAATGCTGATGGCATCGTGTCGCCAATACTCGATATCGCAATCAATTAACTCACCGTGTTGATTGTAGTTGATGCGCTCCACTACCATCGCAGGCGTACCGGCTGTCGCACGCAGTGCCTGAGCCATTTCACCCAACAAAGTGCTGGTTGAAATGCGGTAGCGAATCTTTTGATACGTCACGCCATAATGCTCGCGGTAAATGTCCGTCAGTGAATTTGATAAATCGTAATCCAGCAGGTTCGGAAACAGCTCTGGACGAATGTAGTTTGTTACGAACACCACAGGTCTGTCTTCAAGGTATCGTACACGGTCGACTCGATACACATCCGAGAAAGGCTGCAAGTCCAGCAAACGCGCCGCTTGTTTGTTTGCCAACGTCCCTTTTGCTGCGACCAACTCCGTTTTTGGCACACGATTTTGCGCTTTCGCCATGTTCGGGAAGTTCAGCGTTTGGGTTGGGTCGTAACGCAATGGCTCAGGTGAGATAAACCAACCTCGGCGATCTTCGCGATAGATTCGACCTTCCGCTTCCAGCAGTGATAAAGCTTCACGCAGAGTGACGCGTGTAGTATCGAACGACTCCGCCAACTTACGCTCTGCTGGCAGTTTTTGACGCGGCGATAGCATGCCCGCTTCAATCTGTTCAACAATCGAATCTTTAATTTTTACGTATTGCACGAAGTGTCCTTATCTTTTGCGCCAAGCTTGTGTGCGATTTTCTAACAATTTACCCAAAGTCATCTGAACAATCTTCGCAATTGCGGCAGCCATCATGATCATCACAGCCATTGCCGCAGCAGCGCCAGTTTGACCTGCATCGTCCATATTCAGAATCGAGACCGAAGCCGGAATCGTATCGGTTGAGTAAAGGAATACTACCGCAGAAGTGGTGGTCAATGCATTAACAAACAAGTAAGTCGCAATGTCCAAAATCGCAGGTAAACACACAGGTAATGTCACTTTAAAGAACAACTTGTACTGAGGAAGCTTCACCGATGCCGCCGTGGCTTCAATCTCTGATGGCAACTGCTTTAGCGCTGTCAGGGCGGTCATGTGACCCACTGTGTAGTAATGCACTACCGTGTTAATCACCAAGAATGCCATGGTGCCATAAAGCACGTTCAGAGGATTGTTCGCATCGTTGAAGTAAAAGATGTAACCCAAGCCAAGCACCATACCAGGAACCGCCATTGGCACCACGCTAAGCATTTGCATCACTTGACGAATTGGACCAAACGCACGTCCTTTCTCAATGCAGTAAGCACCGACAAAGATAATGGCTGTACCAATAACTGCCGTCCAACCTGCCAGCGTTAGCGAGTTGAAGAATGGGCTCCAACCGTAAGTGCTCATTTCAGCAAAGTTGTAGTTGTTTAGTGTCAGCGCTTTGTTCCAAGGCCAGAACGTAACTAACGAGCCATACACCGCCATGCCAAGTACTGCCAACACTGCAATAGAAATGATGCTGCAGTAAACCAAACAAATGCTGTCGCGCGCTTTGTTAGGTTCTGGCTGATAAGGCACCGAGCGAGTGTCAAATAAGCTCTTTTGCTTTTTCTGTACCCAGCGGTCTGCTCCAAATGCCATTACCGCAGGGAATAAAAGCATAATGCTGGTCACCGCCCCCATGGCAAAGTTTTGTTGCCCCACGACTTGCTTGAAGATGTCAGTCGCCAGAACGTTGTAGCTGCCACCAATCACTTTCGGCACACCAAAGTCCGTGATAACCAGTGTAAAGACGACGATAAGCGTACTGATCAAACCGTATTTCGCCGCAGGTAGCGTCACCATAAAGAAGGTTTTGATGGGCGATGTTTTAAGTGCGCGGGCAGCTTCATACAAACGGGCATCTGAAGTGCGCAGCGAAGTAGTCAAAATCATCAATGCATGAGGGAAGGTCCAGAAAATCAAACCCATCGAGATACCAATCACGCCGTAAATCGAGTTTCCTAACAACATCTCTTTGGCAATGCCTTGATTACCGAAAAGGAAGATCAAACTGATCGCTGGTAACAGCGAAGGCGCAAGAATTGGCGCAGTACCTAGGATTTGGAACAAACCTTTAAACGGCATGCATGAACGAGTCAGCGCGTAGGCATAGCCAAATGCAAGCACACCGACTAACGAGGTCACTATCACGCCCAAAGTGAAGGTGTTGCCCACCGACACCCACAAGCTTGAAGAGGAAAAGTACGTCGCAAAGTTTGCCAATCCGACAAATTCGCCATTGGCATTTTGCACACTCTTGGTCAACATAGCCCAAAGCGGCATTAAGATGAACAACACCATCATGGTCGACAAGCCAGCGAGCAAACCAAACAACACAAGGTTGTCGCGGCTAACACGTCCGAGTAGGGATTTTGCTTTGTCTTGTGTGGTCAGGCTATTCATCGTCATTGTCTTCGCATCCATGTTTACACCTACGCCGCTAGCGCTTTATCAACCGAGGGCACGGCGTAACCATGCAGCCCTTCTTCAGCAAACTGGATGTAACGTACATCGCCCGCCTTGATATTGAGTTTTTGAACCGTTTCCACAGGCACATCCACGACGATGGTTTTCGTTGCGCTGTCGTTTTGCAATACGCAATCAATGCGGAAAAACGCCCCCAAAAACTCGGTAGCCGTAACTCTCACAGGTAAAGAATTGGTGTAGTTTTCAACGAACTTGATACTTTCAGGACGCACCGCAAGGTCGAAGCGGTCACCGCGTTGGATCTTACGATTAGTCAAGCTTGGCGCTGGCATTAGGGTTTCTGCAATGCGTACTTGGGAGTCCGTTGCGGCTGAGGTTTCAATAAAGTTCATGCTGCCGACAAACTCAGCGACAAAGCGCGTTGCTGGTTGTTGGTAGATTTCTTGAGGTGTGCCAACTTGCTCAATCACGCCATGGTTCATTACCACGATACGATCCGCCATCGACAACGCTTCATCCTGATCGTGCGTAACCATGATGGTGGTGATGCCCAGCTTACGTTGCAGCTTGCAAATCTCATCACGTAAGTGAACACGTACTTTTGCATCCAGCGCTGACAGCGGCTCATCCAATAACAATAAACCCGGAGACAACGCCAATGCACGAGCCAAAGCAACACGCTGTTGTTGACCGCCAGAAAGTTGATTAGGAAATTTCTCGCCAGAGGTTGGAAGACCAATGGTTTCTAGCCAGTAATCCACCTTCTCTAACGCTTCTTTGGTCGACATACCTTGGTTTTTCAAACCCACCGCAATGTTCTCTTGCACAGTTAGGTTCGGAAACAGCGCATAAGATTGGAATACGATGCCGAAATCGCGCTTCTCTGGTGGTAGGAATGTGGTCTCTTGACCGTTTTGAAAAATTGCACCAGACGTTGGCAAGTCTAGGCCTGCAATGGCACGTAATAGAGTGGTTTTACCGCAGCCAGAAGGACCAAGAAAACAAACAAACTCGCCCTTTTCAATCGCTAGCGAGATTTTCTTTAATGCAGTGAACTGTCCGAATTGCTTCACTACATTTTCGATATTTAGGTAATGTTGGTTAGTTGACATAACACACGCTCCAGATGGTATATACCAACTTTAGTTTTGGAGTGTTACGTTCCAATGACAAATTTATAGCCAGAAGATGACAAATAGATGAAGGGAGATGAGAGTGGTAATTAGAGATTCCCGACTTTCTTAAGTCCGTCATTCCAGCGAACCTAGGTGAGACTAGGAATCTACTTGCAGCAAACTCTGAAATAACATAGAAAACAAAAAATCCACCTCAACCGAGGTGGATTTCAGTATTCAACTCAAAGCAAATTCAATTAAGATTTTGGCTCTGATTTCGCGTCAAATTTCTCAGACCATGCCGTTAGAATCTCTGCACGCTTGCTGCCCATTTGCGCAAAGTCCATCTTCGCCATGTTCTCTTGAACATTAGGGAAGTTAGACACAGTAGCTTTCACTTCTTTATGTGCAACCACTGGGTACATTTCTACGTAAAGCTCGTTTGCCGCTTTAGAGATTGACCAGTCGACAACACGTTTCGCTGCATCCGACTCTTTTACTAGACCAACGGCTTCTGATTCCCAACCGATGCCTTTTGGTGTGATCACCGCTAGTGGCGCGCCTTGTGTTTTCAACTTCGCGCCGCGGCTTGCCATCGAGATACCGATAGCCACTTCACCCATACCCGCTTGAACACATGGCTTAGAACCCGAGTGCGTGTAGTGTGCAATGTTCTTGTCTAAGTCACGCATGTAGTTCCATGCCTGATCTTCACCCATGTTTTGTAGCCACGCAGAAACTTGCATGTAGCCAGTGCCCGAAGACGCAGGGTTCGGCATTGCAATGTGACCTTTGTAAACCGGCTTTGTTAGGTCTTCCCAAGAAGTTGGTTTCGGTAGGTTAAGTTGTTTCGCTACCGCTTCGTTGAAACAAACTGCGTTAAAGAACGCATCGTTACCAAACCAAGCTTGGTTTGATTGAGGGTCGTTTAGGTTCGCGTGCAGCTCTTCC
Organism: Vibrio sp. 1562; assembly: GCF_033340155.1. Lineage (NCBI taxonomy): Bacteria > Pseudomonadati > Pseudomonadota > Gammaproteobacteria > Vibrionales > Vibrionaceae > Vibrio > Vibrio sp. 1562. The sequence goes on from NZ_JAWOVY010000001.1 coordinate 298,389, forward strand.
AAACCTTTTGGTGTGTAAGGCTTAAGAAGACCTTCATCTTTAAGCAGTGCCATTGACGATCCAGCAAGACCCCAAACCACTTCCGCTTGAGGGTTGTTCTTTTCGGCCAGCAATTTCGCCGTCATGATACCGGTGGAATCGCGAACCCACTTAATCTTGATATCTGGGTTATCTTTCTCAAACGCAGACTTGTATTTAGCAAGAATGTCAGTTTCGAAAGCGGTGTAAACCGTGACTTCCTGTGCTGCCATTGCATTCGTAGCTAGCAGAGAGACAAGTGCAGCCAGCGATCCTTTCATCAAACGGTTTTTCATCATTTTCTCCAGTTAATTTGGCCAAGTTTTAATTTGGTCTGTACCAGTTGACGATATACACCCTACTGAGCCTTTGTGACGAAATCATGACCATTAAATGGCAGTTTTACGAAAATTTGCGATGAATAATCGTTCAATTGATCCGCAATTTTCTGGATATTAAAGTTTTATGAAATTGGACATTCGCCTATTTACTGCCCTTTTCTTCCTCGCTAGAGTTAACTCGAAATTTGGTGTAGACCAATTAGCCTATTCTAATGGAAATCGAGATGAAAAACGAATACCTACTACTGACTCCAGGTCCTCTATCTACTTCTGAAACAGTACGTGAAGCCATGCTAAAAGACTGGTGTACTTGGGATGATGAATACAACAAAGACATTGTAGAAGTGATCCGCACTAAGCTTGTAAAACTGGCGACGGAGCAAGACAGCTACACCAGCGTACTAATGCAAGGTAGCGGCACCGCATCAGTAGAAGCAACGATTGGCAGTGCCATTGGCAAAGATGGAAAATTGTTGGTTGTCGACAACGGTGCTTACGGTGCGCGTATCGCTCAGATCGCTGAATACCTAAATATTCCATGCCATGTAGTTTCCCCAGGCGAAACATCACAGCCACACTTGAACGAGGTGGAAACTGCATTGGCATCGGATCCTGCGATCACACACGTGGCAATTGTTCACTGTGAGACAACCACTGGCATGCTGAACCCAATTGAGGCGTTTGCTTCTGCGGCAAAAGCACACGGTAAAGTGGTGATTCTCGATGCCATGTCGAGCTTTGGTGGCATTCCTATCGATATTGCAGAATTAGGCATCGATTTTATGATCAGCTCTGCAAACAAATGTATTCAAGGCGTGCCGGGTTTTGGCTTTGTGATTGCAAAACAAACTGAGCTAGAAAAGTGCCAAGGTCAGGCACGTTCTTTGAGCCTTGACCTTTACGACCAGTGGCACTGCATGGAAGTGAATCACGGCAAATGGCGTTTCACGTCTCCAACGCACACGGTTCGCGCTTTCTATCAAGCATTGTTAGAGCTGGAACAAGAAGGCGGTATTGAGGCTCGTCATCACCGTTACCAAACTAACCAGAAAACACTGGTTGCAGGTATGCGTTCTTTGGGGTTTGAACCGCTACTGAGTGACGATCTTCACTCGCCAATCATCACTTCTTTCTACTCTCCGACGCACAGTGATTACCAGTTCAAAACGTTCTACACACGTTTAAAAGAGCAAGGTTTTGTGATTTATCCGGGTAAGGTATCGAACGCAGATTGCTTCCGTATCGGCAACATTGGCGAAGTTTACCCAGCTGATATCGAGCGCTTAATCGGTGCAATTGAAAAAGCAATGTACTGGCAAGTTGCGTAAAGCAGCCTTCTGATTGAGAGAGCGTTATGACTCAGAATATCAAACCGACCCATTTCCGCAGCGAAGGCGATGTCAACACGACACCAGCGCGCCAAGCTTGGAACGCATCGATGGACGACGAGCGCACGCAAGCATTACTGAAGCGTGATTCGGAGGTCTTTCTTCATCAAGCCATGTCAACGCCTTGCTTAGATACATTGGAAGCGGCAGAAGGCATCTATATCCAAGATGCTACCGGCAAAAAGTACATGGATTTCCATGGTAATAACGTCCACCAGTTGGGCTATGGTCATCCGCATGTGATTAAACGTGTGCAAGAGCAAATTGCCAAACTGCCGTTTTCACCGCGTCGTTTTACCAACGAGACCGCGATTGAATGTGCCGAAAAACTCACCCAAATCTGTGGCGGCGAATTGAATCGCGTGCTGTTTGCTCCGGGTGGCACATCTGCGGTTGGCATGGCACTTAAACTAGCGCGCCACATCACGGGCAACTACAAGGTGGTGTCTCTGTGGGATTCCTTCCACGGCGCATCGTTGGATGCCATCTCAGTAGGTGGCGAAGCGTGTTTCCGCCAAGGCATGGGACCATTAATGGCAGGTGTTGAACGCATTCCACCAGCCGTGTCTTACCGAGGCGCTTTCCCAGTAGAGGACGGCAGCGACGTGCATTACGCCGATTACCTCGAATACGTGATTGAGAAAGAAGGCGGCGTGGGCGCATTTATCGCAGAAGCGGTTCGCAACACGGATGTTCAAGTGCCGAGTAAAGCCTACTGGAAACGCATCCGTGAAATCTGTGACAAACACAATGTCATGCTGATCATCGACGACATCCCTAACGGCATGGGTCGCAGCGGTGAATGGTTTACATACCAAGCCTACGACATCGAGCCAGATATGCTCTGCATCGGTAAAGGCTTGGGTGGTGGCTTAGTGCCTATCGCAGCCATGGTGACCAAAGACAAATACAACACTGCTGAGCAGATCTCCATGGGCCATTACACTCATGAGAAAAGCCCTATCGGTTGTGCAGCGGCACTGGCAACCATGGAAGCTATTGAGCAAGACGGTTTGCTAGATAAAGCCAAAGCCGACAGCCAGTTCATGCGTGAAAAGTTGCTAGAGATGAAAGCCAAGTACCCAGTGATTGGCGATGTTCGTGGCATCGGCATGTTATGGGGCATTGAACTGGTCACTGACCACGAAAGCAAAGCACGCGCGTATGACGAAGCGGAAGCTGTGCTGTACCAATGCCTCAACAACGGAGTGAGCTTCAAGGTATCGCAAGGTAACGTGATTCAGCTCAGCCCACCGCTGATCATTACTCGCGAACAACTAACCGAAGCGTTGGCGATATTCGAAGAAGCCATCGCCAAAGTATGCAAAGACTTTAACTACTTCTAACCTCAACAAAAACCAATTTATCCTGAGCGCAGTTCCAACGTGTAGGCAGCGCTCTGGCAAGCAAGAAAAAGGATTGAACATGAGCAACTCACCAATTCAAGCAGTGATCTTTGACTGGGCTGGCACTATCGTCGATTTCGGCTCTTTTGCGCCAACCAGTATCTTTGTGGAAGCGTTCAAACAAGGTTTTGATTTTGAAATCGACCTTAAAGAAGCACGTGAACCAATGGGGCTTGGTAAGTGGGATCACATCCAAGCTGTGGGTCGTATTCCTGCTGTTGATAAGCGTTGGAATAAGAAGTTTGGTCGCTCAATGACCAGCGAAGACATCGACGCTATCTACGCAGCATTCATGCCTCTGCAAAAAGCAAAAGTGGCTGACCACGCAGACCCCATCCTTAATGCGATTAAAGTTGTGAACGGTCTGAAAGACAAAAGCATCAAGATCGGTTCTTGTTCTGGTTACCCTCGTGAAGTGATGGACGTATTGATTCCAGTGGCGGCGGATTACGGCTACAAACCGGATTACGTAGTAGCAACAGATGACCTGCCTCAAGGTGGTCGCCCAGCACCATTTATGGCACTGAAAAACGTGATTGAGCTGAATGTAACCGACGTTAAAGCGTGTATCAAAGTGGATGACGCAGCACCGGGCATTGATGAAGGTCACAACGCCGGTATGTGGACCGTTGGCTTGCTGCTTTCTGGTAACGAAGCAGGTCTGACGTTTGAAGAATACCAAGCTGCGGACGAAGCAACGCTTAATGCCGCTCGTGAAAAAGCGCGTGCAAAATTGCTCAAGAGCTCGCCGCACTACCTCATCGACACCATTGCTGACTTCCCAGAAGTGGTTGCAGATATCGAACGTCGCCTAGCAGCAGGTGAGCGTCCGTAGTCGAGAATCACTGTTCTCACGTATAAAAAAACCTCTCAGCATTGAGAGGTTTTTTGTATCGCGTTTTAGTATCTAACCAAATCAAATTAGTTGATCGCAGTGCTCGCTCGGCGTTTTAGCTTAAAGCCCATATCCGTTGCATGCTCTACAGGCTCACCTTTAATGGCTTGCAGTAACTTGTCTGCAGCTTTCGTCCCCATGCGTTCGTAGTCGAATTCCGCACAGGTCAAACTTGGATAGGCGTGCTCACCCATGGAAGAACCTTCCAAACAGATAATCGCAATGTCGGTCGGGACTTTCAGCACTCGGCGGTGACACTCAAACAACGCGCCAATCGCAATCTCTTCATGGCTACATACCAAAGCATTCAAACTTGAATCGCGCAGCAATAGCTTTGCCAACCCTTCCGCACCCAATTGTGAAGATGGTGCTTCGTGCGTGGTTAAGAAATGATCCGGCGCAAGATAGTTCTCAATCATCGCGCTTTGCCAGCCGTGTAGCTTACGTTGCAAAGTGGAGTGATCGCCACGCGCACCAATGAAGCCCACGTTCTTGAAGCCTTGTTCAATCACATGCTTGGTACAGGCTTTACCCACCTCAAAATGGTCAACGCCGATATTGAGATAACTGGCTTTCGAACTTAACTCTGCAATTTCCAATACTGGCGTGTTCGAGGCTTCCAAAAGCTGATTGATTCGCTGGCTGTGTTCATTACCAAACAACACCACTCCCGCTGGGCGGCTCTCAAGAAATGTCGAAAGCAGTTTCTCTTCTTGCTCTACCGAGTAATCACTGTAGCCAAGCAGCAACTGATAACCCGCTTTGTTCAACGCTTGTTGAAAGCTCGGTAAGAAAAGCGCGCACGCTTTTTCAAACAGGGAAGGAATGATAAGAGCGATGGAGTAACTTTCAGCAGACGCCAAAGCCCCTGCCGCTTTATTCGGGATATAGCCGAGCTCATCAACCACTTGTTGAATCTTTTCTCTCAGCTTGTCAGATACTAGCTCGGGCGTTCGTAATGCTCGCGACACCGTCATGGTGCCTACGCCGGCTTTTTTAGCGACGTCCGCCAAGGTGACATTGCCAGTACTTCTTCGTTTGCGAGGTTCGCTCATTGTTCTTATTTAGTGTTCTCTATTTTCTGCCGCGACATCTTACCACAGCGTTTTAGTGGTTTTGATATTAGCGCATTAGAAGTCGATCACAAGCATATGAAACTCGGATGACTGATAAAAATGGTAGCGCTATCACAATTTATGATAGCGCTATCAGATAGCGCTACCATTTGTGATCATTCTCAGGTTTTTCTGACAAATTGATCGATAAAGTACCCATCAACAAAACAACAAACCGGAAAGATCCAATGCTACGTGAACTGATTACCTCTGATGTGATTCGCATCCATTCTGATGCTACTGACTGGAAAGATGCGGTGAGCAAATCCTGTGAAGCACTGATTGAAAATGGCGCGATTGAGCCAAGCTACGTGGACGCTATTTACCGCTCACACGAAGAGCTCGGTCCTTACTACGTGGTAGGTCCTGGTATGGCAATGCCACACGCTCGCCCTGAAGATGGCGTTAACCGTTTGTCTCTTGCCATCACAGTGATTCAAAACGGCGTGAACTTCGATTCTGAAGGTAACGACCCAGTAAAAATGCTGGTTACGCTAGCCGCGACAGACAGTAACTCGCACGTGGATGCGATTTCTAAACTGGCTGAGTTGTTTATGAATGAAGAGCATGTAGAAGCCATCTGCACCGCTCAAAACACACAAGATGTTCTCGCGATCATCGAAAAATACTAACTCCTGATGTGCCCTTAAAAAATGGGCATACACCCCTATAAAAAGAAAAGGTCTGAATTATGAAAATTATGGTTGTTTGCGGTCACGGTCTTGGTACTAGCCTAATGATGGAAATGAGCATCAAAGGCATCGTGAAAGAATTGAATGTAAACGCAGAAGTGGATCATATCGATCTAGGCTCTGCAAAAGGTACGGATTGTGACATCTTCATCGGTACTAACGACATCGTTGAACAGTTGAACGCACTTGGCGTTGAACCTCGCATCGTTGCGCTTGATAACATGGTCGACAAAGTGGCAATGAAAGAGCGTCTATCTGTGGCACTTCAAGAGCTTGGCGCTCTATAAGGTGACGTTATGGAATTTTTCAGTTTCTTAATGAACGATGTCCTATCAGAGCCGGCGGTTCTGGTAGGTCTCATCGCCCTAATCGGCTTAATTGCCCAGAAAAAACCGGTCACCGAGTGCATTAAAGGCACGGTAAAAACCATTCTTGGTTTCATCGTGCTTGGCGCGGGTGCGGGTCTGGTTGTGACTTCTCTGGGTGACTTTGCGACGATTTTCCAACACGCGTTCGGCATCACAGGCGTGGTTCCAAACAACGAAGCTATCGTCTCTATCGCACAAGAAGCGTTTGGTAAAGAGATGGCGATGATCATGTTCTTCGGTATGTTAGTGAACATCTTGATCGCTCGCTTCACGCCATGGAAATTCATCTTCCTAACGGGTCACCACACGTTATTTATGTCGATGATGGTAGCGGCGATCCTTGCTTCTAGCGGCATGAAAGGTGTTCCACTGATCGCACTTGGCTCTCTGGTTGTGGGCTCTGTGATGGTGTTCTTCCCTGCGATTGCTCACAAGTACATGAAGCAAGTAACAGGTTCTGACGACGTTGCGATTGGTCACTTCTCTACCCTTTCTTACGTACTAGCGGGCTTTATTGGCAGCAAGTTCGGTAACAAAGAACACTCTACTGAAGAGATGAACGTACCTAAGAGCTTGTTGTTCCTACGTGATACGCCTGTAGCAATCTCGTTCACCATGGGCATCATCTTTATGGTGACGTGTATCTTTGCTGGCGGTGACTTTGTACGCGAAGTTAGCGGTGGTAAGCACTGGTTCATGTTCGCGCTGATGCAATCCATCACATTCGCCGGTGGTGTGTACGTTATCCTTCAAGGTGTACGTATGGTTATCGCAGAAATCGTTCCGGCGTTTAAAGGCATCTCAGACAAACTAGTACCAAACGCGAAACCTGCGCTTGATTGTCCGGTTGTATTCCCATACGCACCAAACGCAGTATTGGTTGGCTTCCTATCGAGCTTTGCGGCGGGTCTTTTGGGTATGTTCCTACTTTACGTGATGGGGCTTACTGTGATTATCCCTGGTGTCGTTCCACACTTCTTTGTAGGTGCAGCGGCAGGTGTATTTGGTAACGCTACAGGTGGTCGTCGCGGTGCAATCTTGGGTGCTTTTGCACAAGGTCTACTGATTACCTTCCTACCAGTATTCCTAATGCCAGTACTGGGTGACCTAGGCTTTGCTAACACGACCTTTAGTGACGCAGACTTCGGCGCTGTTGGTATCCTACTGGGTCTGATTGTTCGCTAAGTAGTTAGTCTGAATATAACTAGCTGATAACTGACTTGATTGATGCGCGAATAGGCTCATCGGCATCAATCTTCAAGAATATCTCGTCATAGCAAACGACTGGCTTTAGAAGAAACCAGTCATAAAAAATAATCATAGAAAACAATCGTAGAAAGAAAACAAACGCCCCTAACGTGAGGGGCGTTTTCTTTTTGGCACTATCTTAAGGAGGTTTGGCTTATTGAAGCGTATTTCCGTTAGATAGCAGCTTTCTTGTCGGCTCTTGCTCAGTGTATTCGACCGCATCGTGATCCGCGAGCTTATCGACTTCCGCCTGTTCACCCACCACAATCAACACATGTTGTTTCACCAGAGCATCGACCACTTCAATGTTGTGCTGACGAAGAAGCGCTCTCACTTCGCTCTCTTTTCCTTCATGATACTTAACAAAGTAACGTGCAGGTTGCTGCTCGGCTTGATCTTGGCGTTCATCCACGAGAGGAAATCCTTGATTGTTTGCCAAGCTGCTTGAGCTCAGTCCGATTGCCAATAGTGCGGTAGCGCCTACCGCAGACAAAGAAAGTAAGGTCAACTTCTTCATAGCCACTCCTTATTGAAAGGTCAGAGTCCAACTGTTGATGGTGCCTGTGTCTCTTCTGGCACTGTCCACCGCTTTTAGTTCCCATGTACCTTGCGATTCAAAACCAGAAAAATCCGCTTGGAACGTGTTTTTTATATCGTTAGCGCTGCCGCCAGTATTATTGTGAAGTACAACTTCTCCACCAGTCGGTGACGTTAAAGTCACTCGTAGATCACCGATGTAAGTGTGGCTAATATCAACGTCAATACTTACTGTGCCTGAATCACCAGAGCGATCGACTTCTACTGCACTGATTGCGCCAGAAGATTTATTATCTGGAATCGCAACAGGGCTGGTATTTGAGAAGCTAGAGTCCGAAGAGCTACCACCATCAGGTCCATTACAGCCAGCGTCCAAGAACAGCTTCGCCGCTTCAGCATTAACTAGGCCGTGGCCAGTACGGTTGTCTCGACCAGCAACATCAATATCTGTTGCAGTTTTCACTAGGGCATTACGTACTTGCGCTGCGGTACAGGTTGGGTGGTAACTCCACACCAAGCCAGCTACGCCCGTTACGTGCGGTGTCGCCATTGATGTACCATTGTAGTACTCGTAATCTTCACCAGAGGTTGTTGCAACAGTAATTTCCTGACCAACATACCCCAACAGCTCTTGACCAAATGCACGATCAACCGTTACCGAAACCATACGATAAGCGTTGTTTGTGTCTACCAAGAAAGGGTTTTGTAAACCAGGTAGTTCAGAGTTGCTGTATACGATTGCAGCTCGCGCACCCGCATTGTAACAAGCCTGAACCGCATCTACTTCAGGGTAGTTTCCTGAAGACTGGTTGCCGATACGCTCAGTCAAACAAATTTTGCCCGACATATCACCACAGTTAAAGTTACCGCCAGAGACATCACAGCTATCTAGCGTTGCCGTTACTGAACCCGCGATTGGATCCGGAACATACGAAGAACCGTTATTGATCAAACGATTGTGAGGAACAATCCCACGATCAAACTGACTGACACCATTCAAGGTAATATCAGAAAGTTTACCTTCACCTACCGTAACCGTTGATAAGATCGCCACACCCGGGCCTGAGATCTCAACTTGATTAGTAGATTGTGAGAACGCTGCATGATCATTTTGATTATCAACAGCCGCAACAGACATCACTGAGTCATAAGAAGCTGGATAGCTGTGCGCTGTATTGCCATCATTACCCGCAGCGGCGATCAATAGAACGCCTTGATCGTAAATATTTTGCAGTGCATTTTGCTCAGTTCGGCTTGATTGACTACCACCAAGGCTCATGTTCACAACGTTAGCACCATTATCGGCACAGGTCTGGATAGCTTTAACAAGCCCAGATGAGTAACCCCAACCCGATTCGTTAAATACTTTCACGATGTGCAAATTAACATTCTGGTTTGGCATCACACCCTTTACACCTTCGGTGTTGGCAATCGCAGCAATCGTACCCGCGACGTGAGTACCGTGGGCATTGTTGTTACCCGGATCACTCCATGATCCCGTACCACTATCGTTAGTACCAGCAACGCGGTTACCGCTTAGGTCGTTGTGCGAAATGTCGTACCCTGAATCGATAATACATACAGTGCGATTACCCGCATTGAAGTCAGCTAGCAGTTGAGCATTAACCGCTTCATATCCCCATGGGGTCGTTTCGCTGAGCAAATAGCGAGGTGGATCGACTTCCACGTATTCCACATCACTACGATTGCGAAGCGGCTCTAAGTCATCGCCATCCAATTCAACGCTGTAAATGGCGCGATTGCCTAGTTTTTCCACCTTACGTGCCTTCACCTGTTCTAGAACAGACTCCTGCGCGATTCGTGGCCCCCAGAATGAGTTACCACCCATTGAAGAACGGCTGACTGCATCTTCTTTGAATTTGACGATGTACTTCGTCGGTAACTTAGATTCATCAAATCCCATTGGTGGAGCCGCAAACGCTGACATCGAAGTGGTCAGTGCTATTGCTACGGCAGACAACGAAAATAAGCCTTGTTTTTTACTTGTTGTGTAGTGCATTTGCCCTATTCCTTACTTGAGCTAATTTTTATTCACTATATTCTCATGAAAAGTCATCATCATGATGTTTGCATGAGAGCTTCAGCTATAGTTTACAGAGCAAAAATGCCAAACAATTTGTTTCATGAATATACAAATTTGTACAAAAGATCATTCAATAAACACTTTAAGTTAACATTAAAAATCACCGACAAAACCTTATAAAGCAATTACTTAATTAACAAAAAGTGAATGTTAAATTAATGTTAGTGAGTAATTATTCTAAATATCACCCATTTAATCGATTGCTATGCTGAATGGATTTTTTGACCGTGGTGCCAAAACTGAAATATTGAATATTTAGTTGTTGACTGTCTTGAGCATTTACTCAGAATTAGAAGGTTTAGTGAGAAAAATTCTCATCTAAATACTGTTATAGCCGAGCGTATTCACGCATTCGGAACAATAACCATTACAAGAAGAGTGAATGATGAAAAAAACAATCACACTATTAACTGCATTACTTCCGCTTGCCTCCGCCATTGCAGAGGAGCCAACTTTATCACCAGCAATGGTTTCTGCGGCTGAAGTGGTTAGCGCGCAAGAAAATCAAACTTATACGTACGTTCGATGCTGGTATCGTACGAGCCACTCTAAGGACGATGCGGCTACCGATTGGAAATGGGCAAAAAACCAAGATGGTAGTGACTTCACTATCGATGGCTATTGGTGGAGCTCTGTTTCATTTAAAAACATGTTCTACACCAATACCTCACAAAACGTAATTCGTCAGCGTTGTGAAGAAACACTAGATCTAGCGAACGAGAACGCAGACATTACATTTTTTGCTGCTGACAATCGTTATTCTTATAACCACACGATCTGGAGCAATGATGCTGCAATGCAACCAGATCAGATAAACAAAGTAGTGGCTTTAGGCGATAGCTTGTCTGATACAGGCAACATCTTTAACGCGTCCCAATGGCGCTTTCCTAACCCGAATAGCTGGTTCTTGGGTCACTTCTCAAACGGTTTTGTTTGGACGGAATACGTTGCTAAAGCCAAAAACTTACCGCTATACAACTGGGCAGTTGGTGGCGCAGCAGGTGAAAACCAATACATCGCGCTAACTGGTGTCGGCGAACAAGTTTCTTCTTACTTAACCTACACAAAGCTGGCGAAGAACTACAACCCTGCTAACACATTGTTTACGTTAGAGTTTGGTTTAAATGATTTCATGAACTACAACCGTAGCGTGCCGGAAGTAAAAGCGGATTACGCTGAAGCTCTGATTCGTTTAACAGACGCTGGCGCGAAGAACTTCATGTTGATGACACTGCCAGATGCAACCAAAGCACCACAGTTCAAATACTCAACACAGGAAGAAATTGAAACGATTCGTGCGAAAGTATTGAAGATGAACGAGTTCATCAAAGCACAAGCGATGTACTACAAAGCCCAAGGCTACAACATCGCATTGTTTGATACACACGCACTGTTTGAGAAGTTAACCTCGGCACCAGAAGAACACGGTTTCGTAAATGCAAGCGACCCTTGCTTAGACATCAACCGTTCATCCTCTGTTGACTACATGTACACTCACTCATTACGTTCTGAATGTGCAGCATCTGGCGCAGATAAGTTCGTGTTCTGGGATGTGACTCACCCAACCACAGCAACGCATCGTTATGTGGCTGAAAAAATGTTAGAAAGCAGCAATAACTTAGAAGAGTTTCGCTTTTAATGAGCCGTTGTTGTTCATTGCAAGTTAATCTGCATAAAAATGACCACGATGCTTCGTGGTCATTTTTTATCGATATCGAACCCCGATACGGGTTTATTTGAGCTCGCTTACTTCAAGCCGTTGATTTAGAGACGTTGACTTTGAGCAGCCTCATTCAGCTTTCTGTTTTTGGTACGTTACCGCGGAAACTGTCCACCATAATAGAGATCAACGTCTTTAAGGTTACATCATCACTGCGGTATGAGTAGGCTCGTATACCCGTAAACTGAACCTGGAACAACTGAGCAAGAAGCAATGTATCCTGAGCTTCAATTTCGCCATTCTCGATTGCTCGCTCAAACAGCTTTGCAAGAAAAGATTCAAATTGGTTTGCTAAGCTGTTTGTTTGATTGCGCAGAGCATTAAAATCCTCAGCAAATTCACTTGCTGATTTGACTAACATGCACACTTCACTGGGATTGGAGTCTCGCTGATTGATAACCACATCAATCGCGAAAGCTTCTATTGCATCTAGAACCGTTGTGTTCTGAGTTAAATGCAACTCAAACAGGGCTTGTAAGTTCGCAACGTACATTTTTAGCGCTTCACAATATAGCCCCTCTTTTGACCCAAACGTCGCATAAATACTTCCAGGACGCAGATTAACGCTATCTTGTAAATCACGTGTAGATGTTGCATGAAAACCTTTCTTCCAGAATAGATCCGAGGCGGCTTTCACCACTTCATCACGTTGGAATTTCTTTGTATTCGCCATGAGCAATTATCAATTTTGAACATATGCTCAATTTTATATTGAGCGACCGCTCAAAATCAACTATCCTGTTCTTGCCTAATCCGCTCATATCCAATTACAGGAGATTTAAACATGGCAGAATTTAAACTGTATACCGCAGAAAACGCACCCGAAGGATCAAAGCACCTGATTGAAAATTCAGTCAAAGCGTTTGGCATGCTACCAAATCTTCATGCTGTTATGGCTGAAGCGCCAACCTTGCTTGAGGGTTATCAAGTTGTGCATGAGCTCTTTCAACAAACATCATTTAACGCAGAAGAATTGACCGTCGTATGGCAAACCATCAACGTTGAACATGGTTGTCACTACTGCGTTCCTGCTCATAGTGCGATCGCGGCGTCAATGAAAGTGGATCAGGAGATTGTTGATGCTCTCGTCAACCAAACACCATTGGCAGACGAAAAACTTGAAACACTACGAGAAACAACGCTTCAAATGGTGCGTCAACGTGGTGTAGTGGAAGAGTCTCAGATAGAGAAATTCTTTGCGGCAGGTTACGGACAGCAGCAACTGCTTGAAATTGTTCTTGGTCTAGCGCAAAAAGTGATGAGTAACTACACCAATCACCTAGCTGACACCCCGGTTGATGCACCTTTCAAGAAGTTCGCCAAGTAACTTAAGCTTTTATTACTGGTCCCATTCATGGGACCAGTAATACCTTCAAAAAGGCTTTGTTGCATGGCGCTTCGCTAGTGTGAGCTGACACCTAATTACAACGGCGCAACGTCGGTTCCTCCTAAAGACTGGTAAAGCGTAACCTGAGTGAGAAACTGGTTGTAGCGGTTCTCCAACAAAGAAGCTTGTGCGTTTCTGGTGTCTTCTTGGGCATTCAAATAGTCCATGATCGATGTCGAGCCATACTGATACCGCGCAGCATATATGGACTCAGCGGCACTTGCGGCATCATATTGTTCTTGTAAACGCGCCGCTTGATACTTCAATTTTTCTCGTGCCGACAAGGCATTTTCGACATCTTGGAATGCGGCGTACAACACTTGGCGATAGCTCACAATGGCCGATTGATAGTCTAAATCGGCAATGGCTTGGCTGTTTTTCATCTCATTCCACTGCAAAAACGGTAGCGTCATATCCGCACCTAAACTGCCGATCGGGTTGGAAAGCAGGTCTTTGAGCGCTTGTGACGATCCCCCCAAAGCCCCAGTGAGCGTCAGCTTAGGCAAGTAGTCCAAATCTGCTGCGTCTTTATTAGCTAGCGCGGCTTTGACGTCATAAATCGCTGCTTTAATGTCGGGTCTGCGGATCAATAAATCAGACGGAGCACCAACACTCAACGATGGCATATCGCCTTCAGGCAGCATTTGGATGTTTGCACTGATGCTCTTCGGCGGTTGATTGAACAAAATCGCAAAGGCGTTGTTTACCTCAAGTAAACTCTGTTCAAACTCACTTTGCTGCGCTTGTAAGCTTGCCAACGTACGTTTGGCTTCAAGCACATCTAACTGATCCACAGCGCCAAGTTGGTACTGTTTTTTAATCAATTGTAGCGTTTGAGCTGCGTCTACCACATTACGCTGGCTGAGGTGTAAGCGCTGTTGCAGATAGCCGATTTGCCAATATAGCGATGCCGTCGTTGCTACCAAACTTTGTGCGGTCGCCTCGCGATCTTGTTGACTTGCCATCGCCGTCCACTTAGCTTGGTCAACGTCTGCCGAGATTTTTCCCCACAAATCCAACTCGTAATTGACGGACAAGTTGGTGCTGTAGCTATCTGCCGATTCCCCGCTATCAAGAGATTTTTGAACTTGTCCTGATGTGGAAGAACTCAACGTAGGGAAAAGGTCATCTTGCGCTAAACCCAGCTGTAAACGCGCTTTCTTTAGCGTTAGCGTTGCCAGCGTCAAATCGTTGTTTTGAGCCAACACCTGAGTAATGTATTGATTAAGCGTTGGGTCGTTAAACGCCAACCACCAAGGATCCATACTGACATCACCCGCAACATGCATCTGTTGCCAATTTGCAGGCACTTGCACCTCAGGAGCTTGATAGTCGCTACGCATAAGCGAACCACAACCTGACAACCACACTGCGCTTAAGGCAGCCGCGACCAATCGAGTTTTGAATTTCATTGTGTTACTCATTTTTAGTCTCTCGCTAGCGCTTCTATCGGATCGAGTTTGGCGGCATTGCGAGCGGGTAAAAAGCCGAAGGCGATGCCAATCAACGTTGAGCAAATAAACGCCCAGATGATCGAGTTCATCGAGTAAATCATTTGGAAGCTGCTACCAGACGTACTGAATGCAAAACCAATCAAAAACGCCAAGCCAATACCAGCAATGCCACCACACAAACACACTAGTACCGCTTCAATCAAAAACTGACGCAAAATATCCGCTTGCCGCGCACCCACAGCCATTCGCACACCGATCTCTTTCGTGCGCTCTGTCACCGACACCAACATGATGTTCATTACGCCAATTCCCCCGACAATTAGGGAGATCACCGCAATCGCTGAGATCAGTAACGTCATGGTTGCGGTGGTTTTCTCGATGCTCTGACGAATGGTGTCAGTGTTAATCGTGAAGAAATCTTCTGTACCGTGGCGCATTTTTAACAAGTTGATGATGCTCTGTTCTACCGCTGCGCTTGGGGCGTTCTCATCAATCCGTACAGTAATGCCGTTGAGGTAACGTTGTCCCATCATGCGCCCAGACATGGTGGTGTATGGCACCCAAATTTTCAGCGCGTCGCTGTTGCCAAACGCGTCTTCTTTTTTCTGCGTGACACCCACAATACGCACTGGCAATGAACCAAGAAAAATCACTTCACCAATCGGATTTCTATCCGCAAACATTTCCTTTCTGGTGTTGTCATCAATCACTGCTTCTTGGGCGAGTGAGTTCACGCTCTCTTCATCCCAAAACTGACCTTTGGCGATCTCATAACCGCGCACACGGAAATAATCTTCCCCAACCCCTTCCACAGACGCAGTTGCATCCTGATTGGCGTAACGCACGGTTAAGCTGTTGGATAAAGACGGCGTGACACTGTCGACAAAAGGTAGACTCTCCAACGATTTGGCATCGCCGGCGGTTAGCGTTTTCACTCGTCCGGAGCGGCGGTCACCAAACCCTTTGCCCGGCCTGACATCAATGGTGTTTGTTCCCATGGATGAAATATTCGACAAAATTTGCTGTTGTGAACCATTACCTAGTGCCACCACGGAAACCACCGAGGCTATACCAATAATGATGCCGAGCATGGTCAAAAACGTGCGCATTCTGTGGCTAGACATCGCCAGCAGCGCCATTTTGAGCGCGTCAATAAAACTGTCCCACTTCCACCACTTACTGGCGGCTTGCGCTGGGCGATGAAAAGACGCGCTCGGTGTCTTTGCTGCTTGCTCATTGATTACAACTTGTGCATTTGGCGTATCTGCAATGATTTCACCATCTTTGATTTCAATGATGCGATCCGCAAAGTTCGCCACGTTCATATCATGAGTCACTAAGATGATCGTATGCCCAAGTTGATGCAATTCTTTAAGCAGTGCCATCATCTCTTGCCCACTGTGACTGTCTAATGCGCCAGTGGGCTCATCGGCGAGAATCACCTCACCACCGTTCATCAGTGCACGAGCAACACTCACGCGCTGTTGCTGGCCACCACTCAGTTGGCTGGGCTTGTGAGTCAAACGATCTTCCAGCCCCAAGCGAGCCAATAGTGACTGCGCTCGCTCCGTTCTTTGACGATGAGGAACTCCCGCGTAAACCGCTGGTACTTCCACATTTGCCACCGCGGTTAAATCCCCCAGCAGATGGTAACGCTGAAATATAAAGCCAAAATACTCGCGGCGCAGTTCCGCCAGTTGGTCGGATTCCAACGTCGAGACATCTTGCCCATTAATGAAGTATCGACCGCTGGACGGTTTATCCAAGCAGCCGAGCACATTCATCAGCGTCGATTTACCTGAGCCCGAAGCCCCCACGATCGCGACCATTTCACCGCGTTTTATCTCTAAATTAATGTGGTTCAACACGGTAAGCGACTCGTCGCCAGAGACAAATCGTCGAGTTAAATCCTCAACTTTTAAAAGCACGTCACTCATCTTAGAACCTCATTGGAGGTCGACGACGATCACCTCGGCTTGATGATTCTCCATCCTTAGCATTGCCAAGAACAACTTGGTCGCCCTCCTTCAAACCTGAGAGAATTTCTGCGTTCACTTTGTTGTTAATACCCACTGTCACGGGCTTTTGCACCACTTGGCCCTGTTCAAGCACTGGCACGGTATAGTTGCCTTTGCCGCCAGATTTTTGCAGCACTTGTGAAGGGACAATCAAGGTATTTTCCGATTGCTCAAGGACAATCGAAACTTGCGCAGTCATGCCGATGCGCAAAATACCTTGCGGGTTCTTCACATCAAATACAGCGTTGTAGTAAATGGCGTCGCTATCTGAAATGCTCAGATCGCTATCATCGCCATCCATGATGGTTGGCCCCGGCTCAATCGCGCGCAATGTACCTTTAAACTGCTGATTCGGTTTGCCTAAAATGGTGAACAGCGCCGTTTGGCCTGGGTGAACAAAAATCACATCGGCTTCCGAAATTTCAGCTTTCACCGTCATAGTATCTAACTTGGCTAACTCGATAATAGTTGGCGTGGTTTGATTGGCGTTTACGGTTTGTCCTTCTTCCACCGCGGTGTAGACCACCGTGCCATCCATCGGTGCGTTGATGGTGGTGTAACCGAGATCTAACTGCGCATTGTCGACGTTGATTTTGGCTTTCTCGATTTCGGCATCCAGTTGCGCTAACTCGGCTTTGTAGATGGCGAGCGTCGCTTCGGCATTCTCGTAATCAGCTCGTGAGCTCGCTTTCGCTGCCAACATGCCTTTTTGGCGCACGTATTCATAGTTTGCTTGTTTAATCTGCGCTTGCTTAGCCTGGTACTGAGCGTTGAGACTATTAAGAGACGCTTGGGCTTCTTTGAGGCTGTTTTGCTGAGTCAGGCTGTCAATCTGTGCAATCAAGTCCCCCTGTTTTATCTCATCCCCTAAGTTCACAGCGAGGCGTTGAATTTGCCCAGATACTTGCGCACCTACATTCACCAATTTGGACGCTTGCAACATGCCGTTAGCTAATACCGCCTTTTCGATATTGCCTTTACGAACGACTTCTGTCGCGTAAGGAGAAATGGGTTCTGGACGTTGCAGATAATGATAACCACCAGCACCAATAGCAAGTAAGCCACACAAAACGAGCCATTTTTTATTGAGTTTCATAGCAGGAGTGAAGTAAATAATCGTTTTGATTTTATACTGCTATTTGTCTTAGCCGTACAGGGTACGAGACGTAAAGATAGGTAAATTAACGTCAAGAAACTGAATGAATAACTTCACTAACGTGAAAAATCAGAGATATTATAGTCACTTCAAAACTTTATTATTCAATACGTATAGCAAAGACCATTTTTAATATAGAAATTCAAGTTATAAGTATTATAAACAAAACTTTTAAATACCAACAAACCAGTAAAAATCTTAACTTATTAAATATACAATCCATTAAAATTTCATTATGGCCATTTTTAATTATTGAATTTCAAGAGGAGTTAAGTGGCAAGTTAAATAAAAAATACCCACATAACACAGGTAAGACCGAGAGGAGTGTGTCATGTGGGTTTAAAACGATAGTTCTCTTGCTGATTCGAACTACCAACGTTGGGATGCAATGGAAATACAAATGACTCAGAGTTTCCATCACGGACACTTTATCGCTGGATTTCCCTCTATTTGTTAGGGAACAGTCAGCACAATAAAAATAGAGAAGTAATACCGCAAAAATAAAAATAGAGGTTCAGGATTTAATTTACACGTAAAATAACCACTATATTCACGCCATGAAGCATTAATAAATTCAACAATAAATATTTATTAAGTTAAATTTACTTATTGTCAGCACACTGTTAATTTTACTCCTAAATGCACTGGTCAGATTTGTTTATTTTACTGATTTTCGTTGCAATACAAATTCTAATTAATTCATGAGAAAAACATGCAGCGACAATTAACTCTTTCACCGATTTATTTATTAATCGGGTTAGCCTACTCGACGGCGTATGCCGGTGGTTTTCAAATTAACGAACATTCGGCGACGGGTCTTGGTCGTGCTTTTGCTGGTGATGCCGTCATTGGTGATAATGCGTCTGTAGTCAGCCGTAACGCCGCAGCGATGACGCTGTTTAAACAAAATGCCTTATCGTTCGGTGTCACTTACGTCAAACCTGACGTTACCGTTAAAAATGCGCAATATCATCGAGCTAACATTAATGCGGATGTCAATGTTGGTATGGGTGGTTTTCCTCCGTCCCCTCAAGCTGACATTACCCCGTCCTTCTCTCAAACCGTGACCGACATTGATGACGTCGATGGCGTTGGTCAACCAGCCGTTGTACCCAATTTTTACTTTATTCACCCTATCAACGACGACTGGTATCTAGGCTTATCGGCATATTCCAACTTCGGAACCGACATGGAGTTTAAACCAAACTATGGCGCACCTGTTTTTGGCGGTGTCACCAGCGTAGCGAGTGTCAACCTTGGCGCAAGCTTGGCATACAAGGTGAACGATCGTTTTAGTATCGGTGGTGGTATTGATGTGATTTACGGCTCTGGTGAGCTGTACCGCGATATGGACGTGGGTGTTTGCGTTGGTGGGAACATACTTGGAAACGAACTAGAACAACGCTGTGGATCCGTAAAAGGCAACGCACTTGATGTGGAAGCTGGCGGCATTGGGCTTGGCGCGAACATTGGCATGATGTACGAGTTTAACGAACGTCATCGCTTAGGTTTAAGCTACAAGCACAGCCCTAACATTGATGCCAAGGGTGACATCCACTTTGCTGGCGAATCGTACGACTCGCTTGCTATGCCGCTACCGGATATTGCGGAGTTTTCCGGTTATCACCGCGTCTTACCTAAATTTGCCCTGCACTATTCTGTGCAGTGGATTGGTTGGTCAGCATTTGACAGCTTGAAAGCTGATGATCAGTTGCTAAAAGATTTTCAGTGGCAAGACTCCGCGCACTACTCCATCGGTGCGACTTGGTACGCCAATGAACGTTGGACACTACGCACGGGTTACATGTTCGACAAAACACCTGTCGATGAGCTGACTTCGCTTTCTATCCCAGATTCGAACCGTCACTGGTTATCTGCGGGGGCCTCTTACCAATGGTCATCAGATACCACGGTTGACATCGGCATGACGTACTTGATTGGTGAAGATGTCAACGTAGAAGAGTACGCGTATGAAGGTGTTCCTGCACCGATGGTGACGGGCGTTACCCATTCAAATGCGTTCCTAATTGGTGCCCAACTCAGCCACCGTTTCTAATTCGTCAGGCAGTGATCAAACCTCTAGGTCATTGCCTTGTAACAACGCTTATCAAAGCGACCGAACAGAGACATTATTATGAACAAAACACTACTTGCTTTTTCACTCTCACTTCTCACTCTAAGCGCGGCTCAGGCTTCGGAATGGGGCTATGGCAATGACAAACACGGGCCAGAACACTGGGGAGAAATCGCCAAAGACTGCGCAACCACGAAAAACCAAAGCCCAATCAACATCGACAACCCAGCCGATGCAAAACTGGAAGCACTGAACCTTTCGTACACTGGTCAGGTCATTGGTTTAACCAACAATGGTCATACGCTGCAAGCGCAAGTGAACGGACGTAACAGCTTCACCATCGATGGCGAGACGTTCGAGCTGCAACAGTTCCATTTCCACACACCTTCAGAAAACCAAATCAAAGGCCGCCAATATCCACTTGAAGCGCACTTTGTACACGCCAACGCAGACGGCGAGTTGGCGGTAATTTCGGTGATGTTTGATGCTGGCGATCAAAACGCAGCGCTGTCTAAACTGATCAACGCAATCCCACAAGAGAATCAAACCACGTTCTTTAAAGATACTTTTGAGATTAATGACTTACTGCCAAAAACTGCAAACTACTATCGATTTAACGGCTCTTTAACCACACCGCCATGTTCAGAAGGTGTGCGCTGGTTTGTGCTTAAAGACACTCAAACCTTATCCAAAGATCAAGCCGCGAAACTGATGGAAGTCATGGGACAAAACAATCGTCCGCTGCAACCGCTAAATGCGCGCGTTGTACTTTCTAACTAAACGCCACATCCGATAAGGGGCATCGTATTTGCCCCTTATTTTGATTCGATCTAACCTCACTTCGTTACAGGAACCCCCAATGAAAACTCCATCTGTTCTGTCACTCTTACTCGCACTCGCCCCGACATTCGCCTTCTCTCATAACCTTTCTGTCGGTCAAACCACCCCTTCCGTCAGCATTGATACCTATGGCGAAATGACGCTGCAAGGAGACGATGTGGCTTATCAACCTTGGGCAACTCAGCAGATGTTAGGCAAAGTCCGTGTGATACAAGCCATTGCAGGTCGTAGTAAAGCCAAAGAGATGAACGCGCCGCTGATGTCAGCAATCACTGCCGCTCACTTTCCTGAAGATCAGTATCAGACCACAACCGTGATCAACCAAGAAGACGCCATATGGGGAACCGGTACATTTGTTAAATCGTCGGCAGAGGACAGCAAAAAGACATTCTCTTGGTCTTCCATGGTGTTAGACAAAAATGGCGTATTAGCAACAACTTGGGATCTACAGCAAGAAAGTTCTGCGATTATCGTACAAAATAAACAAGGCGAAATTTTATTCGTGAAAGAAGGGGCTTTAACTCAAGACGAAGTCACACACGTCATCGAACTGATTAAACAGAATATCTAAACCTAAGGTAAGGAAAAGCTATGAAACTGTTCAACACCATCGCACTCTGTCTTTTAGCGGCTGTAGCCTCTTTCCAATCGGTTGCAGGAGACAACGATTGGGATAAGATTGCAGATAAGACCGTCAGTTTTAAATCGGAAACCGACACAGTCAATCCACTGTCACCATTTGCTAACGCTCGTTTCAGCCACATAAAAATCAAATGTACGCAAGGTACGGTCGATCTGAAAAGCGTTAAAGTAATCATGAAAGATGGTCAGGAAAAGACGTTCGACAGTTTAGGGGTTCTGACTAAAGGCATGTCATCAAGAAGCTTAAGCCTACCAACAAAAGATAACGCGAAGTTAGACAAAATCGAGTTGAACTATGAATCGGTTGGCAGCACTGCGCTGCAAGTCGCGGGGGTGACCAAAAAAGCGCAAGTGGAAATCTTAGGTAAGAAAATCGACGAGTAAGCGATGGCTCAACGAGCTCACCCAAACTAAAAACAGCGGCACTAGGCCGCTGTTTTCATTAAAAAATCGTAATGAATAACTAAATGAATTTCTTCAGCTTCGCCAAACCATAAGCAGCGATGGTGACACAATCTTTGATCGTACCGTCGATCATCATCTGTTCGAACTCCTCAACCGAAAAAGCACGAGCGATCAAATCCTCTTCTTCACTGTCGAGTTGATTGCCCACGTCCGTTAAATCAGTGGCGAAATAGACGTGACATGTCTGATTCAAAAAGCCGTATGCGATAAACTGCGCGCCGACATACGCCATGGCGCTCGCCTGCATGCCCGTTTCTTCACGCAGCTCGCCTTTGGCAAGCTCAAGATGATCCGCATTTGGGTTTGATTCCCACGCCCCTTGTGGGATCTCCCAACAACGTTGACCTACGGTGTAACGGTACTGCTGAACCAAGTGAATCATCCCGTTATCGATAGCCAGAATCGCAGCACAATCAGGTTTGTCGACCACACCATAGATGCCCTCTGCGCCGCTCGGACGTAAAATTTTGTCCTCACGCACCGTCATCCACTTATTCTGGTAAACGACTTTGCTGTCTAGCTGTTTGATGTCTGACATGGTTATTCCTTGATTTTTCTGAGGGTTACTGTGGAATAATACCCGATTCGGTTACGCCACCAAAATGTTCTTTAGTTCACTCAAAGACTCAACGGTGTAATTTGGTGCGATACGCTCATCAACGCTTGCGCCTGTGGTATTTAACCAGCAAGTTTCAATACCAAAATTATTACCACCCAGAATATCGGAATGCAGGTTGTCACCCACCATCAGTACGCGCGTTTTGCAGGGATTGCCCATTTGCTGCATCGCGTATTCAAAAATACCTAAGTCCGGTTTTGCTACGCCCACTTGTTCAGAGATCACCACTTTATCGAAGTACTCAGTCATCCCTGTGCGCTCAAGGCGGATCGCTTGCAACTCTGTAAAACCGTTGGTGATAATGCCCATTTTAGCTTTGCCTTGCAGCGCTTCCATCAGCTCTTTTGCACCTGGCAACAAGCTGCAAATATCGGCCATTGCTTCTAAAAATGCGCTGTTGAGATCTGCTGTTGTGGTATTCAACTTCTCAGCCCACTCGGTAAAACGCTTATGTTTTAGCTCATCTGCCGTTACTTTGCCGTCTTGGTAATCCACCCAAAGCGGTTTGTTTACGGTTTGGTAATGAGCAAAATCTTGTTCAGTAAAATCTACGCCTTTGCGAGAAAACATAAGCTGCAAACCTTTGAAAGCATCAAAGTGGAATAAGGTTTCGTCAGCGTCAAACAGGATCCAATCGTACTTCATTTTCTTCTTCCCAAAATCAAGGTCGTAATACTGGTGCATAGTCTAGATTGTTTTCTTCTTGAAGATAATCTCTATAATTGGAAATTAATTGTATCCTTGTGCTCAACAATAAATGCTTCACGATAATAGGAGATTGATGTGAACGCGATTGCCTCCCTGCCCGTTTTTGTTGCTGTTGTCGAATGCGGCAGCTTTTCCCTTGCGGCCAAACAGCTGAATCTGACGAAATCGGCGATCAGCAAACGCATCAACCAACTAGAAGACGATTTGGGCATTCGTCTCCTTAATCGAACTACGCGTAAGCTGAGCCTGACCGAAGCAGGAGAACGCTATTTTGAGTACGCTTCTCAAGCGCTCAATCTGGCCCAGCAAGGCGTGGACGCGGTATCGGAGCTGCAAGGATCTCCACAAGGTCGGCTCAAAATTACCGTGCCGATGTCTTTCGGTGTGCTGCATATCGCGCCTTTGATCAGCGAGTTTCTCGCTCGTTACCCGAAAATTGAAGTGGATTTAAACCTCGAAGACAAAATGGTCGATTTGGTTAAAGACGGTTTTGATTTGGGGATCCGTATTGGTGAACTCACCTCTTCCAATCTAATCGCAAAACGTCTCGCCCCTTGTAAAAGTGTGCTTTGTGCCTCACCAGATTACTTAGCGGAGTTTGGAACACCACAAAAACCAAGTGATTTAGTCGGTCACAACTGCCTGCGCTACTCCTATTTCCGTGGCGGCGTCGAATGGATGTTCATCAACAATGGCAGCGAATACAAGGTGCTTCCAAAAGGAAACTTTATCGTCAATAACAGCGAAGCCATTCGCCAGTTGCTGTTAAGAGGTTCGGGCATTGCGCAACTGCCGACGTTTATTGCAGGAAGAGACTTTGCCGCAGGAAATCTAAAACCGGTGATGGAAGAGTATTCTCTACCAGAACACGCCATTTATGCGGTGTTCCCTGAGCGCAAGCACATGCCGTTGAAAGTAAGAGCCTTTATCGATTTTATCAGCGAAAAACTCGGCACAGATTTACCTTACTGGGATCGTTACAACAGCCCAGAAAAATAACCATATTGATGATAAGTGAGTGAGATTTCACTACTGACATGTTCTGACATTCCATCCGCGTAACCTTATTTGGAACTCAACAGGCAATCCGCCAAAACCAATAAGGAATCACAATATGGAAACCGTTATCGAAACTGTGCAATTTCGTCTAACCGCAGGCACAACAGAGCAAGACGTGATCGCCGCTGCCAGACAGTCACAAACGTTTGTGAAGAATCTGCCAGGCTTTTTGTATCGCTCACTCAGTCACGAAGCGACGGACGATGTGTGGACAGACATCATTTACTGGCGTTCAATGGACGATGCAAAACAGGCGGGAAAACAGCTTAAGCAAGCCGCTGAATTTCAGCCTCTGTTATCAATGATTGACTGCGAAAGCTTCGAGCTTAAACATCACAACTTAAAAATGTGCAGTGAGCTAGAGAAGTAATCAGCCGCACTACCACTAACAACCAGTAGGTCTAGATAAGGAACATCATGAGCAAATCAGAACGACTGTTTGAGCTACTGACGCTTTTGCGCGCAAAGCGTTACGCCGTGACAGCGAAAGAGCTCGCAGAAAGAATGGAAGTTAGCGAACGTACGATTTATCGCGATATTCAGTCGTTGCTTAGTTCTGGTGTTCCTATTCAAGGTGAAGCAGGTGTCGGCTACTTGTTGCAAGCTGGCTCTCATCTCCCGCCTTTGATGTTCTCAGAAAAAGAGATGATGGCGCTTGAACTGGGTATGCGGATGGTTCGAGCTTGGTCGGATGCCGAACTCGCCGAAGCGTCTCACTCTGCGTCCACCAAAATACTTTCGGTATTGCCCGATAAGCTCAAACAACAAGTGGAAGATTGTCCGCTGATTGTGCCCGATTATCACACCCAATCCGAGACTGCCAAACGAGGGCAGCTTCTGCGCCACGCGATTGATCATCAGTTTAAAGTCAGTTTGGATTACCAAGATGAAAGCGGACAGGTGACCGAGAGAAAAATCCAACCGTTAGGCCAGTTCTTTTGGGGCAAAGTCTGGACGCTGGTCGCCTGGTGCGAATTGCGCGATGACTACCGCCAGTTCCGCCTCGACCGTATCCAAGCACTGCGTATGCACGATGAAGAGTTTCAGAGTGCGGAAACCAAATCTCTCAAACATTATATTGCGCAGTATGAATCGAAAGATTGAGTGTTCTTCATCCTTCCATCACAAGGATTCTAAATTGCTCTGCTCAATGCGCGATATTTGGAAAGGCACATTTGGTTAAACTAATGTTTCATTTTTAACAGATGCGCAACCAACCTAAGATCGTTAACTTAAGTAGCACGTCAACCACACCGGAGCGTGAAGCTATGAAAGTACTGATTCAATACACCCAAGCAGGGAAATATCGAGATCAAGCGTGGGAGTCTTTAACTCTTCGATCTAAAGGTGATATGCAGGCCGTTACCCCTTCTTATGCTGCCCAACTTATCGAACAAAGCAAAGCGACACTTGTGATGACAGAAGACGGACAGATCATCTTTCACTCCTAAATTCTATCAGTCCTATGACGAAAAAGGCCTGCATTGCTGCAGGCCTTTGTATGAGTGAATTAAGAGTTATTTACTGGAAACTCACTGCAGTTGGTAGGCGATCAAGCATCTTGTAGTAATCACCAGCCACAGCGCCGATATCACCACGCAAATACGCTTGAATCATATTGAGATCTTTCAGCCAAAGTTCTTTGTCAGCATCTGAAGACGCCATGTACCCTGCGTACACATTGTCGACCGCGAACATCATGTCTTCGGCGTGATCGTTGTAAATCAAAAGCATCGCATCT
Source organism: Vibrio sp. 1562 (assembly GCF_033340155.1). NCBI lineage: Bacteria > Pseudomonadati > Pseudomonadota > Gammaproteobacteria > Vibrionales > Vibrionaceae > Vibrio > Vibrio sp. 1562. Next base: position 324,384 of record NZ_JAWOVY010000001.1, read on the forward strand.
GTGTAAGCTTCGAACGCTTTCAGCTCATCGTGCGCTTTACCACCTTTATAGCTCAATGTGCCCGAAGTTGCATCGATGACCAAATCACCCGAAGTCACATTCGCTGTCGTAAAGTTGATGAAAGACTGGCTGAACGACAGCACACCTGCCGCAATATCCGCATCAATGGTTCGCTTCATTGCGTTGACCATTGGCGCATCCAGCAGCAATACAGGATCGTGGAACGCTGGGACAATCGCTGTTCGGAATGGCCCCCAAGCGCTATCGATGCTCTCTGCGACCTTGTTTAGTGTTGCAGGCTCATAGCTATCTAGGTACGTTTTTAGATCGTAACCTTTGGACGTCACCAGTTGATTTGCGTAGTCGTAAGCCAGCTTGTTTGCTTTTGTTGCCACAAACTTCTCGCCGTCGATAACAAACTCAACCTTGTCACCCGCAATAATACCGTAGCGGTCTTGCTGCTTCGTAAACGTATCAAACTGAGATTGACCACGAGTCTTCACTGTGTAGTCGTAAGACTTCATTTGGCGCACTCCCATTCTCAAGATGACATCGCCAACACGTCCGCGGCCTTCTGCACCAATATCAAGGAATCTTGCAATACCACGAGGCATTGGTGGTAGGGACTCCATTTGCTCAGTGATGTGTAGGTTCACGGTAACACCTTTTAGATTGGTGTATTCCTTACCGTCTTTACCCACCAATTTAACTGGCGTATTTAACGCGTCATTTGCCACGATGTTGCCCATGATGTCTTCGTATTCAGCTTGCACCCCAGGGATATCAAGCAGCGATGCAAAGCTCACCTCATCGGTAAAACGGTTCGAGAATCGACGTGCTAAGAAGTGGCTCGCCAACGCTTTGTCTGGCCAGTTGCCCAACACAGACACCGCATTTGACCAAGGATAATCAGGGTCAAAGCTACCAATTGAGTTTAGGAAGCGTCCATTCGCAGTTTCCGCAACAGCTATATAACCCTCATCTGAATCTTCGATAAAGCGTGCTGCCAAATCATCAAAACAGCTGGCTGTTGAAAGATCGTAATCAGCCGGAATTTGGTGTGAGTTGTTGTCTAACAGTTGACCAAAAGAAATCACTTTTTGGTTGCCTGCCGCATTTTCTATCACACATTGATGCTCTGGTGTGCGCAAGATATCAAGGAAGAACGCCGCGGATTTTTTCGCCCCATTCGCGTAATCACAGAACCATGAGTTATCGGCTTTGCCTTCGCTACAGTATTGAGGGTTTGAAGCAATGCGCAATAAGAAATCACCCGGCTTATCCGTTGACGAAGTGTAACCAAGATTGGTGTACAGGTTATCGATGCGCTCAAGATCTTCCATCTTGTCACGGATAGCGCTCATTTCCATATAACGGCGCACTAAGTAACCAGGATAATCGGACGAGAATAATCCCGTCGTCCCATATAACTCCAAGTTGCGTCGATCATAGCTATCGAGATAGTTCTGCCACTCGTAAGAAACAATTTCTTCTAGGTTTGTACCTTCGTCAAAACGGTTACAGTCGCTGTTTAGAGAAACGTTCCCATCGGTACAGAAATCGTAAGACTTACGCTCAATTTCATTCACTTTATCTAGGTAGTAAAGTGCGCCATAACGAGTTTTCGCATTCAGTTCAGGATCATCAGACAACGCGGCGGTATCGAATCGGCTGAAGTCACAGTTGTAGAGTGATTTGCCTTTCTCGCTCCCCGTTAGTGCCTTCACTTCAGAACACACCATCAGCGATGTGTTGTCTGGATTGTTGCCAAACTTGTATGCAAAGCTTTGTTGGTAGGCTTGCTGATCAGCGAGGTAACGAGCGTATGCCGCTTTGTCTTCATCGCTCGCACTGTCTGCCGGTTTCGCAACAGGCGCAGGAGCTGAACCTGAAGAATCTTGAATCGTCTCGACTTTACGACCGTAGCCAAACTTAAACGCCGCAATGTCGTACAGACCCCAAGTTGGCGTTTCATCCAACATGCTTGGTGCGTAGTCCATTGTCGAACTGTAAGCAGGAATGTTGTTCAAACCAAGTTGATGCGCTTGCTCTAGCGTGTAGTAGTTCGCTTTGTCATTTGAGCCTTTAAAGTTATGGCGCAGACCCATGTTATGACCAAGCTCGTGAACAAGCGTATTGCTGTAAGTCGCAACCGTAATCGCATCTGCGGCTTTCACTTGCAACTCTTTTGGTAGGTATTTCCAACGCTTAAGCTGACGCGATACTTCGTTACCTGCGTCATCGAGTTTGATCTCAAAGTAACGCTCGTCATCCAACTTCAAGTTGTCCAACATGGCCTTGTTGGTTGAAGAAACCCACGACGCTTCGATTGGATAGACGTTGTTCTCTGCCCAGAAAGACAAACGGTTCTCTTCAGCTTCAACCACCTTTTCAAACTCCATGTCATCATTGAAGTTTTTCATTAGCTGAGTTGGGCTCTTCGTCGCTGCTTTTCCAGAAACGATGTCTTCTTTTGAAACGAGCGGCGCATGAATGTTTCCATCCGATTTCAGGCTCGCCATCGCCGCCATTGTAGAAAGCGCTTCAATTCTATCCGCGACTTCTGTTTTCACAGATTCGCTGCTGGTTGGCAATGGATCTAAGCCATCTAAGTCCAGTTGATTACGATTATAGAAACGCGCCAAGTTGTCCCAATAGAAAGGCACACCCGTTCTTGCAACACCTGCGTATTGGTTCACGTGGCCTTTGATGATTTCCCCCGTCATCGGGTTAGAAACCGACGGGCCATAGCCAAGCAGACCGTTCGCTAGAGGCTCGTCAATCAGGTTAATCACGTTGTAACGCAGATCACCTGGGTGAATACCAGCCGCTTTGGTTTTGTTCACAATCTCGATTTCAGGCTTGCCTGCATCCGCCCCAAATACATTCAGCGCTTGGTTCATCTTGTCGATCGATTGCAGCGTTGCATCCAAGAACAACTTGTTCTTCTCTTCAAAGAAATTGTCGCTCAAGTAATATTTGATAGAGCCTTGATCTGGGTTGAAACGATTGAGGTAAACCACATCACGGTCGTATTTATTCGTGACTGGGTTAAGCTTTTTCGTCGACGTGGTGAAGAAACCAATGTCGTTCTCATCACCCACAGGGTACAAGATCGGTTGGTAACCTTCGGTTGCCACTTCACTTTCGTGCACTAACGAGTAGTAGAAACGAGATTTAAACGCGCCATCCACAAGCGCTTCATCCAAGCTCGCTTTCGTTGCAAAGTTGATGTAGTCAGAAATATTATCTAAATCGATACGGAACGTGCGCTCTAGTTCGAAATTGAGAAGACCGTTTTTAGGGTCAAAGTCCCACGAGATCAATCGTGGTGCGCCAATTTCATCAATGCCTTCGGTAATGCCATACAGATCTTCCATATTGAATTCTGCAATTTCGAGATCTTCAGGACGAGGAGTGAAGTGGGTTTTCTTCTTGTAGTTTAGGCTTGCGTCTTCGTTGGTTTCTTCTTTGTTGGTGCAATCACCATGCGCGTCTTCTTGACAGCGATACGCCGCAAAGTCACCCGGAATCGTCAGCACTTGCGCGAAGTTAACGCCGTCGTCGTCTGCGACAAATTTCTCTTCACCGCAGTAGTTATTAGCATCTTTGCTTAGATGCGCGTCTGGGTAGTTTTTATCGTAACTGCGAACTTCCAGACCTTCTTTGGTAAAACAAAGCTCAACGTAACGAGGTGAACCTTGCAAGAATGGGAATTGGTTCAGAGCAAAGCGTGGCGCGGCACCAGTCGTCGGAACGTAAAACCAACGACCGTCTTTAAGGTCTTTTACTGCGACTTCTTTTGCATCTCTTTCGACATAGTCATACGCCTGATCATCTGCGCCACAGCCTGCAAGTGCGGCCGTTATTGCTGACACCAGAGTCAATTTTTTAAACATTATTTGGATATCCTTAATTGTTGTTATTTTCCTAGAAGGAGTAAGTCACTGTCACGATGTAAGACGCTTTCTCTTGGTCCAACAAATCGATGTTGCCCAAGGTGCCTCGCTCTGCATCTTGATAGAAACCCGTTGATGATGCCGCGAGTAGCAATGACCAGCTTTCATCAAACTCGTATGTGCCGTACAACGCCCCCTCATACTGCCAACTGCTTCTGCGCGTACCTTGATAACTGATGCTGTTACCACCTAACGCCGTAATCCCCACTGCGAACGATTCCCACGACTTTTCCGCAACAGCAAACAACGAGTAAGTCCACTCAGTCAGCGAGCGTCCACCCATGGTTTTGTATTCGTGGAAATTTTTTCTCAGTCTTGGCGAAACCGAAAAATCGACGCTCCAAGCTGAAAAAGAGATCGGCACATCTAAACGAACCGCGGTGTGCAGTTCATCTTTACGAGATGTTTCTGAAGTTGGAATGGTGAGCTGACCCGCAACGCCGATTTTCCCTGTATCTCCAAAGCGATATAGGTTCGTGTATTGCAAGCCCAACACCGAATCTGTCGCGTAGGTGCCGACTTCATCTTCTAGGGCACGATAGCCCCCCGTAGAAAAATAGGCTTTTGTGTCGCTCGAAAAGGAATAAACGAGATCGCCTCCCCACGAGAAATTGCGGACAGAACGGTAGTCGTCTTTATCGTAAATGTTTGTATCGTAAGATAGGTAAACGGCCCCACTAAACTTACAAACAATACAGGACGTATCTCCTTCATTTTGTGTAGATTCAGGCGTGCTAGTGCTATCAATTACACTCGTTTCCACCGCGAATGATGGCGCTGAAAACAGCGTACCCAACAACATTGCAAGCGGCGTCATCATCCACTTTGTTGTGTGCTGCATGTTTTGAAACTTCCATGAGAATTAAGTTTATTAGAATAAACTTAAAGACAAACAGATTATTGGGATGAAATTCCATAAAAATTCAGATAATCAACCCCAATAAACCTATCAACCATAAAATTACTCTTATGGTTAAATCCTTATTTAACTTTTTAATACTATTTATCTGAGTATTGTCGCGTTCTAATTTGCTTAAAAACGTACTTTAAAATGACTTTTTATAAATAAAGCCACACACCACAACATTAAAGAAACAGCAAAGCAACGTCATTAAAACAAAAGTTAAAAGGCAATTATTATCAACAACTTAAAATCAACAAAAACAGTTAAAATGAATGAGTCAAAATGTATAAGTTAAAATACAATAAAAATATAAGAACATCATTCCGTTTAATTTTAGTCGTTATTGTATTGAGAAAGTTTAATTTTCAATTTCTAAAATTGGTGGGATACACATAAGAGAAATCATCAAAACCATCCGTTGTTAATAATGAATTTCGCATTTAAAACAAAAGATAGAAACAAGATCAAATTCATGTTTTCTAATATATCGATTCAACCTTTCACAAGTTTGAATAGAAAATCAAACCTTCAGTCAATCTAAAAACAACAAAGCATTCACCAAGTGAATATTCAAAAGATAAGTCAAAACTAAATAGCACATACGGTCAGCATATTTGTGAATTACTATTCATTAATTATTTTTTCATAAATTAAACATTAATGTGACTAATTTCACACAATTGCACTGCGTACAACATAAAGTAAACGAAATTTAAGTGTTTACTGACTCAAAACGTGTCGATAGAACAGAGGTTAAACATCGAGCTGAAACACGTATTTCCCACCAAAATTTATTATACATAGCAGTGAGTTACCTGCATCCAAGCGGTTAAAATGCGTACTGATGTGACTCACTTTTGAGAGAGGAACATAAGAAGAGCAAAAGCACTAAAAGAGGATAATGCGATTTGAATAACCAGTGCTTCAAACCGCACTTATGAACTTATGCAGAGAAAGAAAGACTATCAGTTACTGTTGAATGGTTTTATGACCACAGTTTTCGCAGATCAAGTGACGTTCAAATTCATCCATAGAAGCAAGGAAGGCGCCGAACACTACACTTTTAAGAAAGCCAGCGATGAACTCTTTCTTGTTGCGATTTTTATCGCCTTCATAGCCACTTTTCTTTCTAACTAACACCACGACATGATGCGTTTCTACCCCACATGTAGGGCACATGAGGACTTCTGTCTTGTTCGACATCTTAGACTCCTTGACGAATTATCCCTTTCTGATGGCATGATTCTCTTACGCCCGTAAAGCGAGTCATCATGCCATCACTATCGATTCTTACTCTTCTTCGTTGAGACGACGAATCAACTTCGCTGGTGTGCCTCCGTATAGACAATCTGGCGGCACATCATGGTTAACGACTGAATTCGCCGCAATTACTGAGCGAGCACCTATCGTCACACCTTGGTTAATGACCGAATTTCCGCCAATCCACACATCATCTTCAATCGTGATGGGTTTACAAAACGTTTCCCAACGTCGGCGACTTCGGTAATCAACAGAATGAGAAGCGGTATAAAATTGCACGCTCGGTCCAATGAGCACGTGGTTCCCGATGGTAATTTTGGCACCATCGAGCATGACCACGTTCATGTTGATAAAGGTTTCTTCACCTATTTCGATGGTCTTACCAAATTCACAATGAAAAGGGACCTGGACAATACAACGGCCTACCTTGCCAAATAGCTGCTTTTGCAATTCGTCGCGCTGACTTTCGTCGGTGTTATTATTGAGTGCTCTAAGTGCTTGAAGAGCATGGCTTCTAATGGCGTCAATTTCTTTGTCCATGCCATCAAAGACCTGGCCAGACATCATTTTTTCTAGTTCTGTCACTGGAAGACTCCTACAACCTGCAATTACTGCTTTCAGACTCCTCACAAGGTACGTGACTGCGAAATAAAAAAAGAGAAAAGCCCGGACTTTTCTCTTTCCTGTTTTTATATTTTGTGGAGTCTGTCAACTTACACAATTTCCCAACTGTGGGTCATCTCAACACCTTCGCCTAGCATTAAGCAAACCGAGCAGTATTTTTCTAGCGAGTCAGCCGCCACTTTTGCTACGACTTCTGGGTCAAGCTCGTCACCTGACACTTGAAAGTGGATATTCACTTGCGTAAAGATACGCGGTGCGGTTTCACGACGCTCTGTGGTTAGCTTGGCATTAACTGACGAAACCTTTTGGCCTGCTGTTTTCAAACCATCAACAACATCGACTGAGCTACAGCCACCAGCAGCCATTAGTACCATTTCCATTGGGCTTGGTGCGGTTGCACCACCATTGCCATCCATCACTACGGAGTGGCCCGACTGAGATTGCCCAAGGAATTTAAAATCTTCTATCCATTTAACTTCAGCTTGCATGATTTACCTCATTTAGCATCGCTTATTCAAGGCATCGTTGCCCTTACTAGCGGTGTGTTTCTTGTCGATACTTTAGCTCTATCGCATAAAAGGGCAACGGAATTTTCAACATTACTGTAATTTTTTCGCTCGGTTACCTTTCTCTATACGTAACACTTTTTATTTAAGTAACACTTTCTACAAAAATAACGATGAGGTAGCTATGAAGAATATGTCTAAGTTATTGGCCGGTTTCTCCTTCGCACTTCCAGTCTTGTTTCTACTATTGAGTAAAACAGGTACCGCCGATACGATGGATAAGCTGAAGGCTTCAGAGAATACAAGAATCGCAACGCTAGCTGGCGGTTGTTTCTGGTGTACAGAATCGGATTTAGAGCAACTGCCCGGCGTAATCGATGTTGTATCAGGTTATTCAGGTGGTCATATTGAAAACCCGACTTACCGCCAAGTCTCTTCTGGTAAATCTGGTCATATTGAAGTGATTGAGGTGAAGTACGATCCTGCTGTCGTGAACTACGAACAAGTGCTGGACTACTTCTTCCGCCATATCGACCCGACTGACGACAAAGGCTCATTCGTCGACCGTGGTCCCCAATACCGCCCGGCGATCTTCTATCTTAATGCGGAGCAAAAGCAGATTGCTGAGCAGTTTATGATGGAAATCGACAAGGCGATGATCTATCCAAAACCGTTGAAAACAGAACTGATCGAGTTTGAAAAGTTCTACCCTGCGGAATCGTACCATCAGGATTACTACAAGAAGAGTAGCCTGAAGTACAAATACTACCGCTACGCATCAGGTCGCGATAAATATCTCGACGAAGTATTTGGTGAAGATCGAAAAGAAAGCCCTAAAACACTTCGACAGTTGATTGAAGAAAAAAAGCTGCTTTCGAAAGTGAAAGCGTACAGTAAGCCTGCTCAGTCTGAAATCAAATCAAACTTAACAGAGCTACAGTATTACGTGACGCAAGAAGAAGGCACGGAGCGTCCGTTTGATAACGAATACTGGGACAACAAAGAAGCGGGAATTTATGTGGATATTGTGACCGGTGAACCGCTATTTTCTTCTACTGATAAATACAAATCTGGCACAGGTTGGCCAAGCTTTACTCGACCAATTAACCCGGCTTACATCGTGGAGAAAACCGATTATAAACTGCTCTACCCTAGAACGGAGATCCGCAGTAAGTTTGGTGATTCACACCTAGGTCATGTGTTTAAAGATGGTCCGAAGCCGACGGGATTACGCTATTGTATGAACTCTGCTGCGATGAAATTTGTACCTGTGAACAAGATGGCGAGTTTAGGCTACGGCGATTACCTGTACCTATTTGATAAGTAGTTTTAACCAAATTAGGAGTGAACATTCAGCGCGATGAAAGGTTTTAAATCCAACCTTCCCATGAAAGTCTGTCCGGTCTGTCAGCGCCCATTTTCTTGGAGAAAGAAGTGGGCGCGAAATTGGGAGGAAATCGTTTATTGTTCTGAGCGTTGCCGAAGAAATAAATCAACGAAAACGTAGGTCACTCCGACCCTCTCTGGAGTATGTTATTTCATTTGTATTAACGTTTGTACGCGTTCTCTTACCAAGGTAATAACGTCCCATCATAAGCCCAAAACGCCCCGCTATCTTGCGGGGTTGCTTTTTCTATCAAGCCTAATAAATCCTTAGCAACTCGCTCTGGCGTAAACAACTTTCCCTCTGGGACATTGGTTTGAAAAGGTGCCGACAAAGCGGTATCTGTGGTGCCAGGGTGAAGTGAAAGCACCGTGCCATGTTTGACCACTCTTTGCCATTCGATCGACATGGTTTTTAGGAACATGTTTAATGCGGCTTTCGATGCTCGATAGCTGTACCAACCACCTAACTGATTATCGCTAATGCTGCCAACTTTGGCCGAAATGGTCGCAAACTTGGGTGCAGTACTGCGCTTTAGCTTGGGCGTGAAGTATTTCGCCAACAGCAAACTTGGCAAAGTATTAACCGTGATGGTTTGCTGAAAGAAGTCTGCGTCGAGCGAATTAAGATTCTTTTCAGGGCCTTTCTCTTGGGTGTGCAACATACCAACACAGTTCACCAACCAATCGACGTGTTCAATCTGCTCACTGAACGCTTTTATCTGCTCGTCTTGCGATACATCCACTTGATGCCAAACGACATTTGGGTGTTGCCAATCTGGTTGCTGCTTACGATAAGTGGCATGCACGCGCGCTTGAGGGAACCGAGCTGCGGCTTCTCTCACCACTGCCAAACCAATTCCACCATTGCCACCGACGATGAGTATTTCCATCACAAGTTCTCCACGTTTTCTATGTAGTGCTCTGCGGTATCAAGAATCGCTTGGCGTTGCTGTTCTTCCATGTTGTCCCAAGAGCGGAAAATCATCCCGATTCGTGGATTGGCTGCGAGGCGCTTGTCGTGCTTGTTCATAAAGCGCCAATAAAGGCTGTTAAACGGACACGAGCCTTCTCCGCTCCTCGCCTTATTGTCGTAATGGCAACCTTTACAGTAGTCGCTCATTTTGTTGATGTAAGAACCACTCGCCGCGTAAGGTTTGGTGCCAACAATGCCGCCATCCGCAAACAATGCCATGCCACGTGTGTTCGGCATTTCGACCCATTCAATCGCATCAACATAGATACCGAGATACCACTCATCCACTTGATCTGGGTCGATCTCGGTTAGCAAGCAAAAGTTACCAGTGACCATCAAACGTTGGATGTGGTGTGCGTAGGCATAATCGAGGGACTGCTCAATCGCATTGCGCATACAGGCCATTTTGGTTTCGCCACTCCAAAAGAAGTTTGGCAGCTTTCTTTCTGCGCCCAGCTCGTTCTTTTTCGGGTAATGAGGCATGTTCGCCCAATAGACGCCTCGAATGTACTCTCGCCATCCTAATATTTGGCGAATAAACCCTTCAACTTGAGAAATGTCGATGTCCGCGTTGGAATGAAATGCCTTGAGTGAAGCATCAATGACTTCTCTCGGGTGCAGCAATTTGCTGTTAAGCGAGAATGAAATTCGGCTGTGATACAAGCTCCACTTAGCATCATGCTGGCCTGTCATGGCGTCTTGAAAACGGCCGAACAACGGCAGACAGACTTGGCAGAAATGCGCGAGTAAAGAGAGGCTTTGCGCGCGATTGATCGGCCACAACAAGTCTCCTTCGAGATTTCCGATAGTTTTGATGTCATGTTTTGCCAATCGCTCAATAATGTCGCTTACGTCGGCACTGAACATCAAAGGTTGTGGAAGTTGTTCAATGTCTTTGGCTTTGAGCTTGTTACGATTATTGGCATCGTAATTCCATTTTCCGCCGACGGGCTTTCCGTCTTGCATCAAGATGTCGAAGCGCTTGCGCATACGGCGGTAAAAGTGCTCCATCATGATGTGTTTGCCTTGAGGAAACTGCGATTCTATTTCCTCAAACGGCAACAAAAAATGTTCCGAGTCGACACAACGCGTCACGACCCCATCAAGCTTTAGTTTGGCTAACTGCTCCAGCAGACGGTATTCATCCGGGCGTTGATATTCAAACTTACTTGCACCAACTTCACTCGCGTAGTGTTGCAAGACTTGCTCAAGATCGTCGAAGGATTGTGTGTCATCCAATGTGAGGTACAGAACTTGGTGACCTTCACTCTGACGCTCTTTCGCAAACTGTTCCATTGCAGAAAAGAACGCACACACTTTCTGAATATGGTGCGTGACGTATGTATTCTCTTGCTTGAGCTCCGCAATCAGGTAAAGCACTTGCTCATCCGGTTGCTGAAACCAAGAGTGCTCACTGTTAAGTTGATCGCCCAAGATCAATCGTACGGTTTCAAATTGCATTACGGTTTCTCCGATGACGAAGCTTTGTCACTGCTGCCCATCACAATCGGCCAATCGACCATGTCTACACTATCCAAATGCGCGCCAGGACAACGACCTTGCCACCTATCGATGAACTCCATGTGCGGATCGTACATTTCGGTTTGCTTTTCGAGGTTGAATTGTCGTGAACCACGCGGATCAGCACCAACGCCCGCTAGGTATTGCCAATTTCCCCAGTTTGATGCCACATCGTAATCAACCAGTTGTGACTCAAAGTACGCCGCGCCATAACGCCAATCGAGGCCAAGTTCATGCACCAAACAACTGGCGACTAACTGTCTGCCACGATTCGACATATAACCGGTTTCATTAAGTTGGTGCATACACGCATTGACGATAGGAAATGGCGTTTCACCTTTCTTCCATTGTTGAAAACGGTGCGCGTAAAAGCTGGTGAGTGGTGCTTGATTTTGGATGCCACCGAATCGGAAGAGCTGTCGCTTGTGTCGACGGGCATACCAATAAAAGTATTCACGCCAAAGCAGCTCGAAGTAAATCCAGTAGGTTGAATCATTTGCACCATTCTCCGCTTCATAACGTTTCAACATGGCATAAATAGTTTTCGGAGAAACGCACCCATGAGCTAGCCAAGGAGAGAACTTGGTGGAGTAATCCATGCCATCTAAACCATTGCGTGTTTGTTTGTATTCACTGGCTAGTGTGGAAGCAAAATACTGGCGACAATGTTCAAGCCCGCGGCTTTCTCCACCATGAAACGCAGCTTTTGTGTCAAAGTAATATGCAGTAACGGAAGGAAGATTCACACCTAAAGGAATTGGAGGTAACGAACGGATACTCTCGTGGGGCCGAGAGATGTCTAAACCTTCAACTTGCTTTCTAAACTGCGTGAAAGTCGTAGGCAGATTGCTCAAGTCAAATGGCAGTTGTTCTTCCCTTAACAGGGTCCGGATTGCTTGCTGTTTTATTTTTACATGAGACGCGCCTTCAACTGCGCGATCTAACGCTTGTTGCTCATCCGAACCGGGAAAGGCGTCAGCATATATATGTGTGACGTCGAAGCGATTAACAGCATACTTGATTGCTTGATCGGGCGTCAGTTCAACCGCCCATAATCGCTGACCAAGGTGATTCAAAGATTGATTGAGTTCACTAAGCGATAAGTCGAGAAACTGCAATTTCGCACGCCCGAAAGAGGCTTCCTGCGCAAAGTGATGCAAGTAAGGCGTCATTGAAGGGTAGCAATACAAGCAAATTAACTCGTCCATTTCTACACTGGCGCTTTTCAACAGTGGGTTGTCGTGCAATCGCAAGTCGTTCGTGAACCAATAAAGTCCTATTTTCTTTTTCAATTCGCACCCTCAGATGTTAATTCTTCGTCTACGAGTTCTTTTCACGGAGACCCTGACGTTAAGCCTTTTGATTTACTTGCTTTTATACGAAAACGAGAGTTTGACGATCATTAGGTTACTAACGTTTACACGGAATCCATTTGCTGGATATCTCAAAACACGCAATACCACCAAATGCCTGTACATGTTTCATACTGATATTTTATAAAATTCGAATCCAACGGTATTGATCACGATCTTAATCACTCATTTTCTATATAAACCATGCAAAAGTGATAAAAATTAAAGCGACATTAGTTAATATCCGTTAATCTAAGCCCAATCCCATTTTGCTAGTACCATCGCAGAAATGACCGACGAGTTTAAGAAATCAACCGCTAATTTAAAAAAAGCGGTCCCACTGATGATCAAAAACCATGTTGCTGCCACGCCAGCCAACTACGCGCTTTGGTATACCTACGTTGACAAGACCATTCCAGAACTCAACTTTGAGTTAGACACGGTGTTAGAAAACTACGGTATTTGCCCGCCAGCAACCAATAAGCAGCTTTACAACAACTATGTGGCCAGCAAAGCAGAAACCAGCCTTGAAGATCTTAGAACCAATGTAGAAGTTCTGCTACATGAAGTATCCAGTTCAATGAGCGATACGATTTCAGATACTTCCTCCTTTTCTGAGATGGTAGACAAAAGCTTTAATAAACTGGAAAAAGTTGAGGACAATAGCCTAAGCATTGAAGAAGTGATGGTGGTGATTCGTCAACTTGTCGCAGAGTCACACGAAATTCGTCACTCAACAAAGTTTTTGAATAGCCAATTGACTAACGCGAGTGAAGAAATTTCTCGCCTCAAAAACCAATTGGCTGAAGTACAGCAAGATGCGTTGTTCGATGGTTTGTCAAACCTATACAACCGCCGAGCATTTGACAAAGATCTCTCTTCACTTATTGCATCAAATCAGGCAATGACCTTGATCATGCTTGATATCGATCATTTCAAATCATTTAACGACAATTACGGGCACCTTTTTGGCGATACAGTATTAAAAGCCATTGCCCGCCGACTACAACAAAGCTGCCGAGATGGGATATGTGCGTACCGTTTTGGTGGTGAAGAATTCGCGTTAATTGTACCTAACAAATCTCTGCGAATTGCTCGCCAATATGCAGACACACTACGCCGCATGATAGAAAAGCTGCGTATCAGAGATAAGCGCTCAGGCACACAAGTTCACAGCATTACCGCTTCTTTTGGGGTAGCAGAATTTGAGCCGGGTGATACGCCTGAAGCCTTAATCAATAAAGCCGATAAACAGCTTTATGAAGCAAAACAACTCGGTCGTAACCGCGTGATGCCAATTTAAATAAACTGGCTAAGCGAAAACGACTTTTATGATGAAAAAGAAAACCCCGCGCTGTAAAGTGCGGGGTTTTTGTATCCAATCATGAGTATCTTAATCGACGCTGTAACAGTAACTTAGAATGTAGTCGTCACCATTTTTTGCGGTATATTCTTTATCTTCACTGCATGCCATCGGCTTACCTTTTTTGTCGCCTTTGATTAGACTTATCCAATGGCGCATCGCGGTTGGTGCATTGCCAGTTAGTTCAGGATGAAACGTCGTGCGAGTTTCCAATTGAATATCATCAATGTCCACTAATTCCACGCAACCAGTGCCTTTATGACAGCCAAACAGCACTTCTACATGATTGCCCGAATCATCTTTGAACAAAATAGACTTTGGATCTTCCTTTTCACCAGTGTACGCCACGAAGTGTTTTGGGCTTTTCAGGCCGCTGTGTGTACCGTCTTTGAAATAAGCCAAAACATGGCGGTAATCAATCACGTAACTTGATACATCTTGGTGCGACCCGTTCTCCAATGGAAACATGCGGTCTAGTAGTTGCTTCGCTTTTACTTGTTTCTCACTCTGCTGCTCAGCACTTACCGCTTCGACGGCAAATACGGCTTCAGCGATAAATGGGCGTTGTTGTTGTTGCATCTCTTTTTTATCGAAGTTCAGCATATTCATCGTCATATCCTCGCACTTAAAAACTCGTCCTAGAGTAAAAACTTAAATCCTTTATTTAAGTTTCAGGCAATTCTGTGAAGTGGATGGTTAATTTCCTTGCCTGCTCATTATGTAGACTAGCGAAATATTGACTACAATTTCACAACAAAAATTTTACAATGTGAATTTTACAAAATGTCTGTGTCAAAAAGCCTTATTCGTCAGTCTCATTTTCTTGGTACGAAAATTCGTAACCTAAGAAAAAACAACCATTTAACGATGGAAGATTTGTCTGCCCGTTGTGTAAGAATTAATCCAGAGTACGCTCCGTCGGTTTCTTACCTTTCAATGATTGAGCGCGGAAAACGCGTACCGAGTATCGATATGCTCGAAGTGATCGCGGAAGTTTTTCAAAAAGATCCTGCTTGGTTTTTAGATGATGAACCCGAATTAGAAGCCATCACACCCAACAAAGGAAATCGTGGCGGGATTAGTGGCATGGCGTTGGAGCCGAGCTTTCTGTTCTCCAATGATATTCTTCAAATCGCGATACCAGAAATGCTCTCCCAAACAGGTATCACGGGGCGTCAGTTTGCTCATCTCTTGATTCGAGCACACCAAGAAAACCATCAAAACCATTTTCCTGATTTAGAGCGCGCCGCCGAAGAGGTCGGCTTGAAGCGGCTGAATCTATCTGTAGAAGATCTCGTAGACATTGCAAAGAGTATGGGATTGGATATCCGCTGGGTAGATCGAGCGCCACAAGATGTGATTGATGAACTGGGCGTCAGCGCCAAACAGTTGATTACGTCTTTCATGGAGCCACCTGGGACTATTTATCTCAATAAACGAATGCGTGACTATCCAACCCGATTGAAGTATGACTTGGCGGTATATATCGGCCATCGAGTACTCCATAGCAGCGATGCAATGAATAACGTTTTATCTATCGGGCATCAAAACAATTGGGAGCAAATGGACAGCCCTGTGTCGAACTCTGAACTCAATTCGCAAGATATCCTGCAAGCTTGGCGTGATTTTGAGTCCAGCTTCTTTGCCGGTGCCCTACTCTGCCCCAAAGTACCCTTTCGTCAGCTGCTTGACCGTTCTGGTTACGAGATTGATGTTCACAAAAAGGCGGGAGTTTCTCCTTCTGTTGCAATGCGTCGCATGACGGTGGTCTCGCCTTACCCTCATTGGCACTATTTTGATGCCTATGGCCCCGGCAAGTTAAAAGCAGTGTATCGAGGAAATGGTATTCCATTGCCTTGGGGCAACATGCGCAAAGTAAACGACCCTTGCCAGCACTGGGCGGTATTCCGACGCCTTTCCCAGCCTTTGGATACCAGTTCAGCGCAAATTTCGATTTTAAATGTTGGCGACGAGCCACGTATCTACTGC
Organism: Vibrio sp. 1562; assembly: GCF_033340155.1. Classification (NCBI taxonomy): domain Bacteria; kingdom Pseudomonadati; phylum Pseudomonadota; class Gammaproteobacteria; order Vibrionales; family Vibrionaceae; genus Vibrio; species Vibrio sp. 1562. The sequence goes on from NZ_JAWOVY010000001.1 coordinate 340,221, forward strand.
TGCGAATCGGTCAACGTATTTGACCCTGCGGGAAATAATCGCGTGCTATGTGCCGGTATTGATCTTAACCCTGCTATTTCTGCACAAGGTGGCGATGCCGTTTCCATAGCGGAAGAACTTAAGTCCCTTTGTGTCGCTTCCGGCGGAAGTAGTGTTATTCCTCCCCACATCAAAAAAGACTTAACGACTATCGCTAAGATATTAAACATCAACTGGATAGAGCGCGGGATTCAAACCCAAGCAAGGTTGATCTGCTCCAGAGGGGCGGTTTGTCCAAGACAACCTAGTTGTTACAGCAAGTGCGGAGAAGCTGATGAGACGGGCAGCGACGTGAATATCATCGGTCTTTAGAAAGAAAAAACGCCAATCACAATATACGTGATTGGCGGTATATACTTGTGAACAATTTGTATTCACTAACAACGTCAGTTGGCTAGGTGACCCTCGGCTTAATAAGGGTCACTCTAAGTAATGCACGATGCGTGCCAACTTTAAAAAAGCCGTTTTTTAGTAGATCCAGATGCATATCGTTGCTTTATTAACCATTAATTTCGCAAACTGCATTTGCAAAATGCAACATTATGCAAATATGCCACTGAATGCACTGCTAATAACGACTCTCTCAGCAAAGTGTCTGTGAACATATGAAGTCACATATTCTTGCACCTCAATGATGATGAGATTTCGGGCTCCCAACTTTACCATTCTTCTAACCCCTTATTGAAACTGGGTTCAGGCTCATCCGCCATGCTTTTGTTGATACATTCTCTCATCGGCTATTTTCATCATTTGCTCAGGAGATGACATTTTCGGGTCAAATATCGCGTACCCAATACTGGCTTTCAAATAGATAAGCGTTTCATCGTAAATGACGGGCGTCGAGCATAGCGCTAATCGAAGTTTTTGTAGAAGGGACTGAACATTTTCTTCCGTTCCTGGGTGATGAACTACAACTAAGAACTCATCACCGCCCATTCTGGCCACGATGTCTGATTTACGCAGAGAGCTTTTTACCCTTTCAGCCGTAGCGATTAAAACTTTGTCACCTGCGTCGTGACCATAGGTATCGTTAATGTGTTTAAACCTATCTAGGTCAATATTAATTAAGGCGAAGCTATAACGCTTTTTATAACGTTTCGCTATTTCAAACTGCTGCTTGTAAAACTTCATAAAATAGCGACGGTTTGGTAAATTCGTGAGTTCATCGTGTAAAGCTCTGTCATCTGCAATGGTATACAGTCGATAAATGGCGAACAGCGCGAGGCTAAGTGCGAATATAATGGGATAGCCGATTACTCTAGCTAAATGCAACTGATGCCAAGAGATTTGGCGATCAGCTTTGCCTCCAGAGAAAACCACCATACTCCACCCACCATAAGGAAAATGAACCATCTCTTTTGCATATACCATGCTATTTACACTTTGCGCGCCAAAGAAAGCATCACCAAATGAGCCACCGCTATCGTAACCACGGATCATTAAAGGGTAACGATACGAGAAATCAATTACGCCGGTTTCTCTCATCAGAGCATCGAAATCAATCACCGCACTGATCACTCCCCAGTAGTCCTGATTCATTGGAGGATCAAGAAAAACAGGCACACGCACGATCAAACCTCGGCCACCTTGAATCAAAGTCACTGGCCCTGCGATGAAAATTTCTTGTACATCCTTGGCTTTTTGCACCTGTACCCACTGCTGTGGCACTGCGCGGTAATCAAGGCCGATTAGGCGCTCATTACCTTGGCGTGGAAATACATGACTAATTACATCATTTTTCGCGATACCGATGATTGTAATATGTTTACTTTTATTTAGGATTCGGTGAGCGGCGATACTCAATTCTTCTTCTTGATTTTTAGGAAGTAACGTAATGAGTGTCGCTAAAGTACTGGCTTTGTAGATATCCGCCATAAGTACCGCTTCCAAATTGGAACGGAGAATGGAAAGTTGTTCTTTGGCCTCAACTTGAACTCGCTCTTTGTGAAGCTCTTGCTGGTTTCGATTTAACAGCTCAATAACCCCAATACACAAAGCGAAAAAGGTGAGGAAGAACAATGCAAAATAGCATCGCTTTCTGGGTAAATAACGCATTTTCTCCCCACAACTCGTATACAACTACGAGATTTTTTATTTATTGTTAAAATTCTTATTATCACAAGAATAACCAATCATAATCAGAAAGGTAACAGTGATTGACAACTTTTATGTTTTAGGTGTGAGATGATGCATCAACAAGGCGATTTATTTGGCGGCGATCTATGGCAAGAAGTAGAAAGAGGAAAACTTTATTATGATCCTCATTTTCTTAGCAATCTTGAGGCGGATAATTACTTTGACCAACTTCGAAAGACACTGCCATGGCACCAAGAACACATTACTATGTTCGGCAAGTCAGTACTTCAACCTCGCTTACAAGCGTGGCACGGTGATGCAGCATATACTTACTCAGGCTTAACCATGCAGCCTCACCCTTGGACTCCTGAGTTAACTCAGCTCAAAGTGCGTTGTGAATCAGTTGCTGATGTCACTTTTAATTCTGTTCTCGCTAACTTATATCGACACGGCCAAGACTCAATGGGCTGGCACCAAGATAATGAACCAGAGTTAGGTAGAAACCCTGTTATCGCATCTTTGAACTTAGGTGAAACACGTCGATTTTTGCTTAGAAATTTACATTGTAAAACTGAGATTGAATACGAGCTTTCTCACGGCTCCTTACTGATTATGGCTGGCGAGCTACAGCATCACTGGAAGCACTGCGTACCAAAAACCGCGAAAACCAAAGATGAACGTATCAACCTGACTTTTAGGCAAATTTTTAACTATTGACTCTGCTTTTACATTCTCAATTAATATTGATGGTAGGTTTAGGTTCAGGACTTCATAGGGAATGGATTTATGCGTATTAAACCTCTTAGCTTAGCGGTCTTACTCTCTTGCTCACTTACCTTTGCAGCTCAGGCATCACAGGAAGAGGTACCGCTTCTCGATAATACTCAATCAGCGCAGTTGATTCGTAGTACCTACGAACAGGAACTGTTCACTTTCCCGGCGTTTAAAGAGGGCCATTTTGGCTTACGCATGTACCGCCAAACATTAGATGAGAAATATCACGCTGCCATTTGGACCGACATGGCACAAGTAGCCAGCCGGTTAAACCAATTTGCTAATGAAGTTGTTGAACCAGAAGACATCATTCTCTATTCATCTCAAAGGCTGACCACGTATCAAGAGAAAGAAACCGAACGAGGGCAGCGACGCTATACCGTGACTAAACACCATCCTGAGTACCTTTATCTTGGTGTGGATTTGCTTGGCGCAATGGCAAGAGCAAACGAATACGGCCTAAAGCATAAACAAGACAAAACGCTGAGAAAAATTATTAGGCGCTACGATTTCTCGCGTTACGTTACGGACAAAGAGATGATAGAAGCATGGGCAGCTCAGCTTGCAAACCAAGTCTACTGGCTTCGTCAGTTAGGAGAGCAAGATGTGGTCGAGGAATTCACTCAAACCTTCCGTGACACCTACCCCGACGATAAAGATAAGATGCTTTCAGCTCAGCAGTATTGGAACAAACTCTATGGGATGACGCACATCATCTTTGCCGATTCACAGTATTATCAGGAGCGAGTAAGCGAGAAGAAACACCAATGGATTTATGATTACTTTCGCAACAACATCGACACTATCCTACTGCGCGCCAAAGAAGACGTGATTGCGGAAGTCGGCATTTCGTTTTTGTTAGCAGGCTTGGACCATGATCCGGTCGTAAAGAAAACCCGCCAAGCCATTCGTCACGCAATCAACGCAGAAAAAGGGATGATTCCGTCGGTCGACGGTAACTTTGATCTCAAGTACGGCGAACACCGTAACGTGCTAGCCATCATGCTGCTCGATTGGAAAGGGGTACATAAAGCGCCAACTTATCAAGAGCACCCAGAGGCTTTTAAATCGATACCTTACGGCTTAATGCCCAAGCCTTAGAAATAACAAAACCCGCCATTTAGGCGGGTTTTTAGTGTGTATCTTCAATCTAAATTAGAGAGAGATAAAAATGCCCGCTAAGCACGCACTCATCAGGTTAGCGAGTGTACCAGCAGCAACCGCTTTTAGGCCTAGACTTGCAACATCTTTGCGGCGCTCAGGTGCCATCACGCCGATAGAACCCAACTGAATCGCAATTGAGCCAATGTTCGCAAAACCACACAACGCAAAAGTGATAATAATTTGAGTATGCTCAGACAGTGTCGCTTTGTGCTGCACAAAATCGATAAACGCAACAAACTCATTCATCACCACTTTCTGACCAATGTATGAACCCGCAGCTAGGATTTCGTGGCTTGGCACACCAATCAACCATGCGAGAGGTGCAAACAAATAACCAAAAATCGCTTGTAGCGTTACGCCAGAGAAACCAAGTATCTCACCCAAGTTTTCTAGCCCCGTGTTCACCATCGCGATAACACTCACGAAAGCGATAAGCATGGTACCAACAGCAACAGCAACTTTCATACCGCCCATAGCACCGCTTGCTAGCGCATCAATTACGTTGCTTTCTTCTGATTTATCTAGCTCAATATTGTTGTAATCGCTTGGCGTTTGACGCTCAGGAACGATAATTTTTGCCATCATCAAACTACCTGGCGCTGCCATAAAGCTTGCCGCGATCAAGTATTTGAGGTCGACACCCAAACCAGCATAACCACCAAGCACACTGCCCGCCACTGAAGCCATACCACCAGCCATCACGGCAAACAGTTCAGAGCGAGTCATGTTAGAAAGAAATGGACGAATAAGAAGTGGTGACTCGCCTTGAGATAAGAAGATGTTCCCTGTTGCAACCAAAGACTCTGCTTTACTCGTACCCAAGAACTTCTGGATAGCGCCGCCAATAAATTGAATCACTTTTTGCATAATGCCCAAATAGTAAAGGGCGGAGATAAGAGCACTGAAGAAGATGATGATAGGAAGGACACGAATAGCGAAGATAAAGCCAGAAGAAGCGAGGTCACCAAAGAGGAATTTAATCCCTTCATCAGCAAAGCTGAGTAGCCCCGCGACCCCATTACTTAAACTCGCCAGCGCCGCTTGACCCAACGGGAAATAGAGCACCAAAGCAGCAAACCCCATTTGTAGCATCAAGGCGCGAGATACAGTTTTCCAATTAATGGAAGAACGACCCTCAGAAAGTAGGAAAGCACAACCTAGCAGTGCAACAATACCAAATAGACTAAATAGAACACTCATGAGCTGGACCTACTAAACGTTGAAAAAGAAAAAAGAGCCAAAGGAATTGGCAGAAGAAAGGGACAACGCAGCGAGTGATAACTCACTTTTAGATCCAGAATGTAGACAGAACGAATAGTTCGACATCTTATTTTTACCTTATACAAGCAATTGAACGTAGCTGGTCCGGTCCGTGGGGTCATTCACTGCTGGCGAGCATGTTGCTTGGCCTGCTCCATGTGACGGCTTGTATGGGTAAGGGTCCTGAACAACTAAACCCTAATTCCCGCTTAAACGGGACGCAAGTATAGCCAACAAAAAGAGATATTCATCACATTTATTTACGCAAACGTTCAAGCGTTCAAAATTTAGGCAAAAGTACTCTTTTGTCGTCATACTATTAATAAAAGTAAGGGCATAAGGATAGGCGTTGATGGTAAAAAACATAAAAGTGACCAATAAATATGCAATCAAACTCGAAAGAGCCAAAATTCGTCATTTTGCTCTCGCCAACAGGTGGATTTTGGTTATACAATTCGCGTTGCTTCTTTCGAGGCCTCTGAGTATTCAGAGCATCATGATGCCGAGATGGTGAAATTGGTAGACACGCTAGCATGAGGTGCTAGTGCCTTTGGTGTGAGGGTTCGAGTCCCTCTCTCGGCACCATTATCCTTCTTCCCTAATTTTGTTCGAGTGTAATGCAAAGTTCTAAGCAGGCAAGACAGTCTACAGATGCTAATCAACTTCTGAGTGAGCTTGCGGTTCACGCTTTATTACACCTGCACTTTAAAATTCACGCGTCCTCGCATGGCCTCTCCCTTAAAGAACGTAATGACTTACTTCAGAAATGGCTGAAACCAAAACTGAAGAGTAATCGCTATAAGCTGATTAAAAAGCCGTTAAAATCTTTGACTCAGCAGGCAAAAGGTGAGAACGGAAATCTGGAAGCATTACTCGAGCGCTGCGTCGGTGCAGACAAACCCTGCAACCCTCAACCCGATCTAGATAGCTACTTGCTGCTGATCAACGAGATTGAGAAGAAACTGGGGACTACCGTGTTATTATCTCGACCGGAAGACGTCGACTTATCTCACGACCAACACGGCTGTTTGCTGTGTGTGCTTTCTGAGAACTTAAATCAGCACTTCGATGATAATAACGCCCTAATCGCTCCTATTTCGATGCTGTTCCGCGGACCAATGAGTCAACGTTCACTTTTTCTTGGCAGCATTTACGCCAGTGGTACCTTCAATTATGAAGTGCAGTATCAAGACGACCAGTTCGTTCGCATCACATTAGAGTTGGCGTAAGTGTAACGCTAAGAAATAAACGAATCGAAAAAGGCCGCGAAACTCGCGGCCTTTTGCTTATCTAGATTTAAACTTGAGTTAATCGATCTCTTTAAATCGAGCAGTAAAGTGGCGCAGCACTGGTGGCTCGTACTCGAAAGTGAGCCCTTTTAACTCATGTGCACGATTTTTCAGTTCGATAATCGCATCCGCAATGTAATCCATATGATCGTTTGTGTAGACACGACGTGGAATGGTCAAACGCATCAACTCAAGCTCTGACACTTTTTGTTTACCCGTTTCCGGATCTCGACCAAGCAGCAACGATCCTATCTCTACTGCTCGAATACCCGCTTCCAAGTACAAAGCATTACACAATACCTGCGCAGGAAACTGATCCGCTGGAATATGTGGCAAAATCTTAGCGGCATCCACAAACACCGCATGACCACCCGTTGGGTATTGAATCGGAATACCGCCTTCACGTAAGCGCTCACCTAAGTATTGAACTTGGCTAATTCTATAGTGAAGAAAATCCTCATCCGCGGCTTCATACAAACCGCGAGCGAGCGCTTCCATATCACGCCCAGCCATGCCGCCGTATGTTACAAATCCTTCCATGGGTACGCAGCGCGTCTGCACCGCCTGGAACAACTCCTTATGATCACGAATACAACACATGCCACCAATGTTTACCATCGGGTCTTTCTTAGCTGACATGGTGAGCATATCACCGTACTGGTACATCTCACGGATGATTTCCAGAATCGATTTATTCTCGTAACCCGCTTCACGCTGCTTGATAAAGTAGGCGTTCTCACAGTAACGAGCCGAGTCAATCACCACTGGAATATCGTACTTGGTTGCAATCTCGTACACACTGCGCATGTTTTCCATCGACACAGGCTGACCACCGGAGCTATTACAAGTAATCGTGGTGATAATTGCACAAATGTTATGCGAACCGTGCGCTTCAATTGTTGCCACCAGCTTATCGATATCAAAATTGCCCTTCCAATCATAAGGCGTAGTGGTGTCGAATGCTTCTTCCGTTACCACGTTAATCGCTTTACCGCCATTGAGTTCAATGTGACCCGCTGTGGTATCAAAATGGTAGTTCGAGATAAATACTGGCGTTTCGCCACCACGCACCTGACGCATACGCTCAATCAAAGCTGGGAACAAAATTTGCTCGGCACCACGCCCTTGGTGTGCAGGCACGGTGAGCTTATAACCGAAGAAGTGCTCCACTGCATCACACAGGTTGTAGTAATTTCGACTCCCCGCATAGGATTCATCCCCCATCATGATGCCAGCCCACTGATTATCACTCATGGCACCAGTGCCAGAGTCAGTCAGCAAATCGATATAAACATCATCACTACGAAGAAGAAATGGATTATAGCCCGCTTCTTTTAACGCGACTTCACGGTCTGCCAAAGTCGTCATTTTGATTGGCTCAACCATTTTGATACGGAAAGGTTCTGGAATACGTTTCATTGTTAATTTCCTTATACGCATTGCCCTACGCAGTTTCACGTAAGACTAAAAAACAAATAGATAGAATGCTTTTCAATGCGATTGCATTGAGGAAATCAACGAGAAGAGATTTTACTAAGAAGAGACAAGCAGTAGTCTAGGTTATACCAGAACGACAGCACCAAACGGCTATCGAGAATATCCTTTATTCTCATCGTCTTCGTCCTCCTGATAAAAATAAAAAGTCAGAAACCCCATGTCTCTGACCTTTTCAATATAGTGCAGTTTTCAATCAATTTTCAGTGAGGTCACCCTCATTTTAAGAAGGTCTCGCCCTTTTCATTCTGCGTTTGATATTACTTTCTTTGACTAGGTAATCGAAAAGTGGCGCGAATAAGTTAGCAAATAGAATCGCTAACATGATGCCTTCTGGATAAGCCGGGTTCAGCACTCGGATAAAAATCGTCATCACGCCGATTAATACTCCGTATGCCCATTTCCCGTTATTGGTAAAAGCTGCCGAGACAGGGTCTGTCGCCATAAAGAAGGTACCAAACGCAACCCCACCAATCACGAAGTGCCAGTAGAACGGCATGGAGAACATGGGGTTAGAGTCTGAACCGATCGCATTCAATAGTAATGAAGCTCCGATTAAACCGACCAACACGCCCGCAACAATTCTCCACGATGCAATCTTCATAAAGATGAGAACCAAGCCTGTTAGTGCGATCAACAACGTAGAGACTTCACCCATCGAGCCTGGTAAATTACCAACAAAAGCATCTCCCCATGAAATTGTTTGTCCTGTCATATTATTTATCAAAGCACTTTGCCCGCCTTCATACCATTGACTAAGTGGAGTAGCGCCAGAGTAACCATCAGCCGCGACCCACACAGCACCACCGGACATGTTGGCAGGATAGGCAAAGTATAAGAACGCTCGCCCTGCTAAAGCTGGATTTAGGAAGTTTCGTCCAGTACCACCGAAAATCTCCTTCGCCACAACAATACCGAAAGTGATACCTAAAGCCGCTTGCCATAGTGGAATTGTCGGAGGAAGGATCAGCGCAAAGAGTATAGAGCTGACAAAAAAACCTTCATTCACCTCATGCTTTCGCACAATAGCAAACAGAACTTCCCAGAAACCACCAACGATAAACACCGTCGCATAAACCGGGAGAAAGTAAGTAGCACCAAGCCACATTTTACTTTCCCACCCCGCTTGTGAAACCGCATCTAACGAGCCCCATACCCAACTCAGTTGCCATGAAGAAACAAGCGCTTGCTGAGCTGAGGCTTGTTCCATTCCATACAACAAGGCATCACTCGCTTGCTGGCCTATGTTGTACATACCCCAGAACATGGCAGGGAAGACCGCCAGCCACACCATGATCATAATACGTTTTAAATCGATGCTATCTCGAACGTGAGTCATGCCCTGGTTTACCTTACCAGGCGTGTAAAAAATGGTTTCGACAGCTTCGAAAAGTGGGTAGAACTTGTGATACTTCCCACCTGGACCAAACTTAGGTGTCGCTTTCTCAAAGTAATGTTTAAGGCTCATAACACTCCTCCTTTATCTAAAAGATGGTACGCACATGTGTAAAAAGCGATCGTTTTTTAATCTCTTCGTCTTCCTTCTTCGTATTTCACCTTGTTCGCCACTCTTCTGTCTCCTCTTTAAATCCAGCGAACAGTTTATCCAACGAAAAAGGGACCGCTCATGGACACACTCGCCATTGACCTAGCTAGATTCCAATTTGCCTTTACTGTCTCTTTCCACATTATTTTTCCAGCTTTTACGATCGGTTTGGCAAGTTATCTCGCTGTATTAGAGGGCTTGTACTTAAAAACGGGCAACAAACAGTACATGCAAATCTATAAGTACTGGCTCAAAATCTTTGCCATCAGTTTTGGTATGGGTGTGGTGAGTGGCATCGTGTTGAGCTATCAATTCGGTACTAACTGGAGCGTGTTTGCCGACAAAACAGGCCCAATCCTAGGCCCGCTAATGGGTTATGAAGTTTTTACTGCGTTTTTCCTCGAAGCGGGGTTTTTAGGCGTGATGCTTTTCGGTATGGATAAGGTGGGTAAGAAGCTTCACTTCGCCGCGACTTGTATTGTTGCATTCGGGACGTTTTTGTCTGCGTTTTGGATACTTTCTGTTAATAGTTGGATGCAAACACCAGCGGGCTACAGTATCAACGAAGCCGGACAGTTTATCCCAGAAGACTGGTGGGCGATTGTCTTCAACCCTTCCTTCCCTTACCGGCTCGTTCATATGTTGCTCGCCGCTTACCTTACTACTGCTTTTGTTGTAGCCGGCGTTGCCGCTTATCACTTGCTAAAAGCAAACCATAACCCTCTAGCCAGAATTATGTTCTCGATGGCAATGTGGATGGCTGCCATCGTGACACCAATTCAAATCGTTGCTGGAGACATGCATGGTTTAAACACCCTTGAACATCAACCCGCCAAAGTCGCCGCGATGGAAGGGCACTATGAGTCTCACCAAGGCGCGCCATTGATCCTCTTCGGTATCCCTAACGATGAAGAAAAACGCATGGAATACGCACTGGAAATCCCCAAACTCGGTAGTTTGATTTTAACTCATGACCTCAACGGTGAAGTGAAGGGATTAGATGCTTTTCCAGAGGAGGAACACCCTCCTGTCTCTATCGTTTTCTGGTCTTTCCGAGTCATGGTCGCGCTTGGTTTTGGCATGCTTGTTATTGGTTTGTGGAGCCTTTGGCTAAGAAAGCGTCGCAAACTTTTTGATTCGAGGGCACTTCAACGTATTTGTGTGCTGTTTGCCCCAGCGGGGTTCATTGCAGTTTTAGCAGGCTGGATAACTACCGAAGTCGGTCGACAGCCTTACACCGTATACGGTCTTTTAACCACAGCCAATTCGGCATCGCCTATTGATGCCGCCGCGGTGAGCGTCTCCCTGACGGCGTTCATCGTGGTTTACTTTGTGGTTTTTGGAGCTGGCTTCTTCTATCTCCTACGTTTGATGCGTAAGTCTCCAACTCGATATGAAGAAGGTCTAGATAGCCGACTTCCTGATGGCACGAAAACCGATGCCATCACACATTCTAACCATCTAACCTAGGAGCTAACTCATGGATTACGCATTAATTTGGTACGCTTTGATTGGGCTCGCCGTTCTGATTTATGTCGTGTTAGATGGCTTTGATCTCGGTATTGGTATCCTATTCCTCAGCGCTAATGACGATGAAGAGCGCGACATGATGATGAACAGCATCGCTCCTGTTTGGGATGGGAATGAAACTTGGCTAGTTCTTGGCGGTGGTGGGCTTTTTGCCGTGTTCCCCCTCGCCTACGCGGTCATTATGCCAGCACTCTATGCTCCCCTGATTTTAATGCTGCTCGGGTTAATTCTGCGCGGGGTTTCTTTTGAGTATCGCTTCCGAACACAACGCGGAAAGTTTTTATGGGATAGCGCTTTTTTCATTGGTTCACTCACCGCGGCATTGATGCAAGGCATTATGCTCGGAACCCTGCTCCAAGGTATAGAGGTTAGTGAACGAGCATACGCAGGTGGATGGTTTGATTGGCTTTCACCATTTAGCGTATTTTGTGGCCTGGCGCTTATTTGTGCTTATATTCTGCTCGGTTCATGCTGGTTATTAATCAAGCTTCCAGAAGAGCTGATGGGGCGCTATTACGTGGTCGCGCGACGATGGGGACTAGCGATGGTAGCCTGTATATTCATCGCCAGTTTGTGGCTGCCATTGAGCCAAAATATCGTCTTTGAACGTTGGTTCTCATTACCAAACTCGCTACTGTTTTTCATTTTACCAATTATTGCTGCGGCACTTATTTGGCAGTTATTCAAAGCCTTACTCGACCACAAAGCCGTCCGAGCCTACGTTCTTGCGATCGGCCTGTTTCTTGTGTCCGCGATGGGTTTCGGTGTCAGTACATTCCCTTACTTGGTCCCATTCGCACTCACTTATCAAGACGTCGCCGCGCCAGATAAGAGTTTGGCATTTTTACTTGCCGGTGCGGTGGTATTACTTCCTCTGATCATAGCCTACACGGCTTATTCGTACTGGGTTTTCCGCGGCAAGATGAAACGTGGAGAAGGATATCACTGATGAAACTAAAACCCATTTTGTGGTTCATTGGCATTTGGCTGGCAAGCGTGGTCTCCTTGTTTATCATCAGTTCGTTGATACGAACTGCGATATTGTAGGCCCAGAGTCTACTGCACCACATCTGAAGCCATTGAGGTCTATACTCAAGCAAGAGTAAAACAACGGAGTGTTTTTATGACCTTAAAGCGGTTTCTGGTAACTTTGATTCCTTTGACGGTTCCACTGTTTTCACCAAATGCATTGGCCGTAGACAAGCAGATGTCATCCGCCATGAAAAGTAAAATGCGGTCTATTTGCTCCGCAACAAACGAACAGACCCATTGGCAACTTGCTGAGGCAACTCCTGACGCCAGACGCTCACTCAACATGGTGCTTTATCAAATGAATGCCGATGATAAATTGAAAGCAATTCATGAGGTGAGAACGAAAATGGTCGGCGGCACCCATTATGCGTTTGAGTTCGAGTTGCAAGATGGTCAAGTCTGGAATGCAATTGTATTGCACAGTGCCCGAGGCGATTACATGATAGAAAGACACGCAAAGAAAGGGGAACTCTGCCCTAAAGATGGCAACTCCTAAATCCCAGATTCAAATACAATAAAGGCGACCGTTACGTCGCCTTTGTTTTTTACGTCGCCTTTGTTTTATACCGTTTTCGCCTCTATCTTTTCATTCACTTTATCGCAAATGTACTCCCCAATGGGCATCGCAGATGTCGCTGCGGGTGAGGGTGCGTTGCAAACGTGCAGGCTTCTTGCGCTCTCGGCAAACAAAAAGTCATGAACCAAAGTGCCATCGGATAACACCGCTTGCGCACGAATACCCGCAGGATATGGTTTGAGATCATCGACCTTGATGCTTGGGCAGTATTTATTGACCAGCTTGAGATAACCCGGCTTCCACCACGAGTTCTTAAACTCATCCAGTCCGGTTTTTAGATGCTTTTGTGTCACCTTCCAAAAGCCGGAGAAACTGAGCATTTGCATGGTATCTTGCAGGCTAAAGTTAACCTTGTCGTACCCTTCTCGCTTCCAGCCTTGCACCGCGTTTGGACCAACGGTCACACTGCCATCAATCATGCGAGTCAGGTGGACACCTAAGAATGGCAAATCAGGGTCGGGAATTGGGTAAATAAGATGATTCACCACTTGGTCGTGTTTGCTATCTAAGCGGTAGTATTCACCACGATAAGGGATAATTTGGAAATCGGTTGGAATACCCATCATCTTAGTCATACGATCCGCCATCAAGCCGCTGCAAGTGACCAAGAATTTGGCATTGAGCTGCATGGTTTGCCCGTCTGCAATGCAGGTCAATTGAACTTCTTCGTCTTTCTCTTCGGCAGCCACCACTTTGGTTCTCAGGCTGATTTGACCTCCGAGCTTTTTGAACTCTTCCGCCATCTGCTCAGTGACCAAACGATAGTCCACAATACTGGTGGTTTTGACATAAATCGCGCCCAAGCCTGTGATGTTTGGTTCAGCCAGTTTGAGTTGAACTTCATCGAGTAGCTTTACGTCGATGCCGTTGACATGGCAGCGCTCATAGAGGGCATTCATGCGTTCGACTTCTTGCTCATTAGTCGCAACCAACAACTTGCCACAGTTCTCCACCGGAATATCGTGCTCAGCACAGAACGAAATGGTTCGCTCTACCCCACGCTTACAAAAGTCGGCTTTTAAACTGCCCGGAGCGTAGTACACCCCGGCATGAATCACGCCACTATTGTGTCCGGTTTGGTGCTTGGCAAAACCGGACTCTTTCTCAACCAATAAAATGGATTTGTCTGGATGACGTTGCTGCAGTTGCCATGCTGTCGACACACCAACGATACCGCCACCAACAATGATGTAGTCATAGACTGATTTCATACGACCTCTTATAAAACCGATAGTTGAGATTGTTGCAATTTGAACTTGCGACCACTGTAAATGAACACCGCGACAAATACCGCACAGCTTGCCACACGAACCAACATTGGGATGTCGTGCCAAACCAGCAATGTACCCACCAGTACCAACAAGAGACGCGTCAGAATGTTTAGAGGACCTTCCAAGTAGCCTTCAATCGCACCAATCAATGCATAGGTTCCGATGATGGCGAAGAAGCCCACGGTAATTACCGACGTTACATCCCAACTTACTAAGCCTGTGTAAGCAATCAGCAGCGGTACAAGATACAAACCTTTAGCGATTTTCCATGCCATCAAACCGGTACGCATTGGCGGTGTTTTAGCGATGGTTGCCGCAGCAAAGGCGGTCAAACACACTGGAGGCGTTACGTTGCTGTCTTGCGATAACCAGAAGATGATGAGGTGAGCAGCCAGCAATGCCAAGCCTACCGCTTCCATACCCAAACTTTGCTCTAGTAGGGTTTCCATAAAGTCAGCAGGTACTAGCGCCACCATTTCTTTCGCGGTTTCCAACGCCATTGGCGCATTAAGCAGTTCCAGCTTTTCTGGCGCCGCCAACATAAAGATGGCTTTTGCTTGTTCAGGCAATTGACCCGATACCATCAATTCAAGCAATTGGTTTTCTGCAATCAACTTGTAAAGCGCAGGGGCAGACAGTGTTCCCAATACAATATACGCCGCTGTTACAGGTAAACCCATACCCAAAACAAGAGAAGCGAGTGCAATCAGAACGATCATGATGAACAAGTCGCCATTCGCCCAACCGTCGATCATCAGTGAGAACGTGTTGCCGATACCCGTTGTGCTGATCACATTGATCACCAGACCAATACCCACCAGCAATACGGCAGTTGTCGCCATGTTTTTCGCGCCTTGCGAAAGTGCTTCGATGATCGCTTTTGGTCCCATCTTGTGATCTTTCGAGAACCAAGACGCCACCACTACTGAAATGATCGATAAGCCAGCAGCGTAAGTTGGAGTAAAGCCTTGAACCAACAAAGTAACCAATACCACCAGTGGGATAAGGTTGTGCCAACCGCTGATCAACACTTTCAATAGAGATTCATCGCTGGTCGTGATTTTTTGAACACCGCTGCGTTTGGCTTCTATACGCACAAAGAACGCAACAGACAAGAAATAGATAAGAGCAGGAATGAAAGAAACTGCGATGATATCGACATAAGGAATTTGCGTGTAAGACGCCATGATGAAAGCACCCGCGCCCATCACTGGTGGCATCAACTGACCACCTGTCGACGCCGCAGCTTCAACCCCCGCTGCAAAGCGCGAAGGGAAACCCGCTTTTTGCATCAAAGGAATACTGATAACACCGGTGGAAACCGTATTTGCCACACTTGAGCCCGATACTGAGCCCATCAATCCCGAACCAATCACCGCAATAAAACCGGGACCACCGATGATTTTGCCTGCCGCAGCTCGTGCCACATTGATGATGTAATCACCTACACCAGAACGAACGAGAAACGCACCAAACAGAATGAACATGAATACGAATGTCCAACTGATGCGCGAAATAGAGCCAAACATACCCTCAGAAGAATAGAAACTGCGGTAGAGCAAGGTTTCCATGCTCAAACCCGGGAAATGGAAAATGCCTGTTGCCCACTTACCCCAAAGCACAACGTAACTCAGACACACCACAATCAGCACTGGAATAAACCAGCCCATGGTGCGTCGGATAAGCTCAATCACAATCAGGATTGCCATGATGGCGAAGACCCAATCGCTGGTCACGAACTTCACGCCACGTTCGTAGAGCGCATCTTCGGCATAGGGAATGTAGAGCAAACACGCGACCGCACCCATAGCAATTAACACATCGATACCGAGTGCAATCTTACTCTGCTTGAGAGAGATATGAGCCGGATACCAAAGCGCACAAATCACCGCAAAGCCAGCAAAGTGGGTAGCGGATATCCATAACTCTGGTAACGTCGATAAGGTGTTAAACCAAATGTGCAAAGCAGACAACACAACGCCAAACACTGTAATTGTGGTGGTTACCCACGGAAAATCAGTGCGCGTGGGCAGCTCAAACTTCTGCAATTCCTTTTCTATTGAGTCGCTCATCTCATACTCCAAGCTCTGGCGGCTTTTTCCATCTTAGAAATCGGTAGGGATAAAATGCCCCGAGCCGAAACTCGGGGCCAAGTTAGCGTTATTTCGCCATTAGATCTGATGGGATTTCGATGCCCATTTCTTTGTAGTAACGTGCCGCACCTGGGTGAAGAGGCACTGGCAAGCCAGCGATCGCTTTCTCAATCGCCATTGCTTTGGTTGCTTTGTGGATTCCTTGTAGGAAAGGCAGGTTCTCGTAGATCGCTTTGGTTAGCTGGTAAACGTCTTCTTCCGAGATATCTTCACGAACTGCCAAGAAGTTTGGCTGTGCAATGGTGGTAATCGGCTTATCTAGACCCGGGTACGTGTTCGCTGGGATCTCGTACTTCGTCCATAGGTTGTAATTGCCGTTCGCCTCTTTGATTTGTTCGTCAGTAAACGAAAGAATCGAAATGTCTTTACCCAGCGCAGCAAAAGCTTGAGTAACCGCACCAACAGGTACACCTGCAGGCGTGTTCATACCGTCAATGGTGCCGTTTTGAAGTGCGCTCGCACTACCGCCGTAGCCCATGTAAGCAAGATTGAATTTATCAGGGTCGACCTTCAGGCCTTTCATGATTTGGCGACCAGAGTTTTCAGTACCTGAGTTCTTCTTACCGATAGAGAACTTCTTGCCATCTAGGTTGTTCAGGTCAGTCACTGTGCCCGTTTTTGCTAGGTCAGAGCGAACAATAAAGTGCTCAACGTTTTGCCACAGCATAGAGACTGAACGCAGCTGCTCTTGGCGACCGCTTTTCTCATAAGGACCTTCGCCAGACCAAGCCCATGCACCGTAAAGGCCTTGTAGAATCGCGAACTGTGCTTCGTTTTCGTTCAGCAGTTTGACGTTTTCACCAGAGCCCGCAGAGCTGATTGCAGAAAGGGAGAAGTGGTGCTTTGGTGCCAATTTCACTTTGCTTAACGTCGCCAACGCTACGCCCACAGGGTAGTAAGTACCACCTGTCGATGCCGTTGCAAGAATGTAGCTACGATCTTCTGCCGCAGCGTTAGCAGCAATACCAAAAGAAGTCACAGCGACAGCCAAAGCTTTTACCAGCTTATTCATTTTCATTATTACTCTCCGTGTAGTCGTTTCACGATTGGGGATTTACATCATGTTAAACCTTTATTAACAACACATTCCCTAGAGCAATTGAAATGCCAACTTTTAAACCTTTGTATTTATTGAACTAAGAGCTGAAATACATCAAAAATGAGCAAGATTCTGCTGATTTGATAGCAAAGCAATGAGCAAGATCTTGCCTATCTAAGATGAGAAGGTTGTACGCCTAGATCGCAAAAGGTTAATAAAATGTGATCAAGACAAAATAAATGCACGATTCACTAATAAGCAATATTTTGCCGATGCAATTTTGGATTGAACTGCAACTAATGAGCATCTTAACAATAAGAAGAAAAAGCGTATCATTCTAAACTGCTCACTTTATCAGCTAAGGTTTATAGCCTAAACGACTTCAAATAGCACAAAAATACAGCAAAGCAAGCCATGTTACAGAAATGAAAAGTCATTTATTCTGATTTTCAATTTAAAAAGCAGCTCGATCCACCAGTTCAGAAACAAACATTGACCGTATCAACTTATTTTCTACTTCGGGGTTGTACCAATAGCCCTATGTTCGTTAGTGTAACAACACACCAAGGCAAACGTATTCCTTGGTATTTTTTCGTCATTAAGGATTACCCATGTCAGCAACTGCGCAATCACAATTCGCTTTAAAACGCCCATCTGGCGTTGCTGCTGCGATCCTCCTGCTCTCTCTGAAACTGATTCAGAGCTGACAGGCTATATCTAAACTTTCTGTCAGCTTGAGAAGAAGCTGACGGGAACACCACATACTCCTTCCATTCCTTTCAGTTTCTTCCAAGCGAAACATAAGAGGAATAACAATGTTAAGCGCACGTAATATCGCCGCTTTGGGCTTCATGACTTTCGCCATGTACTTAGGCGCGGGTAACCTGATCTTCCCTCCATTTTTGGGTTACCAAGCAGGTGAAAACTTTCTGAGCGGGATGTCTGGCTTCCTCTTGACGGGTGTAGGTCTGCCTGCGATGGCACTGGTGATGGTGGCTATCGTAAACGGTTCAGACAAATTAACCGCCGCCCTACCTAAACCTTTGGCGACCAGTTTTTGGGTGATGGTATTTATTGTGATTGGCCCTGCGTTCGTGATCCCACGTGCAATTACCGTGGCTTACCAATTTAGCTTTGCGCCAATGTTTGGTGATGCAGCTTTGGTGCCTTTCACTATTGCCTTCTGTGCTATCACCATTCTATTTGCCCTATATCCGGGTAAATTGGTCGACAACCTAGGCAAGATCTTAACGCCTGCCTTGATGGCAATCTTGATCATCATGTCTGTGACGGCTTTGGTTTCTCCTGCAGGTGAGCTAACTGCCGCAACGGGACCATACCTATCTGGTGCATTTGCTGAAGGCTTGACCCAAGGCTACATGACCATGGATGCGCTAGGTTCTATCGGTTTTGGTTGGATCATCTTCCGTGCGATTCGCAGCATGGGTGTAGATTGCCCGAAAGCGACCGCAAAATACACGCTAATTGCAGCTTTGATGTACGCGGTTGCCATGGCATTTGTTTACATCTCATTGGCTTACATTGGTTCGACAAGCTCATACTTGGGTTCTGAGTTCAGCAATGGTGGCGACATTTTAACGGCATTCACCTTCAGCCACTTCGGCGCATTTGGCTCACTATTACTAGGTGCCGTGATGGTATTGGCGTGTTTGACTACTGCTATCGGCGTAACCACAGCAGGCAGTGAGTTTTACGACAACACTTTCAGCAAAGTGAACTACAAAGGCTGCGTTATCACGACCATGGTATTGGCTGGTTTGATCGCCAACGTAGGTCTAGAGCAACTATTGGCTATCACATTACCAGCGGTTGTGGCGCTTCACCCAGTAGCGATTGCATTGATGATCATGGCACCAGTGCGCGACAAGATGTCGCAAATCATGGTCGTCGCAACCGCGTTCACTGCTCTAATGTTTGGTTGTGTTGATGCGCTGCACATCCTAGGTTACATGCCAAGTTCCACTGATGAGTGGATGGGTAATTACATGCCTCTGTACAATGACTTTGCTAGCTGGATTGTGCCTAGCGTATTTATGATGATTGTTGGTCTGCTGTTTACGACGAAAACCAACCAAACCGAACAATTCGAGCTGGTGAATGAATAGCCGTTTAACATAAGACATCGCTCAATAAGTGCGTTACTATGTAGCTCGCTTATTGATATCAGGCAAAGGAGTTGCCTGAATGAAAGATTGATATGGGTCGCCTATGGATAATCAGTATCTAGACATCAGAACACTGAACTTTATCGTTATTCTGTTCTCTTGCATTTACTCTATTAGTCTGCTTTGTTATCAATACACTCAGGGTAGAGTCAAAGGCTTAAAAACCTTCTCGATATCACTACTGTTTATTGGTTTAGGCCCTTTTTTACTTGGCTTTAGAGGCTCTGCGCCAGACTGGCTGACCATCGTCATAGCCAACACTCTCATATTAGTCGGCTTCTTGCTTACGCTATATAGCGTAAGCATTTTTCGTCAATATCCTTTAAAATTGGCTCACTGTCTTACCTTGTTAACACCTGTTTTCAGTGGTTCATTTTACTATTTCACCTTCCATGACCCTTCTATCAAAAGCCGCATTATTTATCTGAGCATGTATATTTGTATCGTCACCTTCTTTAGTGGTGTCGCCATGCTTAAAGGTACCCAAAAGGACTTAAAGCTCCCTGTTAAAGCAATGGCTTACTCTTTCTTTGGATTTAGTTTTTTTATGGGATTTAGGGCGCTTTGGAGTACTTTTTCAGGTGAGTTACCAAGTTTTATGGTCGCAGGCCTTATCCATCAGCTGACTTTCTTATTTAGCATCTGCCTGATCGTTGCTTTGAGCTTTAGTATGCTGTGGTTAATTAACGGACGCTTGGTGCAATCCATAAATGATCTCTCTCATTTAGATGCACTCACAGGGCTATATAATCGTCGAGCCATGGAAGAAATCGTTCCAAACTTGGTTAGTAAAGCACATAAAAAAAGCCAAGCAATCAGCATTATTATGACTGATGTCGACAAGTTCAAAGCGATTAATGATCACTATGGTCACACGGTTGGCGACTCCGTCATGGCAACGATCTCCACTATTTTTAAAAAGCATCTTCCTGAGTCAGCCTGCATTGTGCGATTTGGTGGTGACGAGTTCATGATTGTTTTGCTCGAAAAAGCACAACAAGCCAAAATTGTCGCAGAGCAAATTCGCCTTGCGGTCGAAACTGAAACCGCTTTGCAATCATTTAAAACTGAAGTGACCATGAGCTTTGGTATCAGTCAGTTATCTGAGGGGCAATCACTTCAAGAGGCGCTTGCTGAAGCAGACGAAGCGCTATATAGCTCTAAACATACTGGAAGGAACCTCGTTACCTTGTTTGGAGAAGGTAAAGACCTAAATTATAAGTTTGTCCCAGCTCCTGCCAAAAGCGCATAACATGTTTGTTATGCCAATGATTTTACATTAGCTAGAAATCGTACTAAGTATAGTCGGAGCGATTCAAACCAAACTTCTGCATCTTTTGGTTAAGGGTTCGACGTGGTAAATCCAACTCCTGCATCACCTCATTGATGCGTCCATGATGCCTGACTAAAGAATCATGTAGCACCTTACGTTCAAAGTTATGTAGCTGAATCGCCAACGGCACGCCCGCATGCGTCTCTTCAGTTGTTGAGGATGGTCGACTGGAGAGAATTTCCATCACGGAGACGGTTTCATCCAATGCAAAACGCATCGCGACATTCCTTAGCTCACGCACGTTACCGGGCCAAGCGTAAGCAAGAATGGCTTTTCTATCAGCTTCACTCAGTGGACGACTCTCAGGGTTACTTTTCAGAGCAAAGTGTTCAAACAAGATCAACGCGTCTTCTTCTCGCTCACGTAGCGGTGGCAAATAGATCTGCGCCACATTAAGACGATAGTACAAATCCTGACGAAACTCGTCATGATCATTGAGATCTTCTTTCGCGGCGGCGATCACTCTCAAATCAACCGAGATCTGCTGATTACCCCCAACGCGCTCAACCGTATGTTCCTGCAATGAACGCAACACTTTCACCTGCATAGACAGCGGCATACTCTCGATTTCATCAAAGAATAAAGTGCCTTTATCCGCGTATTCCAACTTACCAATGCGCTTTTTACCCGCTCCGGTAAATGCCCCTGCTTCATGCCCAAACAGCTCACTTTCAAACAGGTTCTCAGGAATAGCGCCACAGTTGATTGGCACAAAATGATAGGATCTGCGTTGGCTTTCATTATGCAAACTGGTCGCCACCAGCTCTTTACCACAACCTGTTTCGCCGTAAATGATCACGTTAGTATCAATGCGTGCTAACTTGGCTACTTGTTCTCTAAGCTGTTGCATCACTCGGCTTCGGCCAATCAGCATTTCTTCTAAGCCGCTAACGCTAGATAGATACTCTTGGCGATCTTGAGTAGACGTTTGTGCGCGATAGCTCTCGACCGCTTCGGTTACTCGTTGGGATAAACGCTCAGGTTGGAAAGGTTTCTCAATAAAATCGAACGCACCGTTTTGTAACGCCCCTACTGCCATATCGACGTCACCATGTCCGGTGATCAAGATAACTGGCGTTGGGATGTGATTAGCAATCAGGCTTTCTAGTATCGACAAGCCGTCGGTGTCCGGCAGGCGAACATCACTGACAATCGCATCAAATTCTTGGCTAAGAATGGCCGCTTTCCCCTCTTCTCCTAAACTGAATGCGGTCACGTCGAACCCCGCCAGTTGCAGCCACTGACTGGTAGCCTGACGAACAATGTCATCGTCTTCGATAAGTGCAATTTTAGGGGTGTCGTCAAAAGCCATGAGTTACTACCGTAGGTGGAATAGAAATCGCTCTTTGCTAACGGTAGCAAAAACCACTGAGGAGAAAAGGAGCTAGATCTCACTTCTTGCTTACAAGTCTTTAACATCCAACCAGTTAGGCGCACTCTTTAATGACTCTCGGTGAGAACGCACTAGCTGAACGGAGTCAGTATGCAGCGCAAAAGGAATGGCAAAACGTGGCTTGTGGTCGTAATTGCAGCAGTGCTGATGTTGTCTTGTTATAGCGCCAGCAGAGAGGTTGCTCGTCAATGGTTGAGCGTACAAACTCAAACCGAAGCTCAACAAAAACTGCTCGACTATATCGGTGAAGTTCGCCGTGCACTCAAACGTTTCTACCACTTACCTTACCTCGTCACCAATAACCCAGAAACCATCGCTTTTGTGAAAGGGAATCTGACTTATTACGAACCGTTGCAAACCCAACTGACTCAACTAGATAAAGCCGCCAATACGGAAGGTTGGCTAATCCTGTCTAACTCTGGCGAAGTATTGGTCTCAAGTTTGATCGAAGAGCGCTTTAGCCTGTCTGACCGAAAAGCCATTGTGGAACAAATTCACAACCAAGGCGGCGGTGTTTCCTTGGTGAACAAAACCAAAGGTTCGAGCCCATTGTATTATCTTGCAGCCCCTATCTACGATGGTCTGGATATCGCTGGCATTGTGGTGGTGCAAATCAACCTTAGCCTATTGACCGAACAGACCATTACTAGCCAAGACATCATTACGTTGCAGAACCGTCAGCAACGCTTTTTCCTATCGAGCAGCTCGCTCTATAACGCAGACTGGTTTAACGAACCAAGCAACACCGTTCAGTTAGAAACGCAGCGCTTATACGACAACACCAATATCAGTGTGTGGACGCTCAACCAACAGCGTTATTTTGCACACACCGTTAAATTAGATGATTTGAATTGGTACGTCAGCTACCTCACCCCTTCTAAGCCGATTCAACAAACCATCAATGTGATTGGTTGGAGCGTAGCAGCGCTGCTCTTATTGGTTGTATTGCTCGTCATCATTGGCTTACAACGACGACAAAAGCACATCAATCAACAACGAATTCAAGCTCTGTTGGAAGAGTCCCAACGCCGCTTGAAACAGATGATCAATAAGACCCACGTTGGTTTGCTATTGATTGATGAACAAGGTCAACTGTTCGATCTCAACCCAATGGCGAAACGTTTGTTCTGTTTACCAGAAAGCGTCAATCGACACGCTTTTGCTTGGGAGTTATTCGATGCAGGCAATCCTAATTCCACCACACTTAAGTTGCTCAAGGACTTACCTAAACATAAAGAGCTCGCAGAGATCAGTACGGTCGAAACCATTGCCAGACGCAGTGACGGTAGCGTCTTCCCTGTCTTGTTCTCACTGACCAGTTTCCCTTGGCATGGCGAGCAGTATTTCCTTGCGACGATCATCGACATCAGCAAGCGGAAAAAAGCCGAGCAATCACTGCAACAGGTCAACCAAGAACTGGCGCAGCGAGTAGAAGAGCGAACTCAAGCACTAAAAGAGGCGCAAAGCCAGTTGATTGAATCGAGCAAAATGGCCGCCTTAGGTCGCATGTCGAGCGCGATTACTCATGAGCTCAATCAGCCACTGACAGGCTTGCGTACCCTGCTCACAACAAATGAACTGTTAGCAGAACGTGGCGAAACCGAGATGATGAAAGCCAACAACGTATTGGTGCAGAAGCTGATTGATCGCATGGCAAGCATGACCAGCCAGTTAAAGACGTTCGCCTATAACAAACCAGAAAGCCTACAAGCAATTTCTCTTACCTCCGCACTCGAAGAGACCTTGCGCGTCTATCAATCCCAATTAGATAAGGTGGATGTGCGTGTTCGGGTTCCTCATGACTTACCTAACATCATGGGTGAAGAACAACGACTGCTTCAGGTGCTCGGTAATCTTGTCTCGAATGCGCTAGACGCAATGAACAACACCACCAACCCGCAGCTCAACTTGATCGTCAATCCAACTGTTAATCAGGTCGAACTGATCGTCAGTGACAATGGCTGCGGCGTGTCGAATGAGATGCTTGAATCCATGTTCGAGCCCTTCCAAACCTCAAAGAAAATTGGTGAAGGATTGGGGCTGGGTTTAGCGATTACGGCCAACAATATGCGTGATATGAACGGACAAATTACCGTGCATAAGAATGAACAAAATGGGCTGACTTTCACTCTATTGTTCAAATCAGCCTAGGTTGATATTGATTACAAAATCATCATTAGAACTAAGCATCCCCGCTGTTTGAGAAAAATACGATCTCGATACAAGTATCGAGGTGTCTCCTACACTATTCTCAAGCAATAAATCCACAAACATTTCCTAAATATAAAGAGTGAGAAACATGATTAAGTTTCCTGAACATTTTCTTTGGGGTGGTGCCATTGCTGCAAACCAAGTAGAAGGGGCGTACAACCTTGGGGGTAAAGGGTTATCGACATCAGACATGCTGCCAAACGGTATTTTGAGTCCGCATCAAACCCGTGAAGAACGTACACCGGGTATCAAAGACGTGGCGATCGACTTCTACAATCGCTACCCAGAAGACATCGCGCTGTTCAAAGAGATGGGCTTTAACTGTCTGCGTCTCTCTTTGGCATGGAGCCGCATCTTCCCTAACGGGGACGAACTAGAACCTAACGAAGAAGGTTTGGCGTTCTACGATAAAATTTTTGACGAACTTGCCGAGCATAACATCCAACCTTTCGTAACTTTATCTCACTACGAAATGCCTTACGCACTGGTTGAAAACTATGGCGGTTGGGGCGATCGTCGCGTCATCGAATTCTTCGAACGTTATGCCCGCACCGTGCTGGAACGCTACAAAGACAAAGTGAAGCTGTGGTTAACGTTCAACGAAATCAACATGTCTCTACACGCACCATTTACTGGTGTTGGTTTGCAAGAAGACGCCAGTGAACAAGAGATTTACCAAGCGATTCACCACCAACTAGTCGCCAACGCAAAAGCGGTAAAACTGTGTCAGCAAATCGTACCCAACGGCAAGATTGGTAACATGCTGCTTGGCGCAATCAACTACCCATACACCTGTAACCCTGATGACGTGCTTGCTGCCATGCATGAAAACAACAAGTGGTTGTTCTTCGGTGATGTACAAACACGTGGTCAGTACCCAGGCTACATGAAGCGTTACTTCCGTGAAAACGGCATCGAAATTCAGATGGAAGCAGGCGACTTAGAAGAAATTGCGTCTGCGAGTGTCGATTTCATCTCATTCAGCTACTACGCAAGTGGCTGTGCAAGTGCGGATCCGAAACAGAAAGAAGTAGGTAACATCGTCGATAGCGTACCAAACCCATACCTTGAAAAGAGCCAATGGGGCTGGCTGATCGATCCAAAAGGTCTTCGCGTTCTGCTTAATTTCCTACACGATCGCTACCAAAAGCCACTGTTCGTCGTAGAAAATGGCTTAGGCGCGCGTGATGAAATCGACGAAAACGGTGAGATTCAAGATGATTACCGCATCGCTTACTTGAACGACCATCTTGTACAAGCACATGAAGCAATTTTGGATGGCGTTGAGCTGATGGGCTTCACCAGTTGGGGACCAATCGATTTGGTCGCGAACTCAACTGCTGAAATGAGCAAACGTTACGGCTTTATCTATGTCGATCGTCATGATGATGGGCAAGGAACGCTAGAACGTAAACGCAAGAAAAGCTTTTTCTGGTATCAAGACGTGATTCGTACTTCAGGCGGTTCATTGAAAAGCTAAACCTGTTGTCTAGGTATAAAGTGCAACTAGGCATTCGCCTAAACCATCAAGCCCTGCAATTGCAGGGCTTGAATTTTAAGGTGTTTATTCATTTAGAGATTAAACTGCAATCTCTCCACCGTCTTCACGTCGAATAACCACTGTCGCCGCTCGTGGGCGCACAGAAACACCAGCAGGCGTTTCTTCGGCTGCATCTTCACTGTATGGCCAGTTACCTGGGTGCTGAATATTCACAAACAATGATTTGTAATCAGGGCTGATGGTAAAGCCTGTTACTTCACAACCATTTGGTCCGACAAAGAAGCGTTTCAATTCAGCTTGATTATCCGCACCAATCACAGCTTGATCACCATTCTCATCTGTTAGCTTAGATGGCACAACAGCCAACATTTGATCATTGGTGTAAGACGTGACTTCATCTGCGCCGTTATCAGTCTGAATCCACAAAATACCACGGCCATCAAACGCTAATCCGTCTGGGCTCGCAAACTGGTTTAACTCATTCAAGCCAGAACGGTTGGTATCTGCATCACCATTTGCTGGCGAACCAAACACAAAGATATCCCAAGTAAAGTCAGTTGCTGAAGCACCTTCATCCCAACGAATAACATGACCAAACTTATTATTCAAACGTGGATTCGCAGGATTGGTTTCATCTGTACGGCGCGTATTGTTCGTCAATGTTAAATATAATGAACCCGTGAATGGATCAACCGTACACCACTCTGGTCGATCCATTGGTGTTGCCCCAACTAAATCCGCCGCACCCGCAGTATTGATGATAATTTCAGCCAGTGAATCAAAGTGATCCGCTAACGTACCACCAGCGGTTGTTACGCTATCAAGCGTTAATGGTAACCAAGTACCTGTGCTGTCTTCATTGAAGCGCGCCACATACAGTGTGCCTTCGTCCATGTACTTGTCACCCATCGCCAAGCGGTTATCAGGGTTAGCATCTGCTGGATCCCACACTGCCGCAGATTCAAATTTGTATAGGTATTCAAAGCGAGAATCGTGACCAGAATAAAATACCACTGGTTTGCCTTCTTCAAGCTTACCGAAAGTACAGCCCTCGTGACGGAAACGACCTAGCGCAGTACGTTTCTTCGCACGTGAGTTTTGCGTGTAAGGGTCAATCTCGACAATGTAACCGTGACCATTGGCTTCATTACGGTAATCATCCATCGCACTTGCTCCTGTTGGAGCCACATTAAAGCGAGAGAACTCATCAAGACGCTCTTCTGCATTTCCTGCTAATGTCTCCCACAAGTAGCGTGTGCTTTGGTCATCGACACCAATGCGATCTTGCTCTTCTGTACGAGTCCCGGCATTAACAAAGTAACCTGGCCAGTTCTCTTCACACGTTAAGTACGTGCCCCACGGCGTGTAGCCGTTGCCACAGTTGTTTAACGTACCACGCGCTTGGCTGCCATCTGGCGAGAAACGAGTGACAGTTAAAGATGTGTGGGCCACCGGGCCAGACAAATCCATGACTGTCGCACCAGTATAACGACGGTTTAGTGGATCGGTATCAACCAACTTCCACATGTTGTCTTCCAGTTGAATGCGAACCACTGATACACCGTGCGCGTTAATCTCTTTGCGCACTTCATCTACAATGGTACGTACGCCATTTTCAACCGTCGGACCGTTTGGATGCAGTGCTGATGTGTCGATGTACTCGTGGTTAATACATAACAAGCCATCTGTAGTGCTATCGTTCAATGGGAAAAAATGCATGCCGTCATGGTGCATGCCTAGCGCATTTAACTGATCGGTACTGGTGTTGGTACCATCTTTTTGCCATGCGCTGCCTTGTGCATTAAGTGGTGTTCCCCAAGGTACTAGTACTTGTGCGGTGTAACCTTGTGGAATTGAAACTGCGTCAGTGAGTGAGCCAGGGATAGATTCAAAGTTAAGAACGGCTTTAGATGCGCCCGAACCACTGCTTACTGTACTCCCTGAGTCAGACGAGTTACAACCAGCCAATCCGAAAGCACCAAACGCTGTCATCGCACTGATACCTAAACCACCTTTCAGAATGCTGCGTCGAGATAGGCTCGCTTCTAATACTTCTTCAAATGGTTTGTTTTCACTTTGGTTATAACGCGTCGCGTCAAAGGTTTCCTTGCTCATTTTTACTTTCCCGATCTTATAGTTTAATTAATAAATAAGTGATTAGTTGAACGGCAAGAAGTTTGGATAAGAAAAATGACAAAAGTGCTTAAAACATATGAAACTTGTGTTTCAACAATACTGCAAACTAAACCAACACAGCTAACGAAGCAATTAAATTCTGGTCACATAATCACCAACTGTATCGCTTCATTCTGATTTTACTTGGGCTAAAGTGTGATAGAAGGTATAAGGTGTACGAAATCAAATCATCTACGAGAGATAATCATGAAATTAGACAAGATCGATAACAAGAGCCGTCGTATCCGTAAAAAGCTGTTCTTAGGTGAGTTCGCAATCCTAGGTTTCGAGATCAGCTGTGAAACAGACATTAACGACTTCGACCGTTACGATGCATTCGTTGATGACTTTATCGACTACATTGACGAGCTTGGTCTTTGCTTCGGTGGCGGTGGTCTAGAACTGTTTGAAGGCTTCCTATGTTCTACTGACCGTTACGGCAGTGCGACTGAAGAACAGAAAGCGCAAGTTATCAAATGGTTAGAAGCACGCCCAGAAGTGAAAAGCGCGCAAGCGGGCGAACTAGTTGACGCCAACTACCTGTAACTAAAGGGCAACCTGTAATACGCAGAGCTCAATAAATGGTAGAGAAAGCTGGTCTTAAGACTGGCTTTTTTATTTTTTGAAGAATGTGATATTAAAATTGGGTGCTTGGGAAGTTGCGCGGAGTGATTGTGGCATTTTTGAGCTGGCAATCAACGGGAAACTGCGTTCCACAGCCAGCTCGTGCCTTTAGGTATAATTAACTATGATTTTTTAGCTGGGGCGTCTTTCGTGTCTTTCCAGTATTGAATACGCACACGATGTAGCTGAGCTCTTCTAGTCTTTTTCATAGTAAAGTCCCTCATCTTATATAAGTAACGCTCCTCATGGAGCTTATTGTCTAAGGTCGTATCCCCTTCAATCTATAAGGGAATCAATCATTTAACCGTGACCAATTTCACAACATAATGATAATTACCGATATCTTGCAGCCTGTTTTTACTGGCAAACGGCATATTATCTATCTGACACAGTTAAGTTACTCACCAGATATGACAGAAAAATGGCAATCAAGTTCCCTACTTATACTGTCATTGAATCTTAATAAGGATTAACAAGGTGGGCATTTCAGATTTACCATACTGTTTATAAAAACCGCAAGAATTTTTATTTCTTTTCAAACAAATCTCTACTCAAGATCAATTCACTTTCATCTTTATCGTCTCCCTTTTAACGCATTGTGATCCAGTTCAATCCACAGAACTCGGAACAAAAAGCGCACATTAATACATTCACCACCAAACTTGTGCGAGATCTCTTACAAGAGTTGTAAGCAAATAGATTAATCACCTCTAAGAGCAATGCCAGAAAAAAACATTAAATATATGATTTAAAAGTAATATTTAAATTCACTTAAAATAATAAGTAAAAATAATTTAGAAAAGTTAATTGAGTCAAATCAGCAAAACATCAATACTCAACTTGTCGACAGGATGTTGGCGGGAACAGGAAAAAAGCCTAAAGGATTGGGTATCTTCAGGATGAAGATTTGATAGCTTAGGATGAGTTGTCAGCAAGGAAGTAGTTAAGCTCTAGGATAGAGTTCGCCCGTCAGGATGATAGGCAAGAATGGACACCGCTAGGAAGGCGATGAACAAGGAACTCGGTTAAAGGACTTAGCCACAATCAAGGATAGATGCAGGGAGCACCTATTAGTAGCTGGATTGCTGCGAAAAAGAATAAGCCCCGTCTGGGAAACCAGGCGGGGTTTTATTTTGTCTGTAATGTATTGATAGCGATTCATCTTTATCGTTTAAGTCTTCTCTGTTTTCATAAAACACCGTGCTATCATTTTCTTTACGTCTCCCAACGAAGCTCTCAGAAAATCACACACTATGCTTAATCCTGTTTGGTTACATACATTTAAGACATTGATTGAAGTCGGTCATTTTACGCAAACTGCAGAAAAACTTTTTATGACTCAGCCTGGCGTCAGCCAACACATCAAAAAATTAGAGCAAAGTTGTCAGCATGCCTTGATCAAGCGCGAAAACAAAAGCTTCGAATTAACCGAACAAGGCAGGATTGTCTACGCATATGCGCTCGAGTTAGAAGATAGAGAGAAGAAGCTGCTCGAAGAGCTCAGTTTTGATGATGCGTTTTCAGGCCACTGTAAACTGGCTTGTTCTGGTGCAATGGCGTTAATGTTGTATGGGCCCATTTTGGAGAAGCAAAAACAGCACCCGAGCTTATCGTTACATTTAGAAGCCGCGCCAAATCAATCTATTCTCAACGCCATAACGCAAGGGCACATCGATATTGGTATCGTGACTGATGTTCCCAACAAAGGTCTGTTTCACAGTGAGCGAATTGGTAAAGAGAGGTTGTGCTTGGTTCTGCCAAAGCATTATCAAAATAAGCAGATAACGCCACAACTCTTGCATGACTGTGGTGTCATTAGCCACCCTGATGCTGAGCATTACATGACGCTGTTTTTTGACCAGTGTGAAGAACCACAGCTCCAAGAAATTAAGATGAGCGATTTACCATTATCCGGCTACGTAAATCAATTGAGCCAAATTTTGCTACCTGTCAGCAAAGGACTTGGCTTCACCGTGCTGCCTCAAAGTGCGGTCGACAATTTTCCGCTAAAAGACACGTTACACATTGCTCAATTGAAAAACACTGTATGTGAAGAGCTATTTCTAGTTCGTAAGCGCAGTCGTGCTCTACCTCTGCGCTATCAGACCATCAAAGAAGTGTTATTGGATGTGATCGGTGGTGCGCATCAATGATGTTAGCCACTCTTCGCTGGTAATGCGTTTGTCTTGGCAATCCACCCAATATGGTTTGCCAGATAACCAGCTCTTTGACGCGACCTCTTTTATAAACACATCCACGGAATCAACGTCATCTTTGGCGTAATCCCATTTATTGCGCATGTGTTCTGCCGCTTCTTGATTAGTGTACGCCTTGCCGTTGCGGATAAAGGTGCAAGAGGATTGCTCAACTCGTTTTATCAACGTCGAGATATCTTGCTCTACCCCTGCTAGTGCAAAGGTAGGCAGAATGCTTAATGTAAGTAACAACGTCCACTTTGCTTTCATCGCACCTTTATCCTTATCCCTGACCACGTAACTACTAATAGTAACTACTGATAAGTGACTTAACTATTCTGGTGTTTGGCTGTTTAGCTCAGCAATTATTGCCACCATGCCTTAGCAGGCTGAGGCTCCGCAATCGCCAAGCGTTGACCAATCTCAGGGCTCACTAACGTTACACCGCGCTCTTCACTAATGTCTAACGCGCGTTGCATCGGCTCATTCCAATCATGCATCGATAAATCAAACGTACTGTTGTGAATTGGCATCATCACTTTGCCCTGCACATCAATGTGTGCTTGAACGCTTTGCTCTGGGAACATGTGAATGTCTGACCAAAGTTCATTGTATGCGCCGGTTTCGATCATAGTGAAGTCAAACGGACCGTACTTTTCACCAATCTCTTTAAAGCCATTGAAGTAACCAGAGTCACCACTGAAGAACACTTTGTGTTGTTGTGCATTAATAACCCAACTGCCCCACAGTGTCGTATCGCGGTCTGTCAAACCTCGACCGGAGAAATGCTGAGTCGGAGTCAATGTATATTCAATGCCGTCGACAGAATGTGACTCCCACCAATCTAGCTCGATCACTTTCTCCTTCGGCACACCCCAATTCACCAGTAATTGGCCAACTTTTAACGGCACCAAGAAAGTGCCCACCTTGTCGCCTAGCACTTTAATAGAAGCTTTATCTAGGTGATCGTAATGGTCATGACTGATCACCACCACATCGATAGTTGGCAAATCTTCTATCGTGATGGGGGTTTGGTGAAAGCGTTTTGGCCCTGCCCATTGTACAGGAGACGCGCGCTCACTGAATACAGGGTCGGTCATCACCAGTTTTCCATCGAGCTTCATTAATACGCTTGAGTGACCCAGACGATAGATGACGTCATCTTGCTCTTCTAACAGTTGCCGCGCTGTGATCGCATGCACTGGAATTTCAATCGTTGGTGTTGGGTTAAGGCGCTCAGTCGTAAAATACGCTTTCATGATTTCGAACATGTCGCCCAAACCGCTTTTGTATTCCAACTCTGTATTTGCAAATTTGTCCGGGTATGTTGGCGCTTTTTCAGTATCAACATTAGAACAAGAAATCATTGATGTACCCATCGCGAACGCTCCTACTGTGGCTAGCAAAGTTTTTTTCATAAAAAGTTAACCCGAACAAAAGTAAACTACACGGTGCAGTTTACATTCTAATTATCAAAAGTAAACTACTTAGTGTAAAATAGTTCAAGAAATGATCTTCTTAACTTAACAAGCTTATGAATGTAAAAAGAAAAAGTCGTAGCGAAACCAAAAGAGAAGCCATCTTGTGCGCGGCAAGGCAAGCGTTCCAAGAGTTTGGGGTGCAAAACACCAGCATGGATAAGCTCTCTGCAATCGCACAAGTCTCTAAGCGCACGGTCTATAATCACTTCCCTTCTAAGGAAGCGATCGTGACGGAGTTGCTGACTGAGCTTTGGCGTTCGTCAATGATGGAAAGCGATATTAAACGCTTGGCCACTCTGCCACTCAAAGATCAATTGATTGAATTACTCTACAGCGAGATCATTGTGGTGACGGAACCAAACTATATTGAGCTGGCAAAAGTGGCATTTGGGCACTTCTTATTTAAGCCAGAAGATCTCAAAGAACAAGCAGAACAAATGTCGAAACAGGAAACCGCCCTGTACCGCTGGCTTACGGAGAATTCGAACAGTGGCGCTTTGCAAATTGATGATGTACATATAGCAAGCACTCAATTGCACAACTTACTTAAAGGCAGTGCATTCTGGCCGCAGTTAATGGGAATTCGCCCCTCTTTGTCGAATGAAGAATCTAGGCTGTTAGCTACCCAAACGGCGGAACTTTTTTTAAGTCACTATCAAAACAGCTAAAAACAGCGGTCAAATTGGCCGCTTTTTTAAGCGATAATTCGTGACAAAGCGATGAAATTTTTGCTCAATTTTATTTATCTCACCCTTGACAGTCTCATACCGCAAGGCGTGAGCGTTCGATAAAATATTTTTGTCGTGTCGACGATGCTTTTTCGTTTTCATCTCACAAAAAAACGCCCTAAGGTGCGCACCTCTGACGACGTGGTTGTTCAACCACAATTCTAAATCGTTGAAGTAAGTAGGTTATGTCATAACATGATCACCTGCCTACTGCATTCTATGCTCTATACTTATATTTTAATTTGGTACTGACTTACTAAGGAATTGCCATGCGTATTGCTATTCTCTCTCGTAATGAGAATTTATATTCAACCATGCGCCTAAAACAGGCGGGTGAAGAACGTGGGCATCAAATCGATGTGATCGACACGCTTCACTGTTATATGGACATTACGAGCAACAACCCTAAGATCCGCTACAAGGGTGAAGAATTACCGCAATACGATGCTGTTATTCCACGTATTGGGGCATCTATTACGTTTTACGGCACTGCTGTTGTACGTCAGTTTGAAATGATGGGTACATTTTGTGTCAACGAATCTGTCGCGATCAGCCGCTCTCGTGACAAGTTGCGCTCATTGCAACTGCTATCACGTAAAGGCATCGGTTTGCCACGCACTGGCTTTGCTCACCATCCTGACAACATTCAGGACGTGATCAAAAACGTTGGTGGCGCACCTCTAGTAATTAAATTGCTAGAAGGCACTCAAGGCATTGGTGTTGTACTTGCTGAAACAAATAAAGCGGCAGAAAGCGTGATTGAAGCTTTCATGGGTTTGAAAGCTAACATCATGGTGCAAGAATTTATCGAAGAAGCAAAAGGCGCGGACATCCGTTGTTTTGTTGTCGGAAATAAGGTGATTGCCGCAATGAAGCGCCAAGCAAAAGAAGGCGAGTTCCGTTCTAACCTTCACCGTGGTGGCTCTGCACAACTCGTGCGTTTGAGCAAAGAAGAGCGTGCGACCGCTGTAAATGCAGCGAAAGTGATGGGCTTGAACCTTTGTGGTGTGGATATCCTTCAATCTAAAAATGGCCCAGTGGTAATGGAAGTGAACTCTTCCCCTGGTCTAGAAGGCATCGAACTAGCAACGGGTAAAAACATTGCAGGTATGATCTTCGATTTTATCGAGAAAAACGCTAAGCCAAATTCAAACCGTACTCGCGGTAAAGGTTGATTTTTGTTTAACGCACAAGAGAGCCAAAAACCGGCTCTCTTGTTACTCGTCGCTAGGATGACACTATGAATCAGAAAATGATCATTGGGAATGCCGAAGCTATTTGCTTGCCAGAGTTAGGGATTACTCACCTTGAAGCGCGTATTGATACAGGCGCTCAAACCTCTTCATTACATGTAGACAATATTGATTGCTTTGAAAAAGATGGTCAGTCTTATGTTGCATTCGATTTGCACCCAGATGTATACCATTTAGAACAAGTGGTTCGCTGCACAGCGAAACTAAAAGCAAACCGTAAGGTTAAATCTTCTAACGGTACTTTTGAGCACCGCTGCGTGATCACAACGATGCTGCGTATGGGCGACCAACAATGGCCAATCGACATTACGTTGACTAACCGTGAAAAAATGACTTACATGATGTTGTTAGGTCGTCAGGGTATGGCAGACAAAGTGCTGGTTGATCCTAGCCAATCTCACTTATTGGCATCTTAACCCCGTAGCTTCAGATGAGTGATCGAACGTTTTTGTTGAGCATCACTCGTCTGGCTTTATCTTAGCCTACTTCCTACGAAATAACGCAAACAACAATCCCTTCGCTTTAACTTTTGTCACTCGCCAGTGCGTCATTGGCTTAGTCGGCGCTGTATTCAAAATGTGCTGATACGCTTTTTCATCCAAAGTCACCTCTCCCCCATGTGCCAAAAGCAAACATTGCGGATTCATCTCAAACACACGCTTTAATGATTGCCGATATTGATTCGGATGAAATATGGGAAACGGCGCAATCAGATGCTGTTTCACCTGCACCATTAAATCCGCCACATACAGTACATCTTGTTCAGAATGATAAACCGACAGATCTCGGTCGGTATGCCCTAGTGTTTCTAGCACCTGCCAATCATCAAATCCAGGAATAAACTCTCCATCAATAAGTTCAATATCTGGCTTTAGCTTGCGGGAATACCACAGGTTTTGCTTTGGTTTACGCATCCGATTCGCCATCCAGCGTGCTAACATCAAATCGGTCAAATGCATTAGCCAACCGTCTACACCGCTATACCACTGGTTCTCTCGCTTTGCGGCCAATAGCTTGCATCCTGTTAAGTCACGTAGTTTGTGCGCACCACCAGCATGGTCTGGATGCATGTGGGTCACAACAACCAACTTTAGATCAGAAAAAGGACGATGGAGTTGATGTTCAATAAAGTCTTTAAGATGAGGGATGTCTGCTCGACTGGCACCATCAAGCAACAATAATTTATCGGGATATTCGGCGAGATACATGGTCTGAATGTACCCCTGAATTCTGTGCAGCTGCAAAATATGTCCTTATTTTAGTGAGATGCTTCATGACCGAATCCTTACTGGTCAGACCAACTATAACAGCAGAATGGACGCTTCGGTAAACAAATATTCACACGTAGCGACGACAACAAATCATAATCGAGATGATAGATTTTAATCATTAGACTCAAGGGCCCTTTTATCCGTTAATGCGCGCACACGGAGTTCGTGTCAGGGTATGAGGTAAATACCTCATGATTTGCTTTTTTGTACTTTTCCTTCTAATTAATTAAGGAGTTAAGTACATTTTTGTGAGAATCGAGTTGGAAAAAGCAACTAAATTAGACCGCATCCGCGCGGACTACAACGTTCACTACTGGAGCCAAGGTTTCTACGGCATTGATGACCAAGGCGAAGTATATGTATCACCACGTAGTGATCGTGCACATCAAATCCCTTTCAGCGCTATTGTAAATGAGCTAGAAGCGAAGCAGTTAAATCTGCCTGTATTAGTACGCTTCCCGCAAATCGTGCACCAACGTGTGCATGGTATTTGCCACGCATTCAACCAAGCAATTGAAGAATACCAATATCCAAACAAATACTTGTTGGTGTACCCAATTAAAGTAAACCAACAACGTGAAGTGGTGGATGAAATTCTAGCGAGCCAAGCTCAACTAGAAACCAAGCAGCTTGGTCTTGAAGCGGGTAGCAAGCCAGAATTGTTGGCGGTACTTGCATTGGCTCAACAAGGTAGCTCCGTGATCGTGTGTAATGGCTACAAAGACCGTGAGTATGTGCGTCTTGCACTGATCGGTGAAAAGCTGGGTCACAAGGTATTCATCGTACTAGAGAAGCTTTCTGAGCTGGATCTGGTACTAGAAGAAGCGAAAAGTTTGGGCGTAAAACCGCGCCTTGGTTTACGCATTCGCCTCGCCTCTCAAGGCGCAGGGAAATGGCAAGCAAGTGGCGGTGAAAAATCGAAGTTTGGTTTATCAGCATCGCAAGTGCTTAGCGTTATTGAACGTCTTAAACGCGAAGGCAACCTAGACGCGATGCAACTGGTTCACTTCCACCTTGGTTCACAGATGGCAAACATCCGTGATGTACGCAATGGTGTGAACGAGTCTGCACGTTTCTACTGCGAACTACGCGCACTCGGTGCAAACATCGAGTACTTCGATGTGGGCGGCGGCTTGGCAGTGGATTATGACGGCACACGCAGCCAATCATCGAATTCGATGAACTACGGCCTTGCAGAATACGCACGTAATATTGTGAACACAGTGGGCGATGTGTGTCTGCAATACGAACAACCAATGCCAGTGATCATTTCGGAATCGGGTCGCTCGCTAACAGCGCACCACGCTGTATTGATTTCTAACGTAATTGGTACCGAGTCGTACCTACCGGAAGAAGTACATGAGCTTGATGAGGACGCTCCGCTTTTGCTACAAAACATGTGGCGAAACTGGGAAAACTTGCAAGATGGTACAGACGCTCGTGCGTTAATTGAGATTTACAATGATACCCAAAGTGATTTGGCAGAAGTGCACTCTCAATTTGCTACAGGTGTGCTTAACTTGGAACAACGTGCGTGGGCAGAACAATTGTCACTGCGCATTTACTTCGAATTAAGCCGAAAGATGAGCACTAAGAATCGCTTCCACCGTCCGATTCTGGACGAGTTGAGCGAACGTCTTGCGGATAAGTTCTTCGTGAACTTCTCTCTCTTCCAATCTCTACCAGATGCTTGGGGTATTGATCAGGTGTTCCCTGTTCTGCCACTTTCTGGTCTTGGCGAGGCGGAAGAACGTCGTGCAGTGATGTTGGACATCACATGTGACTCTGATGGCGCGATCGATCACTACGTTGATGGTCAAGGCATCGAGAGCACGCTACCTGTACCAGCTTGGAGCAAAGACAAACCGTACTTAATGGGCTTTTTCCTAGTAGGCGCATACCAAGAAATCCTTGGTGACATGCACAACCTATTTGGTGATACCCACAGTGCTGTAGTCAATGTTGATGAACATGGTCAATTTGAGATCAGTTACATCAACGAAGGTGATAGTGTAGAAGACATGATGCGCTACGTTCATATCGACGTGGATGCGATTCGTGACAATTATAAACAATTGGTTTCACAGCGAGTTGAAGCCAATGAACAAGCACAAATCCTAGCAGAACTAGAACAAGGTCTAGCAGGATACACCTATTTAGAGGACTTCTGATATGAATGATTTGTTTACTAAAACTGATTATTCGCTTTACTCCAACTCTATGTCGTTTTTACGTCTGCCGTACATTCGTAACCCGGTATCGGCAGACGCAGACGTTGTGGTGTTGGGAGTCCCTCTGGACATGGCAACATCTGGGCGTCCAGGTGCGCGTATGGGTCCAGATGCAATTCGCCGTGCCTCAGTCAACTTGGCATGGGAAGGTAAGAAGTTCCCTTGGAGCTTCAACGTATTGGATAAACTGAAAGTGATCGACGCAGGTGATCTCGTGTTCGATTGCGGTGATGCGGAAGATTTTACTTACCGCCTTGAAGCGGCAACCAGTGAAATTCTAAAAAGTGGTAAAACCATGTTGGGATTGGGCGGTGACCACTTCATTACGCTACCTATCCTGCGTGCCTATGCGAAGCATCATGGCCAAATGGCGTTGATTCACTTTGATGCTCATACGGACACCTATGCAAATGGCAGTTCATACGACCACGGTACGATGTTCTACCATGCGCCGAAAGAAGGTTTGATCTCAGCGAAGAACTCAATACAAATCGGCATTCGTACGGAGTACAAACAGCAAGATCACGGCTTCAATGTGATTAATGCGATGAAAGCGAATGACATGTCGGTGAACGAGATCCTAGAAGAAATTCGTCGCACCGTCGCAGACAAGCCAGTATATGTCACTTTTGACATCGACTGCTTAGACCCGGCCTTCGCACCGGGAACTGGTACACCAGTTTGTGGTGGCTTGAACTCAGACAAAGCGCTGAAAATTATTCGTGGTTTAGCCGGCATGAATATCGTGGGTATGGATGTTGTCGAAGTATCGCCTCCATACGACCACAGTGATGTTACCGCACTAGCGGGAGCAACCATCGCACTAGAAATGCTTTACGCATACGCATCTGAGCGCGAATAGACATAATCATTTCTAAGGGAGCTTCGGCTCCCTTTTCTTTCTGATGCTTTCCTCTACCTTTTATTCACTCGTTTCATCTTGAACTCACCTCAACCGATCAGACGCTTTATTTTTGCACTTTAACCATTAAAACCAGTTACCTATAAGGCTCATTCTATTCACGAAAAGTAAAAAAATTTAACGTAATTAGACAAAGAAATGCACCGCTTTTTGAAAACAAAATCGGATTAGTTTTTCTAATTGAAATCATAGATTTTTATCTTGCTCAACTTCACACTTTTCGATTGCTAATTATACAAGCAAGCACTATTATCTCGCGCAAATACCCCCCGCAACACAAGAATTCAGTTAGCACTCTGTAAAAGAGTGCTAAGGGTTTTTACGTCTTAAATTTTTTGGAGAGATACGCAAATGTCTGCTTCGTTTCCATTAGCGAAACTTACCTTTTTAATCGCTATATTGACTGCCGTGGGTCAAATGACCCAGACAATGTACGTGCCTTCAATCGGTCATATGGCGGGCGAGTTTTTGGTATCTGCGTCATCACTTCAAGCTGTGATGGCTTGTTACCTAATCCCATATGGCTTGTCGCAATTTGCGTATGGCACACTATCGGACCGCTTGGGACGCAAACCGATCATCATCGTCGGGCTGCTTATCTACATCGCGGGTACACTGGTAGCATTATTTGCACATCAATTTGAATGGTTCTTGATTGGTAGCTTTATCCAAGGCTTAGGTATTGGCTGCGGCGGTGCGATGTCACGCACTCTGACTCGCGATTGCTTTGAAGGCTCTGATCTACACAGAGCAAACAGCTTAATTAGCATGTGTGTGATTTTCTCACCATTAATGGCACCAGTATTAGGCGGTTACCTAACAGAAGCTTTCGGATGGCGGTCGAGCTACTTGTTCTTAGCGCTATTTGCTATCGCGGTTGTGATCACCATGATGACAAGCATGATGGAGACGCTACCAAAAGAGAAACGCAAATTCGAACCAGTAGCCAAAAGCTACAAACACGTTTTGTCTGACCGTCGCTTTCAAGGCTTTTTGATTTGCCTGGTTGCAACATTCGCTGGTGTGGGTGTATTCGAAGCAGCGGCTGGGGTGTTGTTGGGTGGGGTATTAGAATTACCTGCAACAACGGTAAGTTTGCTGTTTATATTGCCGATCCCAGGTTACTTGGTGGGCGCAGGCTTATCTAGCTACATCGCAAGACGTCGCTCTGAGCGTCGTGCTTTAAACGTAGGCTTGGTCTCTATTTTTGTAGGCTCTGCTATTGTGCTCATCCCAGGCTTGTTTGGTTTAACCACGGCATTAACGCTAGTTGGAGGCGCAACCGTGTACTTTTTGGGTGCGGGCATTCTCTTCCCAGCAGCAACAACTGGAGCGATTGCGCCATTCCCATACCATGCAGGAACAGCAGGCGCGACATTGGGTGGCATGCAAAACTTGGGGGCAGGTGTCGCAACTTTGCTCGCGTCACTATTTCCAGCGCATAACCAGATGCCTTTGGGCATTTTGATGATGGCAATGTCGGTAATTGCAATGCTTGGGCTAATGTGGGTGAATCGAGCACACAATCACTCAAACGAAGTACCGCAAGTTATCTGATCATTATCAGCTTACTTTCAAAATCCAAAAGGGACACACTCAACAAGTGTGTCCCTTTTTTCATATCACACTATATCGATTTCCCGATGAGAATGATTTAACTTTCGAATTGATATTTGTTAAAAATAACAGCTGCTTACACAATGTGTTTTCAGCTCCCTTCAAATTGAGTATCCAACTCGGAAATATTGAGGATTCTCACTTTTTCGGTATACCCCATAACAAAGAATGGACAACTGAAAACCACTGACAAAATGAAAGCCCAGCCCTCAGGATGAGGCCACTTGGGTGTACAATAAGGATAAAATCAGATGCGTTTCACTTTAGCTACGTTGGCCGTCTCGGTCGCGCTTGTCGCCGGATGCAGCAATCAAGGAATCCCCAGCATGACTCAATACTCCCAAACACAGATCGTTGCTCAACAAACTCAAGCTCCGGTTGCGAAAAAAGTCCCTCACGCGATGACTATTCATGGCGATACCCGCGTTGATAACTACTACTGGATGCGTGACGACGAACGTAAAGACCCTGAAATTTTACAGCACCTAGAGAAAGAAAATCAGTACGCAGAAACCGTTCTAAAGCACACTGAAACACTTCAAGATACGCTATTTGAAGAAATTAAAGGGCGCGTCGCAAAAGACGACAACTCAGTACCGGTTCGTAAAGGCAACTACTTCTACTCCAGTGAAGTGACCGGAGATAACGAGTACGAAGTCCATTTGCGAGCTAAAGACTTTGCAGGCAAAGACAAACAAATCATTTTAGATGTCAATGAACTAGCAAAAGAACATGAATTTTTCAGTATCGGCGGCCTATACGTTAGTCCGAATGAAAACTTATTGGCGTATGGCGAAGACACATTAAGCCGCCGCGTGTACACCCTTAAGATCAAAGACCTGACAACAGGCAATTACCTACAAGATGAAATCGAAGGGGCCTCAAGCGCTGTCGCATGGCAGAACGATAACAACGCCTTTTACTACATCAAAAAAGATCCTCAGACCTTATTGGGCTACCAAGTTTATCGTCATGTATTGGGCACACCACAAAGCAACGATGAGCTGATTTTTGAGGAAACCGACAGCGCCTATTACACCTCACTAAGCAAAAGCAAAGATGGCGAAGATATTTATATCTGGCATTCGAGTACAGAAACCAGTGGGGTCTCTATCATTGATGCGAACAACCCTAAAGCAAAGGCGAAACCGTTCTATCCTCGCGAAGATGGCATTGAATACAGTATTTCTAAGCTAGGCGATTGGTACTACATTTATACTAACTATCAAGCCGTCAACTTCCGTTTGATGAAAGTTCATCAAAATGACATGCATGACCGCTCTAAATGGCAAGATGTGATTGCCGCAGACGACAATACTCAACTTGTCGACTTCGAGTTATTCGATGATCACATCGTCTATGAGCAGCGCTCTAACGGCCTAGCAAGCGTCACTGTACGTCAGCTTTCAACAGGAAAAGAATTCCCCCTCACATTTAATGACGATGCGTTTGCTGCCTATTTGACAGGTAACCTAGAGCTGGATAACGAGAAAGTTCGTATTTATTACAGCAGTTTAACCACTCCAGGAACCTACTACGATTTCGATCTAAAAACGGGCGGGTCAGAAATCATGAAGCAAACACCTGTACTTGGTGATTTTAATCCTGACAATTACCAATCAGAACGCATCATGGTCACAGCCCGTGACGGTAAAGAAGTACCCGTTTCTTTGGTGTATCGTAAAGACTTATTTAAGAAAGATGGTACGAATCCACTCTACCAATATGGTTATGGATCTTATGGCGCAACCATTGAGCCAACTTTCCGCTCGACACGTTTGAGTCTATTGGATCGCGGCTTTGTTTACGCCATTGCTCATATTCGTGGATCTGAAATGCTTGGCCGCCCTTGGTATGAAGACGGTAAAAAACTAACCAAGCAAAACACATTCAACGACTTTATTGATGTGACTAAAGGTTTGGTTGAACAAGGCTATGGCGCGAAAGATAAAGTCTTCGCTGTTGGTGGCTCTGCAGGTGGTCTCTTAATGGGGGCTGTCATCAACCAAGCACCAGAACTGTATCGCGGTATCGGCGCTCATGTTCCGTTTGTGGACGTGGTAACCACAATGCTCGATGAATCAATTCCATTGACCACCAATGAATATGATGAATGGGGTAACCCAAATAACAAAACATACTATGACTATATGTTGAGTTACTCGCCTTACGACAACATCAAGGCGCAAAACTACCCAAACATGTTGGTAACGACTGGCTTGCACGACTCTCAAGTACAGTACTTTGAACCAATGAAGTGGGTCGCCAAACTTCGTGAAATGAAGACTGACGATAACGCCTTGTTGTTCAAAACCGATATGGAAGCCGGACACGGCGGCGCATCTGGTCGATTTAAGCGCTTAAAAGAAGATGCGCTAGAGTATGCCTTCTTCCTCGATTTACTCGATAAAAAATAAGCGTATTAATAAAACTGTATCTCTAACAGTAAATTACCACCTTCTAAAGAAGGTGGCTTTGTGTGAGCCCCCTAAAAGGGGGCCTTTGTTTAGTCCAGCGCCAA